>CAZGOH010000011.1:7748-37038 GCA_964527195.1 uncultured Methyloversatilis sp.
CGCTGGCGGGACGGCGCGCTGGCCGTCGGCGCCGGCATCGGCGCGGCGGCGCTCACCTGGGCGGTGGTCTCGCGCCCGACCGATTCGATCGCCCAATGGTTCCTCGACACCAGCGTGCCGGGGGGCGGCGGCACCAACGTCGTCAACGTCATCCTCGTCGATTTTCGCGGCTTCGACACCTTCGGCGAAATCACCGTGCTCGCCATCGCCGCGCTCGGCATCTTCGCGCTGCTCGAAAACCTCGATCTGCCCTGTCCGCGCCGCGACGAGTTCGGCCGCGCGTGGAGCGCCGACATGCATCCGCTCATCATGGCCACCTTCGCGCGCCTCTTGCTGCCGCTGGCGCTGCTGGTCTCCGTTTTCATCTTCCTGCGCGGTCACAATCTGCCGGGTGGCGGCTTCATCGCCGGGCTGATCACCGCCATCGCGCTGATCATGCAATACCTCGCCAACGGGGTGACCTGGACGCAGGCACGCCTGCCCGAGCGCACCCACGCCTGGGTCGCCGCCGGCCTCGCCATCGCCCTGCTCACCGGCGTCGGCAGCTGGCTGTTCGGGCGCCCCTTCCTCACCTCGGCGCATGGCTACCTGCCTCTGCCCTTCATCGGGGATCTGCATCTCGCCTCGGCCATCGCCTTCGACCTGGGCGTCTATCTGGTGGTGGTGTCCGCCACGCTGCTGATGCTCGTCAACATGGGTATCGCCCACAACGCCAGCCATCAGGGGGAGAACCGCTGATGGAAGCGCTCATCGCCCTCATCGTCGGCGTGCTCACTGGCGGCGGCGTCTATCTCGTGTTGCGCGCCCGCACCTTCCCGGTGGTGCTCGGCCTCACGCTGCTGTCCTATGCGGTAAACCTCTTCCTGTTCGTCACCGGCCGGCTTGCCATCGGCCAGCCGCCGGTGATCGGCAGCGGCGCCGGCTACACCGATCCGCTGCCGCAGGCGCTGGTGCTCACCGCCATCGTCATCGGCTTCGCCATGACCGCCTTCGTCATCGTGCTCGCGCTGCGCGCGCGCGCCGAACTGGGCAACGACCACGTAGACGGGAAGGACGGAGCGTGAGCGCCCACCTGCCCATCCTCCCCATCCTCCTGCCCTTCGTTGCCGGCGTGCTGCTGCTCGCCCTGCGCGACCTGCCGATGCCGGTGCGCCGCGTCATCGCCCTCGGCGCCCTCGGCGTGCAACTGGCCATCGCCTTCGCCCTGCTCGCCGCCACCAGCGGCGGCGACATCCTCGTCTATCGCCTCGGCGACTGGCCGGCGCCCTGGGGCATCGTGCTGGTGGCCGACCGGCTCGCCGCCTGGATGGTGGCGATCACCCTCGTCCTCGCGCTCTTCGCGCTCATCCACGCCGGCGACGGCACCGACCGCAAGGGCCGCCATTTCCACGTGCTGTTCCAGATGCAGCTGTTCGGCCTGACCGGCGCCTTCCTCACCGGCGACCTGTTCAACCTCTTCGTGTTCTTCGAGATCCTGCTGATCGCCTCCTACGGCCTGCTGCTGCACGGCCACGGGCCGGAGCGGGCGCGCGCCGGCCTGCACTACGTCGTGCTCAACCTCATCGGCTCGACGGTCTTCCTGTTCGCCGCCGGCCTGCTCTACGCCTCGCTCGGCACCCTCAACATGGCCCACCTGGCCGCGCAGGCCGCCGTCGCCCCGGCCGAGAACCTCGGCGTGGCGCGCGCCGGCGGCCTCTTGCTGTTCGGCGTTTTCGCCCTCAAGGCGGCGCTCGCGCCGCTGCTGTTGTGGCTGCCGGCCGCCTACGCCAGCGCCTCCGCGCCGGTCGCCGCGCTCTTCGCCATCATGACCAAGGTGGGCGCCTACGCGCTCCTGCGCGCCGACACGCTCATCTTCGGTTCGGCCTCGGGGCCGCTGGCCGGCCTGTTCGCGCCCTGGCTGCTGCCGCTCGCGCTGGTCACGCTCGCTGCCGGCATGCTCGGGGCGCTCGCCGCCGACCGCCTCAAGCGCCTGACGGCCTGGCTGGTGATCGCCTCGGTCGGCATGCTGCTCATCGCCTTTTCGCTCGGCACGGAAGGTATCGCCGCCGGCCTCTACTACCTGCCGCATAGCACCTTCGCCGCCGCGTTGATGTTCCTGATGGCCGAAGCCGTGGCGCGCCGCCGTCCCGCCAGCGCCGACTTTTTCACGCCGGATGCCGACCTGCCGCGCGCTGCCTTGTGGGGCGGGCTGTTCTTCGCCGCGGCGGTCGCCATCGCCGGCCTGCCGCCGCTGGCCGGCTTTCTCGGCAAGTTCTTCATCCTGCGTGCGGCCGCCGAACAGCCGCTCGTCTGGGCCGTGGTGCTCATCGCCGCGCTCATCGGCATCGTCGCCGTGGCGCGCGCCGGCAGCCGCCTGTTCTTCAGCACCCGCACCGGCGAGCCTCCGGCCGCCGAGCTGGGCAGCGCTTCGCGCGAACTCGTCGCCGTCGCCGGCCTGCTCGCCCTGCTGGTTCTGCTCGCCGTCGCGGCCGGGCCGACTGTTGACTTCACGCGCGCCATCGCTGCACAACTGGCCGATCCGCTCGCCTACATCGCCGCCGTGCTCGGCGACATGGGGGCACCGCGATGAGACGCTGGCTGCCACACCCGCTCCTGACGCCGATTCTCGCCGTGATCTGGCTGCTCCTCAACAACAGCGTGTCGCCGGGCCACATCCTTCTTGGCCTGTTGCTGGGCTGGGCGATTCCGCACTTCACGCTGACTTTCTGGCCGGAGCAGGTGCGCATTCATGCCCCGCGCACCCTGCTGCGCTTCACCGGCATCTTTCTTTACGACGTGCTGATCGCCAACATCGCCGTGGCACGCATGATTCTCGCCGGCCCCGACAGGCTGCGTCCGGCCTTCGTCGACGTGCCGCTCGATCTGAAAAACGAATTCGCCATCAGCATTCTCGCCAACTGCATCTGCCTGACGCCCGGTACCGTTTCGGCCAGCCTCGCGCCGGATCGCACCCGTCTGCTGGTCCATGCCCTCGATGTGAAAGACCCGGCCGCACTCGTTGCCGAAATCAAATCGCGCTTCGAAGCCCCCCTCAAGGAAATCTTCGAGGCGCCAGCGGAGAACCGCCCATGCTGAGTCATGCCCTGCACATCGCCTTCGCGCTCGTCGCCATCGCCTGTCTCCTGTCGTTCATGCGTCTCATGAAGGGGCCGGATGCCGCCGACCGCATGCTGGCGCTCGACACGCTCTACATCAACGCCATCGCCCTGCTGGTGCTGCTCGGCATCCAGCTCGCCAGCCCGCTCTATTTCGAGGCGGCGCTGCTGATCGCCCTGATGGGCTTCGTCGGCACGGTGGCGGTGGCGAAATACCTCCAGCGCGGCGACATCATCGAGTGAGGCCGTCATGAGCGTGTTCGCGGAAATCCTGCTTTCCATCCTCATTCTCGCCGGGGCGTTCTTCACTTTCGTCGGCTCGCTGGGCCTGTGGCGGCTGCGCGACTTCTACACGCGCCTGCACGGCCCCACCAAGGCTTCGACGCTGGGTGTCGGCTGTCTGCTGGCGGCTTCGGCCATCTTCTTCAGCCTGACCACCGACAGCATCAGCCTGCACGAGATTCTCGTCACGCTGTTCCTGTTCATCACCGCGCCGGTTTCGGCCCACCTGCTCGCCAAGGCGGCGCTGCACCGCCGGCTGCGCTCGCTGGTGCCGCCGCCGGAAGATCGTTACTGAGGATCGCTACTGAGACATGCGCAGCGCGGCGAGCACCGGCGCGGTGGCCGGCCGCTGCCCCCGCCAGCCCTGAAAGGCTTCCGCCGCCTGCTCGACCAGCATGCCGAGGCCGTCCGCCACGCGAGCGCCGTCCGTGCGCGCCTGTTTCATGAAGGGCGTTTCGCGCCCATAGACCATCTCGTAAGCGAGCGCGCGCGGCGCGAAGAGGCCGGCGGGCAAGGGCAGCGGTGCGTCGGAGAGGCCGGTCGAGGTGGCATTGATGACGAGATCGAAGGCGCGGCCGGCAAGCGCCTCGAAACCGCCCCCCGCAACGCCGAAAGCGTCGGCCAGTGCCTGCGCCTTCGTCGCCGTGCGGTTGGCGAGCACCAGTTCGGCGGGCTTTTCTTCGAGTAGCGGCAGGATGACGCCGCGCGCCGCGCCGCCGGCGCCGAGCAGCAGGATGCGCTTGCCGGCGAGATCGCAACCCAGGTTGGCCTTCAGGTCGCGCACCAGCCCGGCACCGTCGGTGTTGTCGCCGCGGATCGCGTCGCCATCGAAACTCAGCGTGTTCACCGCGCCAGCGGCCTGCGCGCGCGGTGTCAGTTCGCTGGTCAGCCGGAAAGCTTCTTCCTTGAAAGGCACGGTAACGTTCGCGCCACGGCCGCCAGCGGCCATGAAATCGCGCACCGCCGCCGCGAAACCGTCGAGTGGCGCAAGGACCGCCGCGTAGCGCATGTCCTGCCCGGTCTGCGCGGCGAACAGCGCGTGGATGCGCGGGCTCTGGCTGTGCGCGATCGGGTTGCCGAAGACGGCGTAACGGTCGGTCATTCGGCGGCAGGCTCGGTTTTCTTCTTGCGCGGCGCACGCGGTTTGCGGGCGGGCTTTTCGACAGGCGCGGCGGCGGCGACGGGCGGGGGCGTTTCCGCCTTTGTCCCGGTCTTTGTCTCGGCCTTCGGCTTGCGGCTGCGCGAGCGGGAACGCGCCGGCTTGGCGGGCGCCTCTTCCAAAGTCGGTGCCGGCAAGACGGCGGCGGGTTCTTCCGCGACCGGGATTTCCGTCTCGGCGACGACCGGCGTGGCGACGGTCGCACGGCGTTTCACGTAGGCGTTGTTGTTCTCGCGGCCGAATTCGAGCAGGCCGCGCCGGTGCGCCTCTTCGAGCAGGGCGCCGAAGGTCTTGAAGCCATGGTAGCTCTCGTTGAAGCCGGGGTGGCGACGCTTGAGCGCTTCCTTGACCACCGAGGCCCAGACCTTCTCGTCGTCGGCACGGTCTTCGAGCAGCGCATCGACGGTGGCGGCGGCCATCTCGATGCCCTTGGCGCGGCGTGCCTCCATTTCCTGCGGATCGACCGGCTCGATGGCCTTGCGCGCCTGCTTGTCCTCGCGGCTTCGCTTTCGCATCAGGTCGTCGATGTAGATGAATTCGTCGCAGTTGGCGATCAGCAGATCCGAAGTCGATTGCTTGACGCCGACGCCGATGACGCGCTTGGCGTTCTCGCGCAGCTTGGAGACGAGCGGCGAGAAATCCGAATCGCCGCTGATGATGACGAAGGTATCGACATGCGACTTGGTGTAGCACAGGTCGAGCGCGTCGACGACCATGCGGATGTCGGCCGAGTTCTTGCCCGACTGGCGCACATGCGGAATTTCGATCAGCTCGAAGTTGGCCTCGTGCATCGCCGCCTTGAAGCTCTTGTAGCGCTCCCAGTCGCAATAGGCCTTCTTGACGACGATGCTGCCCTTGAGCAACAGGCGTTCGAGCACGGGCCGGATGTCGAATTTCTCGTATTGCGCGTCGCGCACGCCCAGCGCGATGTTTTCGAAATCGCAGAAAAGGGCCATGCTGACGTCGGCGGCGGGTAGGGCCATGGGGGAATCCTCGGGTGGGTTAGTTGGCGCGCAACTGGTCGGCGCCGGTGAAGCTCCAGGTGCGCGTGATCTCGATGATGTCGGTATCGCGGCGGATCGCCTCGGGGAAGGCTGCGTAGGGGGATGCCAGCTTGACGATGCGCAGCGCCGCCTCGTCGAGGATGCGGTGGCCGGAAGAGCGATTGATCTCGATGCGCTCGATCTCGCCGTCGGACTTGATCGAGACGGTCAGCAGCAGGTTGCCGTAGAGCTTGCCGCGCGCGGCTTCCGGGTAGTTGAGGTTGCCGACGCGCTCGACCTTCTGGCGCCAGTCCTCGACGTACTGCGCAAAGCGGTATTCCTCGACGCGCGCGCCGAGAAACTTGCGCTTGGGGCGCTGGTTGTAGGCATCGATGTCGCGCGCGATCTCGCCCTCGATGCGGATCATCTCCATTGCGCGACTGGCGAGGTCGCGGCCCGACAGCTGCCTTTCCGGCGTGGGCGGCAGCCGGTCGGCATCGACGCGGGCGGTGCGTTCGCTGGCCGTCGCCTGGGTGAGGATTTCCTGCTGGCGCGCCTCGAGTTCCGCCACGCGCGCCTGCGCGTTGGTCAGCGCGTCGCCGGCCTGCTGGCGCGGCGTGGGCGGCAGGGGCGTGCGTGCGCGGCGCGGCTCCGCGACATTGCCGCCGCCATCGAGATTGGCCTGCGCGCGCGCCCGGGCATCGGCCGGTTTTTCCGCGTGGCGGGTATTGACGAGAATGACGTCAAGCGCCTGCTGACGCGCCTTGTCGAGTTTTTCCGGCAGCTTGAAGTGGATCGAGAGCAGGATCGCATGCAGCAGCAGCGACACCCCCAGCGCCAGCGTCAGGCGACGCTGCGACGGTGCCATGGACGCCAGCGGGGCGGGCCAGTTCAGGCCGAAGAACGCGTTGGGCATGCGAGAATTCTACTCCCCGCCCTCCGCGCCGCCCGCGTCGTCCGGTTCGCCATCGGCATTTCCGGAAGGCGGCGTCTCGACCATCGCGACGAACGCGGCCTGGCCCTCGGCGGCGAGCAGGTCGATGCCGGAAACCGCCAGTCGCACGCGCGCGCCGCGCTCCAGCGTCGGCATGCCGGTGGCCTTGAGCACGAGCGGAATCACGTCGAGGCGCACGATGTTTTCCTTGAGCACCTGCGCATTCACTTCGGCCACGCCCTCCTGCGCCAGCCAGCGCAGGCACCAGTAGCGCTCCATTTGCCGCTGGAAATCGGCGTAGCTCGCATAGGTCAGCTCGAAATCGCGCAGCACCGCCATCAGCTCGGCCGACTTGGGCGGATAAGGCGGTTTCCCGCCGGAAAGCGCCGCGATCAGCTGCCACTGGTTGGCGAGGTCGGCGAAGCGCCGCAGCGGCGAGGTGGACCAGGCGTAACAGTCGACGCCCAGCCCCTCGTGCGGCGTCGCCACCGTGGTCATGCGCGCCTTGCCGGCGGTCTGCGCGCGGTACATGGCGGGGATTTTCGCGTCGCGCAACAATGCGCCCCAGGTGCTGTTGGCGACGATCATCAGCTCCGCCACCAGCGTGTCGAGCGGGCTGCCGCGCGGACGTTCCTCGATGATCACGCGGCCGGGTCCCTGCGACGTGGCGACATCCCAGTCGATGCGGAAGTTGTAGTCCTTGCGGTTTTGGGTGTTGCTGGCACCGCGGCCGGCTTCGAGCACGGTGGCGAGTTCCCAGAGGCGGACCAGTTCGTCGCGGAAGGGAAAATCGGGCACGCTGCCCGCCGCCAGCGTTTCCGCATTGAACAGCGGCTCGATGTCGTGGTGGCGCAGGTTGGCGGCCACCGGCACGTGCTCGACCTTCGTCTCGTGGGAAAGCACGCGCAGATCGGGAGCGACATCGAGGTAGAGCGAGATCGCCGGCACGTCCTGCCCGGCGGCGAGGGTGTGGCTCTCGATCACGTCCTCGGGCAGCATGGTGATCTTGCGGCCCGGCATATAGACGGTGGACAGGCGGCTGCGCGCGATGCGGCCGAGGTCGGAGTCGATGCCGAAACCGAGGCCGGGCGCGGCGATATGGATGCCGACACGCATGCCGCCATCCGGCTTGAGGGCGACGGAAAATGCGTCGTCGATCTCGGTGGTGTGCGCATCGTCGATCGAGAAGGCCCGCACGGCCGCACAGGGCAGGTCGGTCGGATCGACGGCGTTGGCGAAGGCAGGAAAGTCCGTGCCGGCCCGGAAGTGCTCGAACAGGAAACGGCCGAGGTGGACCTCGTGCGTGTCGGCGAGCGCGCCGCAACGGAACAGGATGCGCTCCGCACTCTCGCCGGTGGCGGCGCAGGCCGCTTCCAGCGCCTTGGTCTCCGGCTTGTTGCGGTCGGGCTTGTAGAGCAGTTCCTTCAGCAGCGGCGCGAATTCGGCGGGCAGGCGGCCCGCCTGTAGTTCATCGGCCATGCGCTGGATCGCCAGTTCCTGCTGACGTTTCTTTTCCAGCCCGGCCAGCGCGGCCTGCAATATCTCCGGCGGCGCCTTGCGGAAGCGGCCTTTTCCCTTCCGGTGAAAATAGATCGGCGCCGAGTGCAGCCGCAGCAGCACGGCCGCCGCCTCGACCGCCGTCGGCTTGTGGCCGGCGTATTCGGCGGCGAGTTCCTCGAAGCCGAATTCCGCCTCGCCGCAGACTTCCCAGAGAAATTCCGTCTCGATGCCCGCCATCTCGGCTTCGGCCTGCGCAAGCAGTTCGACGGGCGAGGGCGCCGTGAAGCGCAACAGCACGTTGGCCGATTTCAATTTGACGCGCTTGCCGCTCGCGGTATCGACCTGCAGCGAGGTATCGTTATCCGCGACGATGGTGCCGGTCTTGAAGGCGCCATCCTCTTCGAAGAGGATGTTCATGGGGATGGGGGATGAAAACGTAAAAGGCTGCGGATTATCGCCGATTCGACCGCCCGGCTGCCGAAGCTGCCCATTCACCGCCCCAGCATCGCCTTCAGGTTCGCCAGCCGCGCGTTGCCGGCCTGCCTGTCGAGAGTCGGCCCCGGCGAGACGGCGCCGTGGCCTTCATGGCGAAGATCGCCGTCGCCGCCATCCATCTCGGCGATGAAGCGCGAGGGCGCGCGCTCGACGATCTCGCGGCCCTGCTTGCGTCGCAGGCACCAGCTGACGTTGAGGCTCATCCGCGCGCGCGTGATGCCGACGTACATCAGCCGGCGTTCCTCCTCGATATCGCCCTTGTCGATGGATTCGCGGTGCGGCAGCGAACCTTCCTCGACCCCGACGAGGAAGACGTGGCGGAATTCCAGCCCTTTCGCCGCGTGCAGCGTGGCGAGCTGCACGGCATCCTGATTCTCGTCCTGCTTGTCGAGCATGGTCACCAGCGCGACGGTCTGCGCGAGTTCGAGCAGGTTCTTTTTCTCCTCCTCGCCCTTGCCCGTCAGCCAGCCGACGAAATCGCGCACATTGCCCCAGCGCGTCTCGGCCTCCCTGGCCTCGCAGGATTCGAACAGCCAGCGCTCGTAGCCGATCGCCTTGAGCAGGTCGTCGAGCACCTGCCCGGCCGGCTCCTTTTGCGCGCGCCATTCGACGCGGTTGATGAAGTTGCCGAACTCGCGCAACGCGGCGAGTTGCGCGGGCTTGATCTCGGTCTCGATGCCCGGCGCAAAAATGGCGGCGAACAGGCCGATGTGGCGCCGGCCGGCGGCCAGACCGAGCGCTTCGAGCGTGGTGCCGCCGATGCCGCGCTTCGGCGTCGTGGCGGCGCGGATGAAGGCCGGATCGTCGTCCGGGTTGGCGAGCAGGCGCAGATAGCTGGTCACGTCCTTGATCTCGCTCCGGTCGAAGAAGGACTGGCCGCCCGAGAGCACGTAGGGCACCTTGTGGGTGCGCAGTTGCTGCTCGAAGGCACGCGCCTGGAAGTTGCCGCGATAGAGGATGGCGTAGTCGCCCCATTGGCCGCGCGTCTCGAAACGCTGCGCGAGGATGCGCGTGACCACCCATTCGGCTTCGTGCTCGCCGTCGCGGCAGGCCATGACGCGGATCGGGTCGCCGTGACCCTTGTCCGACCACAGGCGCTTGTCGAAGAGCTTGGGGTTCTGGCGGATCACGCTGTTGGCGGCCTTGAGGATGCGCGTCGTCGAACGGTAGTTCTGTTCGAGCTTAATGACCTTCAGGTTCGGAAAGTCAGCCTGCAACTGGCGCAGGTTTTCGATGTCGGCGCCGCGCCAGGCATAGATCGACTGGTCGTCGTCGCCCACCGCCGTGAAGGCGGCCATGGGCCCGGTCAGCAGGCGCATCAGGCGGTTCTGGCAGCGGTTGGTGTCCTGATACTCATCGACGAGCAGATGGCGCGTGCGGGAACGCCAACGTTGCGCAATCTCCTCGTGTTCCTCCAGCAGCTTCACCGGCAGGCGGATCAGGTCGTCGAAATCCACGGCCTGGTAAGCGCGCAGTGTCCGTTCGTATTCGATGTAGACGCGCTGCGCACCGACTTCCAGGTCGTCGGCCGGTGTGACGTCGTCCGGGCCGAGCAGCGCGTTCTTCCACAGCGAGATCTTCTGCTGGATCCGCTTGACGCGCGCTTTGTCCGCCTCCTTGAGCATCTCCTGGAACAGCGACGCGGTATCGCCGGCGTCGAGGATGGAAAAACCCGGCTTGAGGCCGATGGCGCGCGCCTCCATGCGCAGCAGTTTCGCGCCGAGCGCGTGGAAGGTGCTGATGTTCAGCTCGTCGGCGCGTCCGCCGACCAGCTTCGCCGCGCGTTCCTTCATCTCGCGTGCCGCCTTGTTGGTGAAGGTGATCGCCGCCACCTCGCGCGGCGCATAGCCGCCCACGCCGATCAGCCAGGCGATCTTCTGCGTGATGACGCGCGTCTTGCCGCTGCCGGCCCCGGCGAGAACGAGCAGCGGGCCGTCGAGGTAGCGCACCGCCTCCCGCTGGGGCGGGTTGAGATCATGCACCGGACCTACTTCAGCGTGCCCTTGAGGGGGGTGACCCGGGTCGACTCTCTGACTTCGGTCGCACCGCCGCCACCGTTGATGTTGCCGCACTCGCAGGCGGCCTGGATGTGGGACACGGACGCGACGATGGCCTTGCAGTCGCCGCACTCGTAGTAGACGTTGCCGCCCTTGGGCAGCGAACCGTCGGCCTGGCGGTCGAGAGAATCAAAACGGTAGATTTTGCGCAGGTCGATTTTCATGGCACGATGGAAGTGTGGTTTTCGGGGCGGGGCGGATGCGTCGGCCGCCAGTTTAACGACGAACCCCTACTTGCGCCAGAACGCCGGCGTCAGCACCACCAGCAGGGTGAAGAGCTCGAGACGGCCGAGAATCATCGCGAAAGAGCACACCCAGGTCTGGAAATCGCTGAGCGAGGAAAAGTTGCTGGCCGGCCCCACGGCGCCCAGGCCGGGGCCGGTGTTGTTGATGGTGGCGACCACCGCCGAAAAGGCGGTGACGATCTCCAGGCCCGTGGCCACCATCACGAGCGACAGGATGACGACGATGGCCACGTAGATGAAGCTGAAGGCGAGCACGGCGTGCAGTACGTTGTCGGAGACCGCATAACCGCCCAGCCGCACCGGGTGCACCACGCGCGGATGCATGGCGCGCAGGATCTCGCGATACACCTGTTTATAGAGAATGATGGCGCGCATCATCTTGATGCCACCGCCGGTGGAGCCCGAGCAGGCAAAGAAGCTGCCGAGGAACAGTATCCACAACTGGCCGAACATCGGCCACGCCGCATAGTCGGTATTGGCGAAGCCGAGCGAGGTGGCGATGGACACGCACTGGAAGGCGGCGTAGCGCAAGGCGGTGGCGAAACTGTCGTAGGCGTCGAAAGCCAGCAGGTAGAAGGTCAGCCCGACGACGCTGGCCGCCATCACGCTGAAATAGAAGGGCAATTCTGCGTCGCGGCGGTAGGCGCCGAGCGTGCGAGCGCGGAAGGCGAGGAAATGCGTCGCATAGTTGATGCCCGAGAGCAAGGCGAAGGTCATCGCCACCATCTCGATCGGCACGCTGTCGAAGTGGCCGAGGCTGGCGTCCTTGGTGGAGAAACCGCCCAGCCCCATGACGCTGAAGGCATGCATCAGCGCGTCCCATTTCTCCATGCCGGCGACGACGAAAGCGAGGGTGCAGGCGATCGTCAGGAGGATATAGACGACCCAGAGCCCCTTGGCGGTCTCGGCGATGCGCGGCGTGAGGCTCGCTTCCTTCATCGGGCCGGGCACTTCGGCCTTGAACAGCTGGCGGCCGCCGATACCAAGCAGCGGCAGGATCGCCACGGCCAGCACGATCACGCCCATGCCGCCCAGCCAGTGCATGAAGGTGCGCCAGAAATTGATCGAGACCGGCAGGTTGTCCAGGCCCACCAGCAGGGTTGAGCCAGTCGCCGTGAGTCCCGAAGTCGCCTCGAAGTAGGCGTCCGTGAATGTCAGCCCCTCCAGTTGCAGCAACAGCGGCAGGGCGCCGAACACCGGCAGGACCGTCCAGGTCAGCGCCACCAGCAGGAAGCCGTCGCGCACGCGCAGTTCGGCGCCGCCGCCACGAGTGGACAGGATCCACAGCATGGCACCGCAAAACAGCGTGATCGCGGTGGCCTGCTCGAACGCGCCTTCCGCGCCATCGCCGAAATACAGGGAAACGCCGAGCGGCACGAGCATCGCCAGCCCGAACACCACGATGATCACGCCGAGCGCGCGGAAGACGGGCAGGAAGCGCATGGTGGCGGAACGGCTAGAAGAACATGAAGCCGACCTGGAACAGGCGTTCGACTTCCTTGACCTGCGCCTTGCGCGTGCAGAACACGATCACGTGGTCGCCCGACTCGATCATCGTGTCGTGGTGGGGAATGATGACGCGCTGGTCGGTCTTGCCGGCCGGCATGCCGTCGCTGCCGATGATGTCGAAAGGCTCGCTCGTGCGCACGATGGCGCCGATATGCACGCCCTTGATCTTCGGCAGTTCCTCGATGCGCCGGCCGACCACCTTCGAACTTTTCTGGTCGCCGTGGGCGACCAGCTCGAGCGCCTCGGCCGCGCCGCGCCGCAGGCTGTGCACGCGCGCCACGTCGCCGCGCCGCACATGGGTGAGCAAGGTGCCGATGGAAACCTGGGCGGGCGAGAGACCGATGTCGATCGGCCCGCCCTGCACCATGTCGGCATAGGCGCGGCGGTTGATCAGCGCCAGCACGCGCTGGCAGCCGAGCCGCTTGGCCAGCGATGCCGCCATGATGTTGTCCTCGTCATCGTTGGTCAGCGCGAGGAACATGTCCATTTCGTCGATGTTCTCCTCGGCGAGCACCTTTTCGTCGGTCGCTTCCCCCGCGAGCACCAGGGTGTCGGCCATCTGGGCGGCGATGACTTCGGCGCGGCGGCGGTCGCGTTCGACGATCTTGACTTCATAGGTGCGCTCGAGCATGCCGGCCAGCCGCGCACCGATGTTGCCGCCGCCGGCGATCATCACGCGCCGCACCGGCTTCTGCATGCGGCGCAGCTCGCGCATCACCGGCCGCATGTGCTCGGCGGCGGCGAGCACGAAGACCTCGTCGCCGGGCTCCACCACCGTGTTGCCGTCAGGCTCGATCGGCTGGTGCTCGCGGAAGATCGCCGCGACGCGCGCATCGACGCCCCTGGGCAGGTGCTCGCGCATGGTGCGGATCGGCTGGCCGACCAGCAGACCGCCCGGATACGCGCGCACGGCGACCAGGGCGACGCGGCCGCCGGCGAAATCCACCACCTGCAACGCTTCCGGATATTCGATCAGCTTGACGATGTAGTCGGTAATGTCCTGTTCCGGAGAGATCGCGTAGTCGACGGCGAAATTGTCGTTGGACAACAAGGCGGGGTCGAGGAAGTCGGCGGAGCGCAGGCGCGCGATGCGTGTCGTCACGTTGAACAGGCTGCGGGCGATCTTGCAGGCGACGAGGTTGGTCTGGTCGGATTGCGTCACCGCGACGAGCATGTCGGCGTCGCCGATGCCCGCCTCGCGCAGCACCGAGGGGTAGGCGGCATTACCCGCCAGCGTGCGCACGTCGAGCCGGTCGGCCAGTTCGGCGAGCGCCTCGCGGTTCTGGTCTACCAGCGTGATGTCGTTGGCTTCCGAAGAGAGCGCTTCGGCCACGCTGGCGCCGACCTGCCCGGCGCCAAGGATCAGGATGCGCATTCCTCGCCCTCCTTGGAAGCGTTGCGTAGCCCCAGGTCGCGCAGCTTGCGATACAGATGGGTGCGTTCCAGACCGGTTTTTTCCGACAGGCGCGTCATGCTGCCGCCCTCGAGCTTCATGTGATGCTCGAAGTACAGTTTCTCGAACAGCTCGCGCGCCTCGCGGAGCGGCAGGGCGAGCATCTCGGGCAGCAGGCCGGGCGGCACCTCGGGCAGGGCCGCCGCGCCCGGCGAGAGCAGGTGCTGCACGTCGTCCGCGCCGATTTCCTCCTCCAGTGCGGCCAGCGCCAGCGACTTCACCGTGCTCTTCAACTGCGGGTAGCCCTCCGGCCAGACGTGCTGGCGCAGCGCGTTCTGCGCGGCCACGGAGAGCCGCCGCTCCGGCGTTTCGCCGCTTTCGACCAGCTGGGCGAGCAGGTGGGTGGCGAGATCGGGAATGTCGTCCTTCAACTCGGCGAAGGCGGGCAGGCCGACGCTGACCTCGCCGAGCGCACGCAGCAGGCCCTCGTCCCAGCCCTGCGCCGCCAGCGCGGCGATCTCCTGCGTCGTGGCGGCGACCAGCCGCAGGTTGTGGCGTTCGAGACGTTCGAAGCCGAAGGCGAGGTTCTTCTGCTGCAATCGCGTCAGCCTGCCCAGTTCGCCGCAGAACAGCACGCCGCCTTGCGCCGCACCGAGCTGTTCGAGCGTGAGCGGATTCGAATCGTGGCCGAGGTCGATCCAGACCTTGCCGGGCACATGCAGCGTGCGCGCGGCGAGGTCGACGATCGATGCGGCCGGCGCGCGCAGCAGCACGCTGCGGCTCTTCGCCGCCACCTGTTCGAGGCGTTTCCTCATATCCTTGAGGATCGGCGAACGCGGAAAGGCGGCCAGCGACAGGGCGCCGGTCGGTTTCGAGGTACGCTCGAGCGCCTGCTTGATGGCGGCGAGCAGTTTCTGCATGCCGATCGGCTTTTCGAGGAAACCGACCGCGCCGATGCGGGTCGCCTCGACGGCGGTATCGATGGTGGCGTGTCCCGACATCATCACCACCGGCATGTTGAGCTGGCCGCTGGCGGCCCATTCCTTGAGCAGCGTCACGCCGTCGGTGTCGGGCATCCAGATGTCGAGCAGCACCAGATCGGGACGCCGCGCGTCGCGCCAGGCGCGCGCCGCCGCCGCGTTTTCCGCGGTGGCGACGTCGTGACCTTCGTCGGCGAGGATCTCGGAGAGCAACTCGCGGATGCCGACTTCGTCGTCGATGACCAATATTTGTGACATGGTTCGCGATTATGCCGCCGCGTTTCCTTCTTGTGGTCCCCGATGTAAGGGAAATCGCAGCCTCACTTCGGCGCCTCCGTCCGGCCGGTTGGCGAGCGTGATCGTGCCGCCGTGGTCGTCGATGATCTTCTTGACGATGGCGAGCCCCAGCCCGGTGCCCTTGGCCTTGGTGGTGACGTAGGGCTCGAAGGCGTGCTCGAGGATCTGCGGCGGAAAGCCGGGGCCGGCATCGGCGACCGTCAGCTCCGCCATGCCGTCGCACAGGCGCGTGCGCACCTCGATGCGCACCGTGCCACCGCAACCGACTTTCTCGGCCATCGCCTCGCCGGCGTTCTTGATCAGGTTGTGCAGCACCTGGCGCACCTGGTCCGCGTCCGCGCGCACCGCGGGCAAGCCGGGATCGAGCTCGGTGCCCACCGCGACCGGTCCGTCGGCGTAGAGGTCGAGCACCTCGGCGACCAGCGCGTTGAGATCGAGGGCGACCGGCGTGGGCGGCGGCAGGCGCGCGTAGTCGCGGAAGTCGTTGACCATGTTCTTCATCGCCGCCACCTGGTCGACGATGGTGCGCGTGGCGCGCGCCAGCATCGCCGCGTCGGCGGCATCGAGCTTGCCGGCGAGCTTCATCTCGAGGCGCTCGGCGGAAAGCTGGATCGGCGTGAGCGGGTTCTTGATCTCGTGGGCCAGGCGCCGGGCCACCTCGCCCCAGGCCGCCGCGCGCTGCGCGGCGAGCATCGATACATGCGCCGCCTCGCGCTCGCGGCGCGCCTGCTCGAGCTGTGCGGTCATGTCGTTGAAGGAGCGCGTCAGCACGTCCAGTTCGCCAAGTTCGGCGCCTTCCGCCGCGGCACGCGCGCTGAAGTCGCCGGCCGCCACCGCGCGCGTGCCCTCGACCACCTTGAGCAGCGGCTTGGCCAGCCGCGCGGCGAGGAAGAAGGCCAGGCCGATGGCGGCAAACAGGGCCAGCAGCAGGGTGAAGGTGAGGGTCAGGGTGTAGAGGCGCTTGAGGCCGGCACGGCCCAGTTGCAGTTCCTGGTAGTCACGCCGGGCGTTTTCGACCAGCGCGGCGCTGGATGCAATGCCGTCGGGCACCGGCTGCTCGATGAAGAGCACCAGCGGATCTGCCGCAGCGGCCAGGCGCAGGCTCTTCACCGGCACGAGCGCGCGCACGACGAGGCCGTCGCCGTCGCCGTCAATGCGCGTGCTGCCCTGGCCCTGGCGCGCCTGGCGCAATTGCGCCACCTCGGGCAGCACCGGCAACAGCTGGTGCAGGTCGCTCTTGCTGCTGGCGACGAGCTGCCCGGAAACCGTCAGCAGCGCGGCGGCGTGAATGCCCGCCTGCTCGCGCAAGCGGTTGAGCAGCACCGGCCCCGGCCAGGCCGAATCGGCGAGATCGAAGGCCATGCCGCGCCCCTTGGCGAGCAGGTCGTCCTGCATCGCGTCGAGAATGCCGCGTCCGAGGTCGAGGCCGCCGTCGAGCGCCGCCTCGACGCGCACGTCGAACCAGGCGTCGATGCTCTTCACCGCGAACTGCATCGACACCGCGTAAACCAGCGCGCCGGGCGCCACCGCCATCAGGACGAGCATGGCCAACAGCCGCGCCTTGAGGCGCGCGCCGAAGACGCCGGCGCGGTATTCGCGGAACAGGCGCCGCACCTGCGCCACCACCAGCCCGAGCAAAACGAGCGCGGCGAGGGTGTTCATGGCGAGCAGGACGGTCATGTAGCCGGCGAGGAAGGAATCGTCGGCGCTCGCCGTGGCGAGCAGGAACACTAGCATGCCGCCGAGCGCCGCGAAGACGGCGAGCAGGATCTTCATCGGCCGTCGGCGTGGGTGAATTCCCAGCGCAGGGTCTTCGCCTCGACGCGCCAGTCGCGGTCGGCCAGCGCATCCACTTGCAGGGGCTTGGGCAACTGGCCGTGGTCGAGCGACAGGCGCACGGCGGCGCTGTAGCTTTCCCCTGAAATCAGATCGCCCTTGTCGGCCACCTGGAGGCGGGCGACCCGGCCGAGCACGCGCAGCGCCTCGTCGAGCGTGGCGAAATTCTGGTGCAGCCCGCCGACGGAAAGGCGGTACTGGCGCGTCAGGGCGTGGTAGCTGAGGCGGTAGTTGAGCACGCGGCCGACGACGTGTTCGTCGATCCAGTAGCGCCGCTTCTTCGTCAGCACGAATTCGAGGCGAAAGTCGAGCGGCACGCCGAGGCTCACCGCTTCTTCGAGGCGCGGACCGAGTTCGATGGCGAATTCGGCGTTGAGCGCGTGGCCACGCTCGTCGGACAGCAGCGTCGCACGCAAGGGCTCGATGCCATTGGCCAGCGCCGTGCCGACGGCGCATAGCCAGCCGAGCAGGATCAGCGCGCGCTCAAGCCGTCTTTTCCAGCAGGGCGTAATAGAAACCGTCATGTTCCGGTGCGGGCAAGAGTTGCAGTTCCAGATCGGCGCCGCCCGTCGGCAGGCGGCGGGCGGCGGCGTGGCGCGCCACGAAGGCGCGCACCTGTGCGCCGTTTTCTTCCGGAAACACCGAACAGGTGCAGTAGAGCATTTTGCCACCCGGCGCCAGCAGGGGCCACAGGGCGTCGAGAATCGCGGCCTGCGTCTGTGCGAATCCCGCCACATCGGCCGCGCGGCGTAGCCACTTGATGTCGGGGTGGCGGCGCGCCACGCCCGAGGCGGAACAGGGCACGTCGGCCAGTATCCGGTCGAACGGGCGGCCGTCCCACCAGTCTAGCGGCTTGCGTGCATCGCCGACCCTGACGGTCGCAGCAAGACCGAGTCGGTCGAGGTTTTCGGCGATGCGGCACGCGCGTTGCGGATCGAGTTCGAGGCCCACCAGGTCGAGGTCGGCTCGTTCCAGCAGGTGCGCCGTCTTGCCGCCGGGCGCGGCGCAGGCGTCGAGCACGCGCATGCCATCTTGCGCGTCGAGCAGCGCGGCAGCATGCTGCGCTCCCCAATCCTGCACGGAAACCTCGCCCGCCGCGAAACCGGGGAGGCGTTCGACCGGCACCGGCTTGTCGAGCAGGATCGCGGTGTCGTCGAGTCGCCGCCCGCCAAAGTCGCCCCCGGCAGGACGGCGACGATTCATTCGCAGGCACATCGGCGGGTGCGTGTTACCGGCGGCAGCGATGCTCTGCCAGCGCTCCGGGTAAGTCTCGCGCAGCGCGTCGAGCCACCAGGCCGGGTGCCGCAGATGCGCGACGGGATCGGCGTTCGCCGTCGCGAGTAGTTCGTCGCGCCGCCGCAGGAAGTTGCGCAGCACCGCGTTGGTCAGTCCTTTGAAGGACTTGCCCGCCGCGCCGACCGCCTGGTCGACCAGCGTGTGCACCTCTGCCGGCCGCCGCTCGATGCGGGCCAGCGCGACGAGCAGCAACGCACGGGCGCCCTTGTCCTTGAGCGGGCGTTCGAGCAGGCGTGCCAGAAGGAAATCGCCACGGCCGTAATCGCGCAAGGCGGTGAAGGCGAGGTCGAGCGCGGCGGGGCGCAGGGCGGCATCCGTCGCCGCCAGCACCGGTTCGGGCACGCGCCCCTGCAATACGGCCGCGACGACCGCTGCGGCCGCAGCCAGTGCGGCGGAAAGCGGCGCTTGCTTCAGGTCGGGGGCGGCGCGAAGCATTGGCCGGCGGCGAGCGGAAAGCCATGCAGAAAGTCGGCGCTGGCGAGACGGCGACCGCCGGGCTTTTGCAGTTCGACCAGCCGCAGCGCGCCACGGTTTTCCCCTTGGCCGCAGGCGACCGTGATGCCTTCCGATGCCACGGCGAGGATTTTCCCCGGCTCGCCTTGCCCGGGTGCGAGTTCCGCGCGCCAGAGCTTGAGCGTCGCGTCGCCGAACTGCGCCGTGCAGCCCGGGAAGGGGTCGAAGGCGCGGATCTTCCGCTCGAGTTCGACGGCCGGGCGCGTCCAGTCGATGGCCGCCTCGGCCTTGTCGATCTTGTGCGCGTAAGTGACGCCTTCCGCCGGCTGGATTTCCGGCGTGAGCCTATCGAGCCGGGAAAGCGCATCCACGATCAGCTTGCCGCCCATCGCCGCGAGCGTGTCGTGCAGCGTCGCCGCCGTCTCCGCGTTACGAGGCGAGCCGTCTGTCGCCGTCTCGCCGGAACCGACTTTCACGGCCTCCTTCAGCAGCATCGGCCCGGTGTCGAGGCCGGCTTCCATTTGCATGATCGTCACGCCGGTTTTCGTATCGCCCGCTTCGATGCAGCGCTGGATGGGCGCCGCGCCGCGCCAGCGCGGCAGCAGCGAGGCATGGATGTTGAGGCAGCCGTAACGAGGAATGTCGAGCACCGCTTGCGGCAGGATCAGTCCGTAGGCGGCGACCACCAGCACGTCGGGCGCCGCTTCGATCAGCGGCGCGTGCGTGGCGGGGTCGCGCAGCTTTTCCGGCTGATGCACGGGGATGCCGTGCATCAGCGCGACCTGCTTGACCGGGCTCATGACCAGTTTCTGGCCGCGTCCGGCGGGACGGTCGGGTTGTGTCAGGACGAGGGGAACCGCGAAGCCGGCATCCAGCAACGCACGCAGGGCGACGGCGGCGAATTCCGGCGTGCCGGCAAAGGCGACTTTCATCAGGCGGTGATGCGGGCCTGCTTCGCCAGCCTGGCCTTGATGCGGTTGAGCTTCAGGCGCGACAGATAGTCGACGAACACCTTGCCGTCGAGATGGTCGATCTCGTGCTGGATGCAGATCGCCAGCAGGCCGTCGGCCTCCAGCTCGAACGGCTTGCCGTCGGTGCCGAGCGCCCGCACCCGGAGGCGTTCGCTGCGCGGCACCTTCTCGTAGACGCCGGGAACGGAGAGGCAGCCCTCCTCACCGACGTGCTCGCCGTCGCGCGCGAGGATCTCGGGGTTGATGAAGGCCATCAGCCGCGACTTGTCCTCGGAAACATCGAGCACCAGAACGCGTTGGTGCACATTCACCTGGGTGGCGGCAAGGCCGATGCCGGGCGCCTCGTACATCGTTTCGGCCATGTCCTCGACCAGCTTGCGGATGCCGTCATCCACGGCCGCGACGGGCTGGGCAACGGTGTGCAATCGCGGGTCCGGATAACGCAATATCGGCAATAGGGCCATGAAATGTGTCTTGAGACAGTTGATGCTTGCGGAATTTCGGGGCAGAATCGCGGCGTACCGACCACGTCTGACGACCGACCGAGCCGATCCCCTGCCGCGTCGACCGGAGCCATCTGCCATGCGACACATTATATTCGCTCTGATTTTCGGTTTTTCAACCGCCGCCATCGCCCAGGGCGCCAAGCCCATCGAGCTCGCCCCCGACGCCCCCGAACACCATGTCGTGGTGCGCGGCGACACGCTCTGGGGCATCGCGGCGAAATTCCTCAAGGATCCCTTTCGCTGGCCCGACATCTGGCGCATGAACGCCGAGCAGGTCAGGAACCCCCACCGCATCTATCCCGGCCAGGTGATCGTTCTGGATCGCAGCGGCACCGACCCGCAACTCAGGCTGGGCGTCGTGAAGATCTCGCCGACGGTGCGCATCGAACAGATCCCCGAGGAAATCCCCGCCATTCCGCCGGAGGCGATCGAGCCTTTCCTCACCCAGCCGCTCGTGATCGACATCAAGCAGTTCGAGAACGCCCCGCGCATCGTCGCCACCCAGGAAAACCGCCTCTTCACCGCCACCGGCGACCACCTGTTCGCCACCGGCGTCTCCCCGCAAACGCGCGCATGGCAGATCTACCGTCCGGGCAAGGCGCTGCTCGACCCGGACAGCAAGGAGCCGCTCGGCATCGAGGCCACCTACCTCGGCACGGCGCGTCCCCTCGTTCCGGGCGAACCGACCAAGCTGGAAATCACCGGCGTCAAGCAGGAAATTGGTCGCGGCGACTACCTGGTTCCCGCGCCGCAACCCGAGATCATGAACTACGTGCCGCGCGCGCCATCGCAACCCGTGGCGGGCCGTGTCATCAACCTGTATGGCGGCGTCGGCGAAGGTGGCCGGCTGTCGATCGTATCGTTGTCGCGCGGCAGCAACGACGGGCTGGCGACAGGCCACGTCCTTGCCCTTTACCGTGCCGGCCAGACGGTCAGCAACCGCTTCGACGGTGCGCGCCCGCAGCACCACACCTTGCCCGACGAGCGTTACGGCCTGCTGTTCGTCTTCCGCGTCTTCGAGCGCGTTGCCTACGGCCTGGTGCTCGAAGCCATGCGCCCGGTCGTCCCCGGCGACCTCGTCCGCCAGCCCTGACGCGCAGGTCGCCGCTTGACTGACGGCGAACTGGCCGCCTGGCTGCGGCTGACGCTGATCCCCGGAATCGGCGGCGAAACGCAGCGGCGCCTGCTGCGCGTTTTCGACGGCCCGGAGGCCGTTTTCTCGGCACCCCCTTCCGCATTGCGCGGCGTTCTCGACGAGCGCCAGGCGCAGCAACTGCTCGGCCATGACAGCACAGACGGCATCGCTGCCGTCCTTGCGTGGGCGGGCCAGCAGGGCAACCGGGTGCTGACGCTTGCCGACGCCGATTATCCCCAGGCGCTGCTGACCACGCCGGACCCGCCTTCCCTGCTCTACGCCAAGGGCGATGTCGCCTTGCTCAACCGCCCCGCGCTCGCCGTCGTCGGCGCGCGCTCGGCCACCGCCCAGGGCGAGGCGAATGCCACCGCCTTCGCCAAGGCGATCTCGCGTGCCGGGCTCACCATCGTCAGCGGCCTGGCCGCCGGCATCGACGCGGCCGCCCATCGCGGCGCACTCGAGGAAATGGCCGCCACCGTGGCCGTCATCGGCACCGGCATCGACCGC
Source organism: uncultured Methyloversatilis sp. (assembly GCA_964527195.1). GTDB lineage: Bacteria > Pseudomonadota > Gammaproteobacteria > Burkholderiales > Rhodocyclaceae > Sulfuricystis. Next base: position 29,382 of record CAZGOH010000011.1, read on the forward strand.
ATCTATCCCGCGCGCAACGCCGCGCTGGCGCGCGAGATCGCCGACCGGGGCTGCCTCCTCAGCGAGTTCCCGCTCGGTACGCCACCCATCGCCGAGAACTTTCCGCGCCGCAACCGCCTGATCGCCGGCCTGAGTCGGGGCTGTCTGGTCGTCGAGGCCGCCCAGCGCAGCGGTTCGCTGATCACCGCCCGCCTCGCGGCGGAACTGGGGCGCGAAGTGTTCGCCATCCCGGGTTCGATCCATTCCCCCCAGTCGCGCGGCTGCCATGCGCTGATCAAGCAGGGCGCCAAGCTCGTCGAGACATCTGGCGACATCCTCGACGAGCTGCGCTGGGAAGGCGTCGTCAATCCCGCCAGCCTGCCGCCGGTCGCGGCAGCAGAGACCGACCCCGTGCTCGTCGCCCTCGGTGGCGACCCCTGCGACATCGACACTCTGGCCGAGCGCAGCGGATTTTCCGCCGACGCCCTGCTGGCACGCCTGCTGCCACTCGAGCTTGCGGGCCGCGTCGCCGCGCTGCCCGGCGGACGCTACCAGCGCCTCAACTGAACATCCCCCGAAGCCGCCCCGCAAATGCGCCGACGGCACGGCCGCGTTCGCGCATGTCATCATTGCATGATATGATCATATGCATTACCACTACCACAGGAGCATATGCAATGCATCGCCAGTCCGGCTTCACTCTCGTAGAAATCGCCATCGTCCTCGTCGTCATCGGCCTGTTGCTTGGCGGTGTCATGAAAGGCCAGGAGCTGATCGGCAGCGCCAAGGTCAAGAACTTCGCTCAGGACTTCAAGGCCGCTCCGCTTCTGGTCTATGGCTACCAGGACAAATTTCGTGCCCTGCCAGGCGATGACGCCAACTACGCCGCCAACCTCGGCAGCGCAGCGACGGCCGGCGGTGCAACCCTGCTGGCAGCCACGTCGGAGACGCGCGGCAACGGCGTGCTGAACGGCGCGTACAACTCCACCACTGCCACCGACGAAACTGTCGCCTTCTGGCAGCAGGTCCGCCTGGCCGGCCTGGCCAACGGCCCCACCGGCTTCGCCACGCCCGCGACCGATCTGCCGAGGAACGCCGACAACGGCCGCATCGGCGTGCAATCGATCGCACCGATCACCGGCATGACCGGCACGCTGTTCTTCTGCTCCGAAGGCATCCAGGGCAAGCACGCGCGACAACTGGACGCCACTATCGACGACGGCAACACGGCCGCCGGCTCGGTGCGCATTGCCGCCGGGCCTTATTCCGGCACCGCGCTCGCCACCGTGGCGAGCGCCGATGTCGTCGACGCCAACCCGTACATCGTCTGCCAGTCGCTCTGAGCGGGCACGGGAACGGCGGGGGCGGCCGCATATAATCCAGCCATGCCTCCCCTTCCCGCCCCAGACCATCTGCTCGCGCTGGCGCGCCGTGTCCTCGCCATCGAGGCGGACGCCCTCCACCAGGTCGCCGCCCGGCTCGACGACAGCTTCGCGCGCGCCATCGGCCTGATCCTGCGTTGCCACGGCCGCGTCGTCGTCAGCGGCATCGGCAAATCGGGCCATATCGGGCGCAAGATCGCCGCCACGATGGCCAGCACGGGAACGCCGGCCTATTTCGTCCATGCCGCCGAGGCCGTACATGGCGATCTGGGCATGATCACCCGTGACGACGTGTTGATCGCCATCTCCAACTCGGGCGAGAACGACGAACTGCTGACCATCGTGCCGCTGGTGAAGCGCCAGGGCGGCAAGCTGATCGCCATGACGGGCAATACTGGCTCCTCGCTGGCCCGGGAGGCGGACGTGCATATCGACGCGCACGTCGAGGAGGAGGCCTGCCCGCTCAACCTTGCGCCTACCGCCAGCACGACGGCCGTGCTGGCGCTCGGCGACGCGCTCGCCGTCGCCCTGCTCGATGCGCGCGGTTTCTCGGCTTCCGATTTCGCCCGCTCGCACCCGGGCGGCACGCTGGGCCGCAAGCTGCTCACGCACGTGCGCGACGTCATGCAGCCCATCGAGAAGATCGCGAAAGTCGGCCAGGACGCGACGGTGCCCGTCGCCCTCGCGGCGATTTCGCGCGCCGGCATGGGCATGACCGCCGTGCTCGACGCCGCGGGTGCGCTGGTCGGCATCTTCACCGACGGCGACTTGCGCCGCGCCATGGAAAAGCTCGGCGACTTGCGTTCCCTCGGCGTCAGCCAGGTGATGACGCAACATCCGCGCACCATCGATCCCGACCGCCTCGCCGTCGAGGCCGTCGAGATGATGGAGCGTTACAAGGTCAACCAACTGCTGGTCGCCGACGCGGCCGGCCGGCTGGTCGGCGCCCTCAACATGCATGATCTGTTCCGCGCCAAGGTGGTCTGATGGATTGCACTGCACATGCAGCGAAAATTCGCCTGATGGGCTTCGACGTCGATGGCGTGATGACCGACGGCCGCCTCTACTTCGGCCCCGAGGGTGACTTCTGCAAGGCCTTCTTCAGCCGCGACGGCCTCGGCCTCAAGCTGCTGGCCAAATCGGGCGTCAGACTGGCGATCATCACCGGGCGCGACTCGCCGATCGTCACGAAACGTGCCGCCAACCTGGGTATCGATCTCGTGTTGCAGGGCATCGAGGACAAGCGCGCGGCGATGGCGGGCCTGCTCGCCGACGCCGGCCTCGATTTCGACCAGGCGGGCTACATGGGCGACGATCTCATCGACCTGCCATTGCTCAAGGTCTGCGGCTTTTCCGCAACCGTGCCCGACGGCCACGAACTGGTGCGCCGCCATGTCTGCCACGTGACGCGCGCGCCGGCCGGCGCCGGGGCGGTGCGCGAAGTCTGCGAACTGATCCTGCGCGCCCAGGGCAGCTGGGATCGCGTCATGGCACCCTACCTCGCCTGAACGCCCTCATGTCCAACGGTTTCTCCCCGGGCGCCTCCCTCTTCCCGATCCTGCTCGCCGGCCTGCTGGCCGGCATGACCTACTGGCTCGACCTCGCCTCCCGCGCACCCGCGGCCGTTCATGGTGGCTCCCCCAACGATCCGGACTACGTCATCGAAAACTTCGAAACCCGCCGGTACGGTCCGGACGGCAAGCTGCAACACACCCTGCGTGCCGCCGAGTTGCGCCACTATCCCGGCGACGACCGCAGCGTCATCATCGCCCCCGACCTGGTTTACCACCGTCTCCCTCCCACGCGCGTCGCCGCCCGTGAAGCACGCATGGACGGCAAGGGGGAACGCGTCGAACTGATCGGCGACGTGCGCATCGTGCGCGATGCCGCGCGCGACAAACCGGCGACCGTGCTGACCACCCAGCGGCTCGACGTCTGGCCGGACGAGGAGGTCGCCAGCAACAGCGAGCCCGTCCTCATCGTGCAAGGACAAAGCCGCGTCGATGGCAGCGGCCTGCGTGCCGACAACAAAACCGCCATCTATGTGCTGGAAGGCCGCGTTCATGGCATATTCCAGTCCTCGACATCGAAGCGCCAACGCGACCGCCAGCCATGAAAATCCGCCCGTCCGCCCTGCTGCCCCTGATCGCCTCCTGCCTGCTGTTCGCCCCAGGGGCCCACGCCGAACGCGCCGACCGCGAGAAGCCGGTCAATCTTGAAGCCGCACGCGTCACGGTCGATGACGTCAAGCGCACCCACGTTTTCGACGGCAAGGTCGTGCTCACCCAGGGCACGCTGGTCATCCGCAGCGAAAAACTCGTCGTCACGCAGGACGAGGCCGGCTTCCAGAAAGGCGTGGCGACCGGGGGAGAAAACGGCCTGGCGCGTTTCCGCCAGAAACGGGAAGGTCGCGACGAATACATCGAGGGCGAAGCCGAACGCATCGAATACGACGCCCGCACCGAAAAGGCCGAGTTCTTCGTGCGTGCCCACGTGAAAAGCGGCAGCGACGAAGTGCGCGGCAACTACATCCTTTACGACGGCATGACCGAGCAGTATCTGGTCACGGCCACCCCTGGCGCGAAACCTGGCAGCGCCGAAAGCCGGGTGCGGGCCGTCATCCAGCCCAAAGGCAGCAAGCCCTAAGCCAACGCGCGCCAAGCTGCCGCGAGGGTGCGCCGCAACAAATCCCGTGCAGCCCGCCTGACGCGCCTGCCCGATCCGCCCCGACAGGTACCTAACCTGCTATTTTCATTGGCTTGCTGGCCAATGAAAAATATTTTGTTGCGGCGCACAAAAAAGTTCTTGACTTCGGGAAATCCGTTCCTATAATTCGAACCATGATGCACCGCAACATGAAGCAACGGGACAGGCTGGCAGATTGAGCAGGTTCCACACACCGGATTTGCCCATTTAACGATTCACCCATTTTCAGGAGATTGCCATGTACACCACCCCCGAACAACTCGCCGGCGCCAACAAAGCCAACGTCGAAACCCTGCTGACCATGGCCAACACTGCCTTCGCCAGCGCCGAGCGTCTCGCCGCCCTCAACCTCAACACCGCACGCACCCTGCTCGAGGACAGCGTGAACAACGCCAAGTCGCTGCTTGCCGCCAAGGACGTGCAGGAGCTGGTCGGCATGCAGACCGCCCTGGCCCAGCCCGCCTTCGAAAAGGCCGTCGCCTACTCGCGCAGCGTTTATGAAATCGCCACCCAGACCCAGGAAGAGTTCTCCAAGATTTTCGACAGCCAGTACGTCGAAATGAACAAGAACGTCTCCACCGTTCTGGACAAGGCCGCCAAGAGCGCCCCGGCCGGTTCCGACGTCGCCGTCGCTGCCGTCAAGTCCGCCCTGGCTGCCGCCAACTCGGCCTACGAGACCATGAACAAGGCCGCCAAGCAGGTCGCCGAGATGGCCGAAGCGAACGTCGCCGCCGCGACCTCCGCCACCGTCAAGGCCGTTGGCGCCGCCACCCCGAAGGCCAAGAAGGCCGCCTGATCGAAAGAGTTATGTCTCCTCCTCCGGTTCCGCAACGGAACCGTTTCAGCCCCGGTCTTCGACCGGGGCTTTTTTTATTTCCGCCTCGCCGGACGCATGCGCCGGCGTGCTCACCGGATGCAGCATGCGATGGGCGAGCGTCCGGTAGAGTGGTGGGCACAAGGCGCGCGAAATGGCGGATGCGAGCAGCGACACGATCATCAGGTCCATCACCAGGCCGTAGCCGCTCACCATTTCCATGACGATGACGAAGGCGGTGATCGGCGCCTGCGTCACGGCGGCGAGAAAGCCGGCGGTGCATAGCACCAGCACGGTGCCGGTGCTCAACTGGTCGCCAAGCACCAGAGCGATGTTGTTGCCGATGCCGGCGCCGATCGCCAGCGCCGGTGCGAAGATGCCGCCGGGCACACCGGCCGCGTAGGACAGCAGGGTGGCGAAAAACTTGTCGATGCCGTAATGCCAGGGCAGGTCGGCGGTGCGCTCGAAGAGCGCGCGTGTCTCGACGAAGCCGGTACCGAAACTGCTGTAGCCCGAAAAAATGCCGATCAGCGCGATGAGCAGACCGCAGATGGCGGCGAAGCGAACCGGGTGCGCCTGCCGGAACGCGGCGAAGAAGGGGCCGCGCCGCGCCGTCGACCACAGCATGAGCCGCGCGAAGGTGCCGCCCGCCAGTCCGCAGGCGACGGCCAGCAACAACACCCAGACGATCTGCACATGGCTCTTGAGGCCGGTGAAGCTGACCCAGCCGAAGTAGGCGGTATTGCCGAGCAGCGCTTGCGAAACGACGCCGGCCAGGACGATGGCGACGATCAGGAGACCGCTCATGCGCTGGTCGAGACCGCGGTTGAGTTCCTCGATGGCGAACATGATGCCGGCCAGCGGCGTGTTGAAGGCGGCGGCGATGCCCGCGGCGCCGCCGGCGGCGATCAGGTGGCGGCGCTGGACGTTGAAGCGGCGTGGCAAATGGCTGTGCAGGCTGTTCATCACGGCGGCGCCGACCTGCACCATCGGTCCCTCGCGTCCGGTGGAAAATCCCGCAAACAGGGCGGCGGCACCGAGCCCGATCTTGCCGAGTGCGATCCGGATCGTGAGCAGCGGACGCCACTCGGCCGGACGCTGCTTGTCGATCTGCAACTCGACCAGGGTCTGCGGAATGCCGCTGCCTTCCGCACCGGGAAACCAGCGCCGCGTCGCCCAGACGACTGCGGCGCCGCCGGCCGGACAGATCACCAGCGGCCACCACCAGGCCTGCTCGGAGATATCGCGGAAAACCTGGACCGCGCCTTCCGCCAGTTCGGCGAAAAGCACGGCGAGCAGGCCGACGCCGACCGCTCCCGCCCAGACCAGCAGTCGACCTTGCCAGAAATGCAACCAGGCGATGCGGCGACGGTGCGTATGCTTTTCCGCCGCCGACGGGTCAGGTGCGTCGATAGACCTCGCCTCCTTGCCGGACGAACTCGATGGATTTTTCCTGCATGCCCTTTTCGGCGTATTCGCGGGTTTGATCCTTGATGTCCTGCGTGATCTTCATGGAGCAGAAGTGTGGCCCGCACATCGAACAGAAATGGGCCAGCTTGGCGCCCTGCGCCGGCAGCGTCTCGTCGTGAAATTCGCGCGCCTTGTCCGGATCAAGGCCGAGGTTGAACTGGTCTTCCCAGCGGAACTCGAAGCGCGCCTTCGATAGCGCGTTGTCGCGCGCTTGCGCACCCGGGTGGCCCTTGGCGAGGTCGGCGGCATGCGCAGCGATCTTGTAGGCCATGATGCCGTCCTTGACGTCGTTCTTGTCCGGCAGACCGAGGTGTTCCTTGGGCGTCACGTAGCAGAGCATCGCCGTGCCGTACCAGCCGATCATTGCCGCACCGATGGCGCTGGTGATGTGATCGTAGCCGGGCGCGATGTCGGTGGTGAGCGGGCCGAGCGTGTAGAAGGGCGCCTCCTTGCACCATTGCAATTGCAGATCCATGTTCTCCTTGATCATGTGCAGCGGCACGTGGCCGGGCCCTTCGATCATCACTTGCACGTCGTGCTTCCAGGCGATGTCGGTCAACTCGCCGAGAGTCTTGAGTTCGGCCAGTTGCGCTTCGTCGTTGGCGTCGTAGATCGAGCCGGGGCGCAGGCCGTCACCGAGGCTGAAGGCCACGTCATAGGCCTTCATGATCTCGCAGATGTCCTCGAAGTGCGTATAGAGGAAGTTTTCCTTGTGATGGGCGAGGCACCACTTGGCGAGGATGGAGCCGCCCCGGCTGACGATGCCGGTCATGCGTTTCGCTGTCATCGGGATGTAGCGCAGCAGCACGCCGGCGTGGATCGTGAAATAGTCGACGCCCTGCTCGGCCTGCTCGATCAGCGTGTCGCGGAACAGTTCCCAGGTCAAGTCTTCGGCCTTGCCATCGACCTTCTCCAGCGCCTGGTAGATCGGCACGGTGCCGATCGGCACGGGGGAATTGCGCACGATCCATTCGCGCGTCTCGTGGATGTTCTTGCCGGTGGACAGGTCCATCACCGTGTCGCCACCCCAGCGGATGGCCCAGGTCATCTTGTCGACTTCCTCCTGGATGGAGGACACGATGGGTGAGTTCCCGATGTTGCAGTTGATCTTGGTGAGGAAGTTGCGGCCGATGATCATCGGCTCGCTTTCCGGGTGGTTGATGTTGTTCGGGATGATGGCGCGCCCGCGAGCGACTTCGCTGCGCACAAATTCCGGGGTGATCTCGGCGGGAATGCTGGCGCCGAAGCTCTGACCCGGATGCTGGCGGGTCAGCAGCTTGGCCATCTTCTCGCCGGTCGGGCCGGT
>CAZGOH010000012.1:0-35215 GCA_964527195.1 uncultured Methyloversatilis sp.
TGCCCTGGTTGCCCCTGCCCGCTGCGGCGGCCTGGCCCTGGCTGGCGACCACCACGTTCATCCATGTCGGCTATTACCTCCTGCTGATGCGTGCCTACCATCACGCCGACCTGTCGATTGCCTACCCGCTGATGCGCGGTTCGGCACCAGTACTGGTGGCGCTGGCCGCACCACTCGCGGGCGATGCGCTGACCCCCGGCCTGTTGCTGGGCATTGCCCTGGTTGCGGCCGGTATCGCGCTGCCCGTCAGCATTGGCATCCACCGCGGCGGTGTCGGCCGGGCTGGGCTGGGCTACGGCTTCGCCACCGCCGGCGTCATTGCCCTCTACACAATCATCGACGGCATTGGTGTACGCCATTCCGGCAACGCCGTGGCCTACACGCTCTGGCTGTTCTTCCTCAATGCCTGGCTAATACTGGGCATCGCGCTCTGGCAGCGAGGCCGGGCAGCCTTTCGGCACTTGCGACGGCGCTGGCTGTTCTCGCTGCTCGGTTCGGTGCTGACGATGGGCTCGTATGGCCTCGTGTTGTGGGCGATGACCGTCGCCCCGATACCGGCCGTGGCCGCCCTGCGCGAGACCTCGGTCATCTTTGCCGCCATCCTCGGCGCCTGGTTGCTCAAGGAACGCATGGGCCGCTGGCGCATCGCCGGGGCCGTTCTCGTGGCGGCGGGTGCGGTGGCGATTCGCTGGGCATGAAAGTCGGCGCTGGCGGGACGGCGTTGGACCGACCAGCCGTTTGAACCTCTCGCCTGTCCTGACTTATTGCCTTCAGCCGACCGTCACCTCCCTGTCACCATCGCCCGATAAAGTTTCGCGACCACACCCCCCACGAGGCCAAGATGACTATCTCCCGCTCTCTCATCATCGACAACGGTGACGGCGACGAGCCGCTGTCCAACCACAGCGGCAACCGTCACTTCGACGACGTACTTGAAACCAGCCTGAGCCGTCGCTCGGTGCTCAAGGGTGGCCTTGCCGCCTCCATCACGGCCCTGTTTGGTGGTGTCGGTCTGGCCGGCTGCGCGACATCTGCCGGAGGCTCTGGCAAGCAACTGATCGGCTTCTCGGCCGTCCCCGTCAGCGAGGCTGACTCGGTCCTGGTGCCGAAAGGCTACAAGGTGCAGGTCTTCGTGCCGTGGGGAACGCCGATTTCCGGCAACCTGCCGGCGTTCGACCCGCTCGGGAACACCGGCAGCGACCAGGCCCATCAGGTAGGCAGCCACCACGATGGCATGCATTTCTTTCCCATCGAGGGCAAGGATCCGTTCATTGGCAGTTCCACCGAAGGCTTGCTGGTGATCAACCATGAATACGTCGAACCGCGCTACATGCATGCCAGCGCCGTCGGCCAAAAGCTGAGCCGTGACGCGGTACCGGCTCTGGTCAACGGCAAGCGTCCGGCCGATGAGTGTCGCAAGGAAATCAATGCGCATGGCGTTTCGGTAGTACATGTCAAGCAGGGCGGCAACGGCCAGTGGGCGGTGGTAAGCAGCAAGTTCAACCGTCGCATCACGGGCGCCACGCCCATGGCGATCAGTGGCCCGGTGCGGGGCAGCGACCTGGTCAGGACAAAGTACAGCCCGGAGGGCACCCGCACCCGCGGCACGCTGAACAATTGCGCCCACGGCGTCACGCCCTGGAACACCTACATGATGGCCGAAGAGAACTGGGCCGGTTATTTCATCAACAAGGTGGACGCCAAACTTCGCACACGCGAGCAATCCCGCTATGGCGTGCGCCACAACGATAGCAAACCGGCCGCTTCGCGCTACGGCTGGGAGTTGGCCGACAACGGTGCCGATGAATTTTCCCGCTTCGACGTCAGCGCGAAGGCTGCCGACGCAATGCAGGACTACCGCAACGAGGCGAACTGCTTTGGCTGGATGGTGGAGTTCGACCCCTTCGACCCGGACAGCACGCCGATCAAGCGCACGGCTCTGGGCCGCTTTGCCCATGAGGGTGTGATCTTTCACCCCGCCGTGGACGGCCGGCCGGTGGTCTGCTATTCGGGTGACGATGCCCGCGACGAGTACATCTACAAATTCGTCTCCAAAGGCGTTTACCGCAAAGCGGCCGGCGTGGCCAACGGCGCGCTGCTGGACGAGGGAACGCTGTACGTGGCCAGGTTCAACGACGATGGCACGGGACAGTGGTTGCCCCTGGTCTTCGGCCAGGGGGCGCTGACATCGCCGCGCTTCAGCAACCAGGCGGAAATACTGGTCAACACCCGTCTCGCAGCGGACACGCTGGGAGCGACCAAGATGGACCGCCCGGAATGGGGCGCCATCGACCCGAAGAGCGGGCAGGTGTACTTCACGCTTACCAACAACAGCGAACGCACCATCTCGGACAAGGCCAACCCGCGCGAAAAGAGCCGCTGGGGCCATATCATCCGCTGGACCGAGGCCGGCAACGACCCCGCTGCCAACCGCTTCGACTGGGACATCTTCCTGCTCTCCGGCCCCGAGAACGACTCGCTGTTCGCCGGCAAGCCGCTGGGCAAAGACCAGATCCACAACAGCCCGGACGGCCTGTGGTTCGACAAGGACGGCCGCCTGTGGATCCAGACCGACATCAGCGAAAGTTCCATGAACAAAGGCGACTACGCGCAGTTCGGCAACAACCAGATGCTGTGCGCCGATCCGCGCGCTGGGGAGATCAGGCGCTTCCTGGTCGGCCCGCTCGGCCAGGAGATCACCGGCGTCATCACCACGCCCGATGGCCGGACCATGTTCGTCAATATCCAGCATCCCGGTGCCACCACCAGCGCGGACGACTTCGCCGCCGGCAAACTCACGGGCACCTGGCCGAACATGGGCCGCTACCCGCGCTCGGCCACCATCATCATCACCCGGGAAGATGGCGGTGTGATCGGCACCTGACGTCCGGGAACGGCTGATCGCACCCATGCGCGACCGCAGGTGGGCGAACCGACTTCATCCTGCTGTCACGTCCACGGTCTAGGATCGATGCTCCATCAAGCTGCCCAGGTCGCCCCATGACATCGAGACTTCACGAATCCACTCTGCCGAGCAAGGCAAGGCGGGAGTTCGCCTTCGAGCGTTTGCGTCTTTCGACCCCGCGCGTCCGCACACCCGACAGCGAACCCTGGCTCACGCAGGACAACTTGCGCGCCTTCTTCGATCTGTTCGAGCGCCAGTCGGTCCGGGCCGTCTTCCAGCCGATCCTCGGTTTCGGGTCCCACCGCTTCATTGGCTACGAGGGACTGATTCGCGGCCCGGCCGATTCGCCGCTCCACAGTCCCCTGACCTTGCTGGGCATGGCCCAGGAGTGCGGCCTGACCATGGAGTTCGAGAGGCTTTGCCGCGTCACCATCCTGCGCGAATTCGCGCGACTCGACCTCCCGGGCCGCCTGTTCCTCAACGTCAGCGCCGGCTGCCTGGCCGACCCGCACATCCTGTCGGATGAAAGCATCCGGCTGCTGCATGAACTGCGCCTGCGGCCGGACCGGATCGTCGTCGAAATCACCGAAAACGAGGAGGTCGCCGATTTCAGCGCGCTGCGCGACGTCCTCGAGTACTACAGGGAACTGGGCTTTCGCATCGCCATCGACGATCTCGGCGAAGGGTTTTCGAACCTGCGCATGTGGTCCGAAGTGAAGCCCGATCTCGTCAAGATCGACCGGCACTTCATTCACGGCATCGCCGCCGATCCGCTCAAGCATCGCCTGGTGAGCGCCATGCGGGACATCGCCGAGAGCACGCACGTCGAACTCGTCGCCGAAGGCATCGAAGACGCCGCCGACTTCATCGTCCTGCGCGACCTCGGCATCACGCACGGGCAGGGCTTCCTCATCGGGCATCCGTTCGAACGACCGGCGACGGAACCCGCCCACGAAACGCTCGAACTGTTGAACCGCTGCGGGCTTTCCGTGTATCCGGCGCGCGAGGCACGACCCGACGCGACCGCGCGCCAGCTTTCGCACCCCGTCGAACCCCTGCTTCCGGACACCCCGAACAACGAAGTTTATGAGCGCTTCGAAGCCGACCCGAAGCAGATCGTTCTGCCCGTCATCCATCCCGACGGTTCGCCGCTCGGCCTGATCAACCGCTATTCGCTGATCGACCGTTTCGCCAGGCCGTTCCGGCGCGAGGTCTATGGCAGGCGCCCCTGCACGCTGTTCATGAACGACAACCCGATCCGCGTCGATCTCGCCATGCCCATCCAGGAACTCGGCCGACTGCTCGGGCGCGCGGAGCCTCACCAGATGATCGACGGCTTCGTTCTGACGGAAAACGGCCGCTACCACGGCGTCGGCAGCACGCAGGCGCTCATGGGGCTGATCACCGACATGCAGATTCGCGCCGCGCGCTACGCCAACCCGCTCACGCAACTACCCGGCAACGTTCCCATCAACGAGCACATCGACCGCTTGCTGGCCAACGCCGTCGAATTCATCGCCTGCTACTGCGACCTCGATCACTTCAAGCCGTTCAACGACACCTACGGCTACCGCCAGGGCGACCAGATCATCCAGTTGCTGGCCGGCATCCTCGCCCGCCACTGCGACACGCTCGGCGATTTCGTCGGCCACATCGGCGGCGACGACTTCATCCTGCTAATGCAAAGCCGCGACTGGCAGGCGCGCTGCCTGGCAATCCTCGCCGATTTCGACCACGAGATGGAAGCGCTCGTCACGGAGGAGCACGCCCGGCTGGGCGGCTACCACGCCGAAGATCGTCGCGGCCAGCGCGTGTTCCACCCCATTCCATCGCTCTCGATCGGTGCGCTCGTCGTCGTCCCGCACAACTTCAATAACCACCACGAGGTCTCTGGCGCGGTCGGCCTGGCGAAAAAGGAAGCGAAGAAGATTGCCGGCAGTTCGCTGTTCGTCGAACGGCGGCGCACGTAGGCGCCCTGCGGCACGACGCCGTTTCGGCTTCAGCTCGCGGCGACCGGCCTCGGGGACGCGATGCCGCTTTCGCCGCTACAGGCCTCCGGCTCGTTGCGCACTGCGCCGCCGATGTGGTAGGCAATCGACGCATGGCAATGTTTGGCCAGCGCGCGACGCGATGCGCCGTCTGCCGCAATCGCGGGCAGCATCCTCACCTCGGCCCGCAGCCCGTCCGTCCGCGCCACGGCTTGCAGTGACTGCCACAAGGTGACATCGCCGTCGTAGGCCGGCGCGCGGGTCGGGCTGTGCCGGCCGTCGGCATAGCGCAACGCGAGCGGAACGACGGCCGCCCGCACATCGATCGCCCCCTGGAACAGGGCCGCATGGAAGGGCAGCACGCGATCACCATCGGTGGTCGTGCCCTCGGGAAACACGGCGACGGGCACGCCGGAACGCAGGCAATCCTTCATGGTGTCGAGGGTGCGCTGGGCGGCAGCGCGCGAACCGCGCTCGAGAAAGATCGTCTCGGTGTTGGCACACAGCCAGCCGATCAGCGGCCAGCCCAGGACGTCGTCCTTGCTGACGAAGGCGGCCGGCGCCATGGCATTGATGACGAAGATGTCGAGCCAGGAAATGTGGTTGCAGACGAGGAGCGCCCTGGGCGGCATCGCCGTCGCGCCAGCGCCGACTTTCAGGCGCATGCCGAGCGTTTCGAGCAACTGCCGCGACCAGCGCTGCTTGAGCGCACGGCGCACGCGTAGCGCGGCGAACGGATAGACGCAGGCCACCGTCGCTGCGCCCCAGAGCAGATGCAATCCGACGCGCGCCAGACGGAACGCCGCGCGGACCTCAACGTAAATTGCGTAGCCGGCGTTCAGTTGTCGCGCTCCACGAAATGACGGGCGTAACGCGCATCGACGCGGCCCATCGGCATCATGATCAGGAGGTCGGCGGTATTGAAGTCCGGATCCCAGGCCGGTTCGCCACACACCCAGGCGCCGGCGCGCAGGTAGCCTTTCAGCAGCGGGGGAATTTCCGGCGCGGCCGCCGGCTGGATGCGGTCGAGCGGCAGCGGGTGGCGCGGGAAGACGCGGTACTCGTGCGGCGCCATGTGACCGGCCAGTGCGCCGTAGATGCCGACCGCGTTGTGTCCGCCATCGGCCATGCCGATGCTGGCGCAGCCGATCAGATACTCGTGGCCGTGCTGGCGCATGTAGCGTGCCAGCCCGGCCCACAGCAGCGCGATGGTCGCACCGGTGCGATAGTCGGCATCGATGCAGGATCGGCCGATCTCGACCATGCGCGAGCGCAGGTGGGCGAAGCGCGTCAGGTCGAACTCGGTCTCGGAGTAATAGCCGCCCACCTTGCGGGCCGCCTCCGGCGCGAGGATGCGATAGGTGCCGACGATGCGGCCGTTGGCTTCGTCGCGGACGATCAGGTGCTCGCAGTAGGCATCGAAGTAGTCGCGATCGACGCCCGGCGTGCGCGACGACAGGTTCGCGCCGAGTTCGTCGGCGAAGACGCGCCAGCGCAGCTTTTGCGCCGCGAGAATTTCGCTTTCGCAGCTGGCCAGCGTGACATGCAGTTTGGGGCGGGCCGCCCGGGCATGCGTGCCGGCGGCGGGATGCAATGCGTTGCGGTTTTCCATGACCGTTCTCCTTGGGTGCGCAGATGCGAACGCACTTTAGGATCGCGGCGTTATGGAATTTTTACCCGGCGGTTACATCTTGGCGACGGCGACGTTACCTTCCCGTGACAACCGGCAGGATCAGCCGCCGGCGGCCGCGCGCGCGACGGCGGCGATGGCCTCTGCCTGCGCCAGCACCTGCGCCGCGTCGCTGCCTTCCACCATCACGCGCAACAGGGGCTCGGTGCCGGAAGGGCGCAACAGCACGCGCCCCATGCCGTCGAGCCGTTTTTCGGCGGCGGCGACCGCAGCCTGGATGTCGGCATCGGCACGCCAGTCGAAGCCGTCCGGCAGGCGCACGTTGATGAGCTTTTGCGGAAACATCGTCAGGTCGGCACAGGCCGCCGCGAGCGTCTCGCCGCGTTCGGCGAGCGCCGCCAGCACCTGCAGCGCCGCGACGATGCCGTCGCCGGTGGTGTGGCGGTCCAGGCAGATGATGTGGCCGGAATTTTCCCCGCCGAGCGTCCAGCCCTTTTGCTGCATCAGCTCCAGCACATAGCGGTCGCCCACCTTGGCACGCGCGAAACCGACGTGCAGGCGCCCCAGGGCCTGCTCGAAACCCAGATTGCTCATCAAGGTGCCGACCACGCCGGCGAGCCCCGGACGATTGCGGGCGATGACGTAGATCAGTTCGTCGCCATCGAACAGGCGGCCGGCCGCGTCGACCATCAGCAGGCGGTCGGCGTCGCCGTCGAGCGCGAGGCCGAGATCGGCGCCGTGCTCGAGCACCTGTTTCTGGAGGAACTTCGGCGCCGTCGCGCCGACGCCGGCATTGATGTTGAGCCCGTCCGGCGCGGCGCCGACGGCGACCACCTCGGCGCCCAGCTCGTGAAACACCTTGGGCGCGATGTGATAGGCGGCGCCATGGGCGCAATCGACGACGATCTTCAGGCCGCGCAGGTCGAGCTCGTTGGGGAAGGTGCTCTTGCAGAACTCAATGTATCGGCCGGCCGCGTCGTCGATGCGGCGTGCCCGGCCGAGCTCGGCCGAGGGCCGGCAGCCCATCGGCTCGGCCAGCCGCGCCTCGATTTCCTCCTCGATGACGTCCGGCAGCTTGTAGCCGCCGGCGGCGAAGAACTTGATGCCGTTGTCGTCGTAAGGGTTGTGCGAGGCCGAGATCACCACGCCGGCGGCGATCCGCAAGGCGCGCGTGAGATAGGCGATGGCCGGCGTCGGCAACGGGCCGCACAGCATGACATCGACCCCGGCCGCCGCGAAGCCGGATTCCAGCGCCGCTTCCAGCATGTAGCCGGAAATGCGCGTGTCCTTGCCAATCAGCACGGCGGGGCGTTCGCCATCGCGGGCATGCCCGGAGGCGCGCGCATGATCGATCAGCGTTTCGCCGGCCGCGTAACCCAGGCGCAGGGCGAACTCCGGAGTGACCGGAAACTTGCCGACGCGGCCACGTATGCCGTCGGTGCCGAAATGCTGTCTTGCCATGGTCGTCCTATCTCCCTTCCGTTGCCGCCCACACGGCCAGCGCGTCGCGCGTCGCGCCGACGTCATGCACGCGCACGATGCGCGCCCCCCGTTGCACTGCCAGGAGCGCTGCCGCGACACTGGCGGGCAGGCGCGCGACGCCGTTCTCCCTGCCCGTGACGGCACCGAGCATCGACTTGCGCGACAAGCCGGCCAGCACCGGCACGCCGCTGCGCTGCAATTCATCCAGCCCGCGCAGCAGCGCGAAGTTGTGCCCCACCGTCTTGCCGAACCCGAAGCCCGGATCGACCAGCAGGCGCTCGCGAGCGATGCCCGCCGCGATGCAGGCCGCCACGCGCGCCGCCAGGAAATCCGCCACCTCGCCCACCACGTCGCCGTAACGCGGGTCGGTCTGCATCGTGCGCGGCTCGCCCTGCATGTGCATCAGGCACACGGCAACACCGCTCGCCACGACGGCCTCGAGTGCCCCCGGTGCGCGCAGGGCGCCGATGTCATTGACGAGATCGGCGCCCGCCGCGATCACCGCGCGCATCACCTCGGGCTTGTTCGTATCCACCGAAACCGGCAGCCCCCAGTCGCGCACCGCCGCCAGTACCGGCAGCAGGCGCTCGAGTTCGACCGCCGCCGGCACCGGTTGCGCGCCGGGCCGCGTCGATTCGGCGCCAAGATCGAGCAGGTCGGCCCCGGCGTCGCGCTGCGCCTCGGCGTGCGCGATGGCGGCAGCGACATCGTTCCCAACGCCATCGCCGGAAAAGGAGTCGCCGGTCAGATTGACGATGCCCATCACCAGCGGGCGATCCGACGGAGCCAGGGACAGGCGGAACCGTCCGCAGACGAGTTCCGTCACCACCCCCTCCGGCATCCGGCGGCGAAAGTCGGCGCCGGCGACACGGCGAAGCGGATCAACAGGGAACCTCGTGCCAGCCGGCGGGCAATGCGTGCGGTGAAGACATTTTCGGCCTTTCGAACGATACGGGAGACGCGGATGGGGCCATAATACCCGACCCAGATTCGCTTTTTTCCCCGTCCGTACCCCCATGAAACTTAGCCACAAGGCCCGCCCGGGCGAAAACCTCGTCGACATCGAAAACCTGCATTTCGCCTTCGGCGACAACCGCGTGCTGCGCGGTATCGACCTGGTCGTTCCCAAGGGCAAGGTGGTTGGCATTCTCGGCGTCAGCGGCGCGGGGAAGAGCACCTTGCTCAAGCTCATCGGCGGACAGCTGCGCCCGCAACAAGGCGCCGTGCGCTTCTCCGGCCGCGCCGTACATGAACTGGATGCCGATGGCCTGTACGAACTGCGCCGCGAGATCGGCATGATGTTCCAGGCCGGCGGTTTGTTCAGCGATTTGTCGGTGTATGACAACATCGCCTTTCCGATGCGCGAACTGACCGACCTGCCGGAAGAAATCATCCACGACCTCGTGCTCATGAAGCTGCACGCCGTCGGCCTGCGTGGCGCCAGCCAGCTGATGCCCAATTCGCTCTCGGGCGGCATGGCGCGCCGCGTGGCGCTGGCGCGTGCCATCGCCCTCGATCCGGTGCTGACGATCTACGACGAGCCCTTCGCCGGGCTCGACCCGATCTCGCTCAACGTCATCGCCCAGCTGATCCGCCGCCTCACCAACGCACTCGAGACTACCGCCATCGTCGTCACCTACGACGTTTCGGAAACGCTCAAGATCGTCGATTACGCCTACTTCATCCACGACGGCAAGGTGGTCCAGGCCGGCACGCCGGAAGAACTGAACCGTTCCGCCAATCCCTCGGTCGATCAGTTCATCCATGCCAAGGCGGACGGCCCGGTGGCCTTCCACATGCCCGGCGCCCCCTACACGCACGACCTGAACCTGCCCCGCGCTACCTCTTCCGCGCCCGCCCGGGCCTGAAACCCGCCATGCCGTTCCACGCCAAACCCATCGAGGAACGTATCGACTGGTTGTTCGATCTGGCCGCCCGCCACGGCGCGACTTTCCGCAGCCCGGAAGCCTGCCTGGCGCGCCAGCGCTATCTCGCCGAGCATCCGACGGCCATCGCCGTGCTCAAGTGCATGGATGGCCGCGTGAATATTCCCGTCGTCACCAATACGCCCGTCGGCATCCTCATGCCTTTCCGCAACCTCGGCGGCATGTTCGACCTGGGTTGGCCGCATCTGAGCGAAGTGCTCTCCCACCACGTGCAACACATGGCCAATTCCGGTCGCCGCGTGCTGTTTCTCATCACCTACCATTTTTCCCGGGGCGATCCGCAGCGCGGCTGCGCCGGCTTCAAATACGACACCGAAGCCGCCGTGCGCCACACCTATGCCATTCGCGCGCAGATGGAAGCGATCTTCGGCGCCGCCCACGGCACGGTCTATCCGCTGGTTTGCGGCCTGGAAACCGACGAGGATGCCCTCATCGTGCATGGCGAACACGGCGCCCGCCTCGACCTGGCCGAGCTGGCGTCCGGCGACGGCCCGCT
The DNA here is from genome assembly GCA_964527195.1 of uncultured Methyloversatilis sp. Taxonomy (GTDB): domain Bacteria; phylum Pseudomonadota; class Gammaproteobacteria; order Burkholderiales; family Rhodocyclaceae; genus Sulfuricystis. Next base: position 10,448 of record CAZGOH010000012.1, read on the forward strand.
GCTGGCGGGACGGCTCGCGGCGCTCCTGCCCGACATGCCGACGCAGATGCGCGCCGACCTGCTGCCGCTGCTCGAGGGCAACCTCGAACGCATCGCCACGGTGCGCGCGCAGATCGCGCGCCAGGAAAGGCAACTGGATTTCGAGCATCGCGAATGGATCATCTGTCTCGGCCGTGGCGTCGATTTTCTGCACACCCCCAACATCGCCCTGATCATCGGCCCCTTCAGCCCGAGGCTCGACGAACCGGTCAAGATCGCCGCCAGCATCATCCGCAACAACATGGCGGCCGGCCGCATTCCCGGGGACGGCTTCCTGTTGCTGGCCTCGACGCCCTACGACGACATCGGCGTCGATCGGGCCCGCGCCGAACTCAAGTCGCGGTTCCTTTCCTCCTTCGCGACCGGCGTGATTCGCTCCGCGTTCCCGGACATGGCGGAGAAGATGACGACGCGCACCGCCGTGCTCGACTGGCGCTCGCGGCAACTCGAGGAAATCGGACCGTGAGCGGCCGCTGACACGCCGCAAAGTCGGCCCTGGCGGGACGGCGGCCCGGCGTCAGCGGACGAGCGTCTGTTCCTGCCCGGCTTGCCGGGCGACGATGCGACCGAGACGGAACACCGTTTCGCCGCTTGCCGCCAGCCCGGCCGTCGCCCGGTCGGCGTCGGCCGCCGCGACGATCACGACCATGCCGATGCCGCAGTTGAAGACGCGGTGCATCTCGTCGTCGGCGACGTTGCCGACCGATTGCAGCCACTGGAACAGCGGTGGCAACGTCCAGGCGGATCTTTCGATGATCGCGGCGACGTTATCGGGCAGCACGCGCGGCACGTTGCCGGTGATGCCGCCGCCGGTGATGTGGGCCATGCCCTTCACCGTAACGCTCTCCATGAGTTCAAGCAGGGATTTGACGTAGATGCGCGTCGGCGCGATCAGCGCGTCAGCGAAGGGTTTGCCGTGGAAATCGGCAGCCATGTCCGGTTGCGCCCGCTCGACGATGCGGCGGATCAGCGAATAGCCGTTGGAGTGCGCCCCGGAGGAAGCGAGGCCGAGCACGACGTCGCCCGGCACGATGGATTGGCCATTGATGATCCGCGACTTTTCCACCGCGCCGACGGCAAAGCCGGCGAGGTCGTATTCGCCCGGCGGATACATGTCGGGCATCTCGGCCGTCTCGCCGCCGATCAGCGCGCAACCGGCCAGTTCGCAGCCCCGGGCGATGCCTTCGACCACCGTCGCGGCGGTGCCGACGTCGAGCTTGCCACAGGCAAAGTAGTCGAGGAAGAACAGCGGCTCGGCACCCTGCACGAGAATATCGTTCACGCTCATCGCCACCAGATCCTGGCCGACGGTGTCGTGGCGGTTCAACTGGAAAGCCAGCCGCAGCTTGGTACCGACGCCGTCGGTCCCGGACACCAGCACCGGCTCCCGATATTTTTTTGGAATGTCGAACAGCGCACCGAAGCCACCGATGCCGCCGAGCACTTCCGGGCGCATCGTGCGTTTGGCGGCGGGCTTGATGCGTTCGACCAGCGCGTCGCCGGCATCGATGTCGACGCCCGCGTCGCGGTACGTCATGGAAACTGGGGAGGTAGTCATGATCGGAAAAAGGTTTTTGCGGCGATAATTCGCGCGCATCTTACCGGAACTCCCCTTGACCCAACTGCTGCTCGACCTCCAGCCGGCCCAGCCGCCCAGCCTGGACAATTTCATCGCCGGCAAGAATCAGGAACTGCTGGCGCGCCTGCGCGCGCTCGCGCTGCCCGGCTGCTTCGACGCCCTTTATCTTTGGGGCACTCCGGGCAGCGGCAGGACGCACCTGCTTTGCGCCGCGGCGTCGCTGGCGCTGCGCAGGCGCCCGGTGCTCTTTCTCGACCGCCGTCCCGCCGCCACCGACTTTCAGGCACCCCCCGGCGGCCTGCTGGTCATCGACGACGTCGATACGCTCGACGACGCGGCCCAGGTCGCGCTGTTTCGCATCTTCAACACCGCGCGCATACTGGGACTGGGCCTGCTGCTCGCCGGCGACCGTGCGCCGCTCCAGCTCGGTTTGCGCGAGGATCTGCGCACGCGCATCGGCCAGACGCTGATCTACGAGGTGAAAACGCTCGACGACGAACAGAAGGCCGCCGCCTTGCGCCGTCACGCCCTGGAACGCGGTCTCCGGGTGGACGACGGACTGGTGCGCTATCTGCTCGCGCACGGTCGGCGCGACCTGCCTTCGCTGATGGCCGTGCTCGACCATCTCGACCGCACCACGCTCGAACGCAAGCAACACGCGACGCTGCCGCTCCTCAAGGAAGCCATGCAACTTCAACTACTCGACAACCATGAACCTGACCCTGTTTGACCTCGACAACACCCTGCTTTCCGGCGACTCCGACTTCGAGTGGGCGCAATTCCTGATTTCGAAAAACGTGCTCGACCGCGAAGTGCATGAAGCGAAGAACCAGGCCTTCTACGACGACTACAAGGCCGGCACGCTCGACATCCACGCCTTCCTGAAATTCCAGCTCGCGCCGCTGGCGCGGCATGCACGGGAAGAACTCGACGCCTGGCATCGCGAATTCATGGAAACGCGCATCCGGCCGATCATCGGCACGCCGGCGCGCGCCCTGGTGCGGCGTCATCTCCACGCCGGCGACCTGTGCGCCATCGTCACCGCCACCAACAGTTTCGTCACCGGGCCGATCTGCCGCGAGTTCGGCATTCCGCACCTGATCGCCACCATCCCGGCGCAGGAAGGTGGCCGCTTTACCGGCGCACCGCGCGGCCTGCCCGCCTTCCGCGAAGGCAAGATCGCCCGCGTCGATGCCTGGCTCGAGGAACTCGGCCTGTGGTGGGGAGCCTTCGTCGAAACCCGCTTCTACAGCGACTCCCTCAACGACCTGCCGCTGCTCGAAAAGGTCAATCACCCGGTGGCCGTCGACCCCGACGACACGCTGCGCGCCCATGCCGCGAAGCATGGCTGGCCGGTGCTTAGCCTGAGATAAGCAACATACGATGAACAGGCAATCCAATGACAAGCAACCCTACGTCGCCACGCTTGCCGGAAAGTCAGCATCGTGCGACGATAGCGGCCATGTCACCGAGCCGAATCCAGCAGATCGACCAAAAACTCCAGCAATGGCGCGCCCAGCATCCGGACGCGGCCAGCCGGCGCGCCGCCTATCGGGCGAAGGTGCTGGACTTCACACTGAACTCGATGGCGCTGGAAAACGAGCCGGTGGATCGGGAGCGTCTGCGGGCCCGGCTGGTTCGACCCAGCCGCTAAACACGACGCGGGATCTGGCCACTGCCGCCGGCCCGAAACCCTACAGCGAGGTCGCCGAGACACTCGCGGAAAATGTCGGTCGCTGCCTGGAGGAAATTCTTGACGCCGACCCCTCCGCCATCGAGATAAACGCCGAATGGCTGAGCAATGTCCATCGCCGGATTGCCGGCGAACTTTTCCCGGACTGGGCAGGACGATTTCGCACCACCGACGTGCAGGTGGGCACCCATTTCCCCCCGTCCGCACACGATGTACCGGTGTGGGTACGCAACTTTTGCCTCGACCTTGAAGAACGCTTGCGTCATCTCGATAGCGTGGAGTCGCTGGCCGATTTTCTTGCCTGGGCCGATTGGCGCTTCCAATGGATACATCCCTTCAAGGATTTCAACGGCCGGGTCGGGCGCATCCTGCTGATCGCCCTGACCTACCGGCTTGATCTGCCACCCATCGATCCGGCAGCTGGCACGGAAGCCAGGAAGCACTATTTCGCGGCCCTGCGTGATGCCGACGCCGGAGACTTGCAACCCTTGAAGAAAATCTGGCTGAGCCGGCTTTGAAAACGATGTTCGATTGGCCTTATCCATTACGCGTCGCCGTCGATAGCGGTATGATGCGCGCCCCGAAAGATAGATAACCGCATGATCCGCAAGCTTTTGCGCCGTGTCTTCAAGCGCGGCAGCCCATCCCACCCCGCCGAAGTCATCGACTCCCGCGAACACGGCATCCGCCCGGAACAGGTGTCTTCCGGGGCGCGGCGCACCTGCGAAACTCTGCAACAGGCAGGCTACAAGGCTTATGTCGTCGGCGGCGCGGTGCGCGACCTGATCGCCGGCATCGCCCCCAAGGATTACGACGTCGCCACCGATGCCACGCCCGATCAGGTGCGCGCCCAGTTCCGCCGTTCGCGCATCATCGGCCGCCGTTTCCAGATCGTGCATGTGCTGTTCGGCGCCGAGACCATCGAGGTATCCACCTTCCGCGCCGCCCACGATGCCGACACGCTGAAGGACGCGCACGGCCGCGTGCTGCGCGACAACGTCTGGGGCAACATGGAGGACGACGCCGCGCGCCGCGACTTCACCGTCAACGCTCTCTACTACGACCCGACCTCCGGCCAGGTATTCGACTTCCACCATGGCGTGCGCGACTTGCAGCGCAAGACGCTGCGCATGATCGGCGACCCGCGCGCGCGCTATCGCGAAGACCCGGTGCGCATGCTGCGCGCCGTGCGCCTTGCCGCCAAGCTCGACCTGCGCCTCGACCCGATGGTGCAGGCGCCCATCCGCGAGATGGCCGAACTGATCGAGAACGTACCGGCCGCGCGCCTCTTCGACGAGATGCTCAAGCTGCTGTTCTCCGGCCACGCGGTCGAGTGCGTCAGGCGCCTGCGTGCCGACGGCCTCCACCACGGCCTGCTGCCGCTGCTCGACGTCATCCTCGAACAACCGCTCGGCGAGAAGTTCGTCATGCTTGCGCTGGCCGACACCGACGAGCGCATCCGCGCCGGCAAGCGCACATCCCCCGGTTTTCTGTTCGCCACGCTGCTGTGGCACGAGGTGCTCGCCAACTGGGAAGCGCGCAAGAAAAATGGCGAAATCCCCGTCCCGGCGCTGCATGCGGCGATGGACGAGGTGCTCGACAGCCAGGGCGAGAAACTCGCCATCACGCGCCGCATCGCCGGCGACATCAAGGACATCTGGCTGTTCCAGCCGCGCCTCGAGAAGCGCGGCGGCCGCGCGCCGTTCCGCCTCGTCGAACAGCCGCGCTTTCGCGCCGCCTGGGATTTTCTCCACCTGCGCGCGCAAAGCGGCGAAGCGCCAGAGGAACTCGCCGACTGGTGGGCCAGCTTCCAGCAGGCCGACAACGCAACGCGCGAGGCGATGCTCAAGCCCGACACCGGCGCGGCGAAAAAACGCCGGCGGCGCAGCCGCAAGAAACCTGGCGATGCCGACGCGAACGGCGTCGCGCCAGCACCGACTTTCGACGCCGCATGACGGAAATCGCCCATGTCGCCCTCGGGGCGAACCTTGGCGACGCGATCGCCACCGTGCGCGCCGCCGGCAAGGCGCTGGGCGCCATCGACGGAGCGCGTCTCGTCGCCGTCTCCTCGCTCTACCGCACCGCGCCGGTGGGCCTGCGCCACCAGCCGGACTTCATCAACGCGGTGGCCGCGCTCGAGGTCGATGCCGCCGTCCTGCCAGCGCCGACTTTGCTTGCGCGCCTGTTCGAAATCGAGGCGAATTTCGGCCGCGCACGCAGCGTGAAAAATGCGCCGCGCACCCTCGACCTCGACCTGCTGCTGTACGGCGACCGCAGCGTCGACCAACCCGGCCTCACGCTGCCGCATCCGCGCATGACGGAACGCGCCTTCGTTCTCGTGCCGCTTGCCGAAGTGTCTCCGCACGTCACCATCCCCGGTCGTGGCGCGATCACCGCCCTCTTGCCGCACGTTGCCGATCAGCGCGTCGAAAAACTTTCGGAAGAGAAGCCGGTGTATTCTTCCCGCGCCTGAATTCTTCGGACCACCATGACCTACCTCGCCGCCAACAAGCCCGTCACCCTGCCCGAACTCGCGCGCATGAAGCACGCCGGCGAAAAGATCGCCATGCTGACCGGCTACGACGCCAGTTTCGCCGCACTCGAGGATCGCTGCGGCGTGGACATCATCCTCGTCGGCGACTCGCTCGGCAACGTGATCCAGGGCAAGACCTCGACGCTGCCGGTCACCATGGAGCAGATGGTCTATCACACCGAATGCGTCGGTCACATGGCGCAGCGCCCGATGGTGGTGGCCGACCTGCCCTTCGGCGCCTACCACGAGTCGCGCGAGCAGGCGATCCGCAATGCCGGCCGCCTGCTTGCCGCCGGCGCCGAGATGGTCAAGCTCGAAGGCGGCGCGGTGATGGCCGACACGGTGCAGTTTCTCGTCGAGCGCGGCGTGCCGGTCTGCGCCCACATCGGCCTCACGCCCCAGTCGGTGCATGCGCTCGGCGGTTACCGCGTGCAAGGCCGCGACGAGGCGGGCGCGGCGCGCATGAAAGCCGATGCCCAGGCCCTGGAACAGGCCGGCGCGGCACTGATGGTGCTGGAAATGGTGCCGGCGTCGCTCGCCGGCGAGATCACCCGCGAACTGAAGGTCTGCGCCACCATCGGCATCGGCGCGGGCCCGGATTGCGATGGCCAGGTGCTCGTCCTCTACGACATGCTGGGCCTGTATCCGGGCAGGAAGGGGCGCTTCGTCAGGGATTTCATGGTCGAGGCGCAAAGCATCGAGGGCGCCGTGCGCGCCTACGTCGCGGCCGTCAAGGATGGCAGCTTCCCGGCCCCGGAACACTGTTACTGAGCTTCTCCTTTCCGATCCCACTCCGATGCAAATCCACGAGACCATCGCCGGCGTGCGCGCCGCGCTCCGATCGGCCGGCCGCATTGTCTTCGTGCCGACCATGGGCAATCTGCACGAAGGCCACATCACGCTGATGCGGCAGGCGCGCGCTCACGGCGACTGCGTGGTCGCCTCGATCTTCGTCAACCGCCTGCAATTCCGCCCCGGCGAGGATTTCGACAAGTATCCGCGCAGCTTCGCGGCGGATTGCGAGAAGCTCGTCGCCGCGGGCGTCGACCATCTCTTCGCGCCGAGCGAGGCGGAGCTGTATCCGGAGCCGCAGCGCTATGTCGTCGAACCGCCGGCGGAACACGCCACCATCCTCGAGGGCGAATTCCGTCCCGGGCATTTTCGCGGCGTGGCCACCGTCGTCATGAAGCTTTTCGCCATCGTCCAGCCGCAGGCGGCTCTGTTCGGCAAGAAGGACTACCAGCAGTTCATGGTGCTTTCGGCGCTGGTGCGCGAATTCGCGCTACCGATCGAGATCGTCCCGGGAGAAACCGTGCGCGCGACCGACGGCCTCGCCCTGTCCTCGCGCAACGGCTACCTCTCCACCGCCGAGCGCGCCGAGGCGCCGCGCCTGTATCGGGCTATAACCAAAGTCGTGGAGGCGGTACGCGCCGGCGAGCGCGATTTCGCCCGCGCGGAAGCCGCTGCCCGCGAGGATCTGGCCGCCCACGGATGGGTACCGGACTATGTTGCCGTGCGCCGAAAAGTTGATTTACAATCACCGGCTACCGGCGATCATGCGCTGGTGGTACTCGCGGCGGCGCGACTGGGTTCGACCCGCCTGATCGATAATCTGGAAATCTGAAGATTTCTCCGTTCCCCAGCCGAGAACGCCCATGCAACGCACCATGCTGAAGTCCAAGCTGCACCGCGTCACCGTCACGCAGGCCGAGCTGCATTACGAAGGCTCCTGCGCCATCGACGAGAACCTGATGGATGCGGCCGACATCAAGGAATACCAGCAGATCGACATCTACAACGTGTCCAACGGCAAGCGCTTTTCCACCTACGCCATCCGCGCCGAGCGCGGCAGCGGCACGATCTCGGTGAACGGCGCCGCCGCGCGCCTGGCCGCCGCCGGCGATCTGCTGATCATCTGCAGCTACGCGGCCTTCAGCGAGATCGAACTCGCCAAGCACGAACCCAACCTGATCTACGTCGACGCGAAGAACCGCATCACCCACCGCAGCCAGGCGATTCCCATCCAGGCGGCCGCCTGAGGCCGCCTTGCCATCCGGCGGCGCTTTTTCTGCTACGATGCCGCCGCTTTACTCATCCGCCACGCAAAAGAGAAACCCATGAGCGAACACATCCATTACGTCACCGACGCCAGCTTCAAAAGCGACGTGCTGGAATCATCCATTCCCGTGCTGGTCGATTACTGGGCCGAATGGTGCGGTCCCTGCAAGATGATCGCCCCGATCCTCGACGAAATCGCCAAGGATTACCAGGGCCGTCTCCGGATCGCCAAACTGAACATCGACGACAACCCGAAGACGCCGGGCGAGTACGGCATTCGCGGCATTCCGACGCTGATCCTGTTCAAGGGCGGCAATGTCGAGGCCACCAAGGTCGGCGCCCTTTCCAAGTCGCAACTGACTGCCTTCATTGACAGCAATCTCTGATCCCTCTACATTCCGGCCCGGGCCGCACTGCGTTCGTTAGAAAAGCAGGCGGTTCCGGCCAGCAGGCCCACCCCCCGCGCCTGCTCCGCGAGTCACCCCTCTCCTTTCGTTTTCCCCGTCACCATTGCCCCTTCCGGGCGCGGTCCGCGACGCCACAGGTCCAGCCATGCACCTTTCCGAACTCAAGAACCATCATGTCAGCCAGTTGATCGACATGGCTTCCGCCGTTGGCATCGAGGGCGCCAACCGCCTGCGCAAGCAGGAACTCATCTTCGCCCTGCTCAAGGAACATGCCAAGAAGGGCGAAGTCATCTACGGCGACGGCTGCCTCGAGGTGATGAACGACGGCTACGGCTTCCTGCGTTCGGCCGACACCTCGTATCTGGCCAACCCCGACGACGTCTATGTCTCGCCGTCGCAGATCCGCCGCTTCAACCTGCGCACCGGCGACACCATCGAAGGCGAGATCCGCACGCCGAAAGACGGCGAACGCTACTTCGCGCTGGTCAAGCTCGATCAGGTGAATGGCGAATCGCCCGAAATCTGCAAGAACAAGATCCTCTTCGAGAACCTCACGCCGCTGCACCCCACCGAGCACCTGCGCCTCGAGCGCGACATCAAGGCCGAGGAAAACATCACCAGCCGCATCATCGACATCATCGCGCCGATCGGCAAGGGCCAGCGCGGCTTGCTGGTCGCCGCGCCGAAGTCCGGCAAGACCGTGATGCTGCAACACATCGCCCACGCCGTTGCCGCCAACCATCCCGAAGCGGTGCTGATCGTCATGCTGATCGACGAGCGCCCCGAGGAAGTGACGGAAATGACGCGCACGGTACGCGGCGAAGTGGTCGCCTCGACCTTCGACGAACCGGCGACGCGCCACGTGCAGGTCGCCGAGATGGTCATCGAGAAGGCCAAGCGCCTCACCGAGCACAAGAAGGACGTCATCATCCTGCTCGACTCGATCACGCGCCTGGCGCGCGCCTACAACACCGTGCAGCCGGCCTCCGGCAAGGTGCTGACCGGCGGCGTGGATGCCAACGCGCTGCAAAAACCCAAGCGCTTCTTCGGCGCCGCGCGCAACATTGAGGAAGGCGGCTCGCTGACCATCATCGCCACCGCGCTGATCGACACCGGCAGCCGCATGGACGAAGTGATCTACGAGGAATTCAAGGGCACCGGCAACTCCGAGATCCACCTCGACCGCCGCATGTCCGAGAAACGCGTTTACCCCTCGATCAACGTCAATCGCTCCGGCACGCGCCGCGAGGAGCTGCTGCAAAAGCAGGACGTGCTCCAGAAGGTCTGGGTGCTGCGCAAGCTCATGTATGGCCTGGACGACCTCGAGGCCACGGAATTCCTACTCGACAAGGTCAAGGCCACCAAGAACAACGCCGAGTTCTTCGACGCCATGCGCCGCGGCGGTTGATTCCCGGCGTTTTTTCGAAGATAATGCGCGACTTTTCCGCGACGCCCGCGACGAACACGAACGACCCCAAGGAACCGAAATGAAAGAAGGCATCCACCCGAAGTACAACGAGATCGAGGTGACTTGCAGCTGCGGCAACCAGTTCAAGACCCGTTCGACCAACAGCAAGCCCCTCCACATCGAGGTGTGCTCGGCCTGTCACCCCTTCTATACCGGCAAGCAGAAGATCGTCGACACCGCCGGTCGCGTCGAGCGCTTCAAGCAGAAGTACAAGCGCCCCGGCGCCGCCGCCTGATCGACGCGACCCGCCGCACCCAAGGCAGCTTCGGCTGCCTTTTGCTTTTCTGACGATGCCCTACCTGTCCAATACAGCCTTCCGCGACGCTTCGCCGCGACTGCCGACGACGGCGATAGTCGCGCTGGCCGCGGTCTACCTGCTCTCCGGCATCATCGGCCGCGATCCCTGGAAAACCGTCGATGCGATCCATCTCGGCATCGCCCACGACTTCGCCGGTGCGGGTGGATGGCTGTTTCCGCACCTCGCGGGAGAACCCTGGCCTCATGACGCGCCGCTTTATCACTGGGTCGCCGCCTTGCTGGGCCGTCTTCTCGGCGACCTGCTGCCTTTCCACGACGCCGCCCGCCTCGCCACCCCCCTGTTCGCCGCGATTTTCCTCGCCGGCCTCGCCGGTGCGGCGCGCGCCTTTCACGGCACGTATGCCGCCCGCATCGCCCCGCTGCTGGCCATCGGCACGCTCGGGCTGCTCCTGCCGCTACACGAGGCGCAACCTGCCGTGGCAGGCATCGCCTGCGCCGCGCTGGCATGGTGGGGGGGCGGACTGCTGTTGCAGGAGCAAGGCGCTGCCCGCTGGCGCGGCGGCGCGCTACTGGGCGTCGGCTGCGGGCTGGCGTTTCTCTCCCATGGCCTGGTCGGTCTCCTGATGGCCGCCGCCGTCCTGCCGGCGCCGACTTTGCGCCGCGACTGGCCGGCGCTCGTGCTCGCCCTGCTCGTCGCCACCGCGCTGGCCGCCGCCTGGCCCCTCGCCGTCATCCTCCACGATCCGCAGCTCTGGCAATCCTGGTGGCGCAACGAACTGGCGGAAATGCTCCACTCCCGCCGCCCGCCCGGCGCCGTGCATGCCGAACTGGTCGCCTGGGGCTACTGGCCGATCCTGCCCCTCGCGCTCTGGGGCCTGTGGGTCGAACGCCGGCGCATCGAACGCTGCCTGCTGCCGCTGCTGGGCGCGCTGCTCGGCCTGGCATGGTTCCTTTCCGGCAGCACGCGCCTGGCCGCCTTGCTGCCCGCCATGATTCCGCTCATCCTGCTGGCCAGCGCCGGTGCCGACCGTCTGCGCCGTGGCGCCGCCAATGCCTGGAACTGGTTCGCCCTGACGAGCTTCACATTCTTCGGTGCGCTCGTCTGGCTCGGCGCCAGCGCGCAAGGACTCGGCTGGCCGGAAAAAATCGCGGCAAACTTCGCAAAAACCGCTCCCGGTCACGCCGCCGACTACGCACCCTTCGCACTTGCCTGGGCGGCAGCCCTGAGCCTGCTCTGGCTGCTCTCGTGGCGACTGCCGCGCGCGCCCTGGCGCGCCTGCCTGCACTGGGCGGCGGGCACGACGCTGCTGTGGGCGCTGACCGCCACGCTCTGGATGTCCTGGCTCGATCATCCGCGCACTTACCGTCCGGTCGTCGACGCGCTACGGTCGGCCCTGCCAAACAATCCCGGATGCATCGAACGTTCGACCGGTGTCGGTGCCGCGCAACGCGCCGCGCTCGACTACTTCGCCGGCCTGCGCACCCAGCCCCCGCGCCATGCGACGCAGAACTGTTTCTGGCGGGTGCACGTCGGGAATCCGGGACACCAGCCCCGCGACGGCTGGGTCGCGGTCTGGCAGGGCAGCCGCCCCGGTGATCGCCGCGAGCGCTGGTATCTCGAACGGCGCGCCGACTGACGACGCCTACAGTTTCAGGAGGTTCGCCCGGTAGTACTTGAGTTCCTCGATGGACTCGTGGATGTCGGCGAGCGCCTCGTGCTTGCCGCCTTTTTTGACGCCCTTGGCGATCGCGGGTGCCCAACGCTTGCACAGTTCCTTCAGCGTCGAGACATCGAGGTTGCGGTAGTGGAAATACGCTTCCAGCTTGGGCATGTAACGCGCCATGAAGCGGCGATCCTGGCAGATCGAATTGCCGCACATCGGCGACTTGCCGAGCGGCACGTGGCGCTTGAGGAAGTCGAGCGCCTGCGCTTCGACGGCGGTCTCGTCGAGCGCCGAAGCGCGCACCTTGTCGACCAGGCCCGACTTGCCATGGGTTTTCTTGTTCCAGTCGTCCATCGCGTCGAGCACCGCGTCGGCCTGATGCACGGTCCACACCGCACCTTCGGCGATGACTTCGAGCTGCGAATTGGTGATCACCATCGCCATCTCAATGACGCGATCATGATCGGGATCGAGCCCGGTCATTTCCATGTCAAGCCAGACGAGCGCATTTTGGTCCTGTGCCATACTTCGTTCCCGCCAATTTCGGATGCCTTGCATTCTGTCACAACTCCCACATTTCCATTCGCATGGCTGAATTCTTTGCCGCACTCTTCCTGTCTCTGCTCGCGATCTCGACCGCCTTGCGCATCTGGCTCGCCCGGCGGCAGATACGCCACGTTCTGGCCCACCGCGCAACGGTGCCGGCCGAGTTCGCCGACCGCATCGGCCCGGACGACCACCGCAAGGCCGCCGACTACACCGTCGCCAGGACACGCTTCGGCATCTCGGAACTGGGCGCGGACACGGCTCTTCTGCTGCTGCTCACCTTCGGCGGCGGACTGGCTTTCTTCGATGGCTTCTGGCGCGACCTCTTCGCGGCCGGCTCGCTCGGCCACGGCATCGCGCTGTTCGCCAGCGTCGGCCTGGCGGGCTTTCTCGTCGGCCTGCCCTTCGCGCTGCACCGCACCTTCGTCCTCGAGGCACGCTTCGGCTTCAACAAGACGACGCCCGCGCTCTTCGTCACCGACCTCGCCAAACAACTCCTCCTCGCCGTGCTGATCGGCGGACCGCTGCTCGCCGCCATACTGTGGCTGATGGCGGCGATGGGCGAGCGCTGGTGGCTGTGGGTCTGGCTCGTCTGGCTCGGCTTCAACCTGCTGGTGCTGCTGCTCTACCCGACCTTCATCGCGCCCCTGTTCAACAAATTCACGCCGCTTGCCGAGGGCGAGATGAAAGCGCGCATCGAGGCCCTGCTGGCGCGCTGCGGCTTTTCCAGTTCCGGGCCTACGGAAGACTCGCCGGGCCGCCCCAAGAGTCTTCCCGCCCCCCTGGGGGGGAGGCCCGAGCGAAGCGAGGGCTTCGGGGGGGGGATTTATGTGATGGACGGCTCGAAGCGTTCGGCCCATGGCAACGCCTACTTCACCGGCTTCGGCCGCGCGAAACGCATCGTCTTCTTCGACACGCTGCTCGACAAGCTCGCGCCGGCCGAGGTCGAGGCGGTACTCGCGCACGAACTCGGCCACTACAAGCGCCGCCACATCGTCAAGCGCATCGTCGTCATGTCGGCGCTCTCGCTCGCCTTCCTTTGGGGGCTCGGCCAGATCATCGACCAGCCCTGGTTCTACGATGCGCTGAAAGTCGGCCCTGGCGGCACGGCGATGGGGCTGATCCTCTTCATGCTGATCCTGCCCGCATTCACCTTCCCGCTGGCGCCCGCGCTCTCCTGGCTGTCGCGCCGCCACGAATTCGAGGCGGACGCCTACGCGGCGCGGCAGACGCGCGCGGACGACCTGATCGCCGCACTCGTCAAGCTCTACCGCGACAACGCGGCGACGCTCACGCCCGACCCGCTGCATTCGCTGTTCCACGACTCGCATCCGCCGGCCAGCGCACGCATCGCCCATCTCAAGGCATGCTGACCGGCACGATCACCGCCGCCTTCGGCCGGCACTACGAGGTCGTTCTGGACGATGGCGCGACACTGAACGGCATACCGCGCGGCAAGCAGAGCCTTTACGCCTGCGGCGACCGGATCGAACTCGGGCCGCCGCACGACAGCGAAGCACGGATTCTTTCCCACGCGCCACGCGCCACGCTGCTCTACCGCAGCGACCAGTGGAAGCAGAAGCTCATCGCCGCCAACGCGACGCAGGTCGTGCTCGTCGCCGCCACCGAGCCGGCCTTCTCCGACGAACTGATCTCGCGCTGCCTCGTCGCCGCGCGACATCAGCACATGCGCGCGCTTGTCGTTCTCAACAAGAGCGATCTCGCCGCCGGCCTGCCGACGGCGCGCGCGCGACTGGCGCCCTTCGCCGCGCTGGGCATTCCCGTCGTCGAACTCAGCGCCCGCGACGATCCTGCCGCGCTGCTGCCGCACCTGGCCGACGAGTTGTCGGTTCTGGTCGGCCAAAGCGGCATGGGCAAGTCGACGCTGGTGAATGCCCTGATCCCCGGCGCCGACGCGGCCACGCGCGAAATTTCTCGGGCGCTCGACTCTGGCAAGCACACGACCACGCATGCGCGCATGTATCGCCTGCCGCACGGCGCCGGCGCGCTGATCGATTCGCCCGGCCTGCAAGCCTTCGGCCTCGCCCACCTGACGCGCGGAGAAATCGAGCTCGGCTTCGCGGAATTCGTCGCGCACCTGGCGCGTTGCCGCTTCCGCGACTGCCGCCACCAGAACGAGCCGGATTGCGGCATCCGGGCCGCAGTCACCGCCGGGGAGATCGATGCGCGACGACTGGCACACTTCCTTGCCATCACGGGAGAACTCACGCCGGCGACTGCGGGCTGACGCGTCGCCGTCCCGCCAGGGCCGACTTTGGCCCTCAGTGCCCCATCACGCCGTGCGCCATCCCCTGGTGCCGGCGCACCGGCGTGTCGATCCGCTTGCGACTGCCGTCGGAAAACTCCAAGGTGATCGCGACCTGCGTGCCTTCCTGCAGGGGCTGCGGCATGTCGATCAGCATGACGTGCAGGCTGCCCGGCTTCAATTCGACCGCGCCGCGCGCCGGCACGACGATCTGCCTGATCTGGCGCATGCGCATCACGCCGTTGTCGTTGATGTGGTCGTGCAGCTCGACGATGCGCGCGGCAGGACTACTGGCGGAAACCAGAACCGCGTCCGCGTCGCCGGTGTTCTTCAGGGTCATGAATGCGCCCGTGGCGCGGGCGTTCGGCGGCGCGAGGCGCACGTGCGGATCGACGGCGTCGATCCGCACGGCCGCCCCCTGCGCCAGGGCGGGAGCAATTCCGGACAGGGCGAAACAGGCGGCGAGAATGATCGTATTGCGCATGAAAATACTCCGGTAGGTCGTGGCTCAAGTGCCGGCATCGAAACGGAAGGGGACGGCGATACGCATCCGGCCGCGTTCGACCAAAACCGTCGCCTGCCAGGCCATGCGGCCGGTGACGCACGCCGGCAAGGTCGCCGTACCGACGAATGTCGCGGGGCCCGTCGGGCGCAGTTCGGCACGGTTGTATCCCATGTTCATCGTTACGCCGGCGAAATCGAGTTCGACGCGATCAACCGGTTGCCCCGCGACGCGCACGCTCGCCTCGATCGGCACGCTGACCGGAATCGGCCGGGGGGCCAGGGAAAGCTCCAGCCGACCGCCATCGGGCAGCATGGCGGCGCAGGAAGCGCGGTGCAGGTCGCAATCGGAATCCGGGGCAATGGTCACGTCGGCGACCGGCGACAGCAAGGGAGAAAGGAAATAGCCGGCCACCCCGATCGACAGCAGGGCGACAAGCATGGCCGAATCGACGAGTAGGGACTTGCTGATGGGCACGGCGCGGACGAGGGACGAAACATGCAAGGGGGCGAGGATAACCGCTCCGCCCGCCTTGCGCGGGTGCGGCAAATTGCCGCAAGCCGGGAATCTCCCGGCGCGGTTCAGCCGCCCTTTTGCTGCCGGTGCGGACAGTTCTTCTTCAGGCAGTCCGCGTACAGGTACAAGGCGTGCTCGACCACCGTGAAGCCGCGCTGCGCCGCCACCTTGTTCTGACGCCGCTCGATCTCGGGATCGGCGAACTCCTCGACGCGCCCGCATTGCAGACAGACCAGGTGGTCGTGGTGCTTGCCGTCGTTGAGCTCGAAGACCGCCTTGCCCGATTCGAAGTGGTGCCGCTCGAGCAACCCCGCCTGCTCGAACTGGGTCAGCACGCGGTAGACGGTCGCCAGGCCGATGTCGAAATTTTCGGCCAGCAACTGCCGGTAAACGTCCTCGGCCGTCAGGTGACGCGTCGCCGAACGGCGGAACAGGTCGAGGATGGTCATGCGTGGCACGGTGACCTTGAGGCCAATGCTCTTGAGTTCTGCGGGATCGGACATGGCAAACGGAGGCAGGGCTTCAGGAGGGCCTATGATATAGTTTTCCGCGTCCATGTTGCCCGTTCGTCCCGCCATGCCCCAGAAATTTCCGCGCCTGTCCCTGTTGCTCCTGTCGGGCCTTCCCCTGCTGGCCGGCTGTTCCGGCACGCCGGATGTCACCTCGATGCTCTCTCCCTACCGCATCGACGTGCGGCAGGGCAATTACGTCAGCCAGGAAATGGTGGCGCAACTCAAACCCGGCATGACGCGCGACCAGGTGCGCTTCGTGCTCGGCACCCCGCTGGTCGCCGACATGTTCCATGCCGAACGCTGGGACTACGTCTATCGCTTCCAGCCGGGACGCGGCGAGCCGCAACTGCGGCGCCTCGTCGTCTTCTTCGAGGACGACAAGCTGGCCCGCGTCGGCGGAGATGTCGTCGCGGCGACGGAAAAGGATGACACGGCGGCCCCGGCCACGCCGGCGGCGCGCATCATCGAGGTTCCCGCGGATCCGAAAAAGAAGAAGGATTGAACATGGCACCGATGCGTTTCACGATCGCCGGCGCCAACGGCCGCATGGGGAAGATGCTGATCGAAGCCGTGCAGTCGGCCGATGACGCCGTTCTCGCCGCCGCCTTCGACGTCTGTGACGATCCGGAAACCGCCATCGCCGGCGCCGACTGCCTGATCGATTTCACCCGGCCCGCGGCCACGCTCAAGCACCTGGACATCTGCCGCCGCCACGGCGTGCATGCGGTGATCGGCACCACCGGTTTCAGCCCGGAAGAGAAGAAACAGATCGAAGCCGCCGCAAACGAGATCCCGGTCGTGTTCGCGCCCAACATGGCGGTCGGCGTGAATGCCGTATTCAAGCTGCTCGATGTGGCGGCGCGCATCCTCAACGAGGGCTACGACATCGAGGTCATCGAGGCCCATCACCGCATGAAGGTCGACGCGCCCTCGGGCACCGCCCTGCGCATGGGCGAAGTGGTGGCCAACGCCCTCGGCCGCGACCTTTCCGAATGCGCCGTCTACGGACGCGAGGGCCACACCGGCGAGCGGCCGGCGACGCAGATCGGCTTCTCGACGATCCGCGGCGGCGACATCGTCGGCGACCACACGGTGCTCTTCGCCGGCACCGGCGAACGCATCGAAATCACCCATAAGTCGGCCAGCCGTATGTCCTACGCGCTGGGCAGCCTGCGCGCCGCCCGTTTTCTCAGGGACAAGCAACGCGGCCTCTTCGACATGCAGGACGTGCTGGGCCTCAAGTGAGGCGGTAAATCGGATACAATGCGGCGGTTTGCCCAACGCCCTGATTTTCAGGCATTGCTGCACCGCGATAACCGCCCAGGAGCCCGATTGTGACCGCGCAGTCATCCACTTTTCCGTCCGCCTTGCTTGCCTTAGCCGACGGAACGGTATTTCGGGGCAAGGGTATCGGCGCCGCCGGTACCAGCGTCGGCGAGGTGGTGTTCAACACCGCCATGACCGGCTACCAGGAGATTCTCACCGATCCCTCCTACACGCGCCAGATCGTCACCCTCACCTACCCCCATATCGGCAACACCGGCGTCAATCGCGAAGACTGCGAAGCCGGCCGTGTCTTCGCCGCTGGTCTGGTGATTCGCGACCTGCCGCTGCTTGCCTCCAACTTCCGTTCCGAACAGACCCTGTCCGACTACCTGCGCGCCGAGAACATTCTCGGCATCGCCGACATCGATACCCGCAAACTGACCCGCATCCTGCGCGAGAAGGGCGCACAGGCCGGCTGCTTGATGACCGGCGACACGCTGAACGCGGACGAGGCCATCGCGCAGGCGAAAGCCTTCCCAGGCCTCGCCGGCATGGACCTCGCCAAGGTGGTCACGGTCGACAAGCCTTACGACTGGACTGAAGGCGAATGGCGGCTCGGCAAGGGCTACGTCCCGCAAGCCAACCCGAAATTTCATGTCGTTGCCTACGACTTCGGCGTCAAGCGCAACATCTTGCGCATGCTCGCCGAGCGTGGCTGCAAGCTGACCGTCGTGCCGGCGCAGACCCCGGCCGCCGACGTGCTGGCGATGAACCCGGACGGCGCCTTCCTCTCCAACGGCCCCGGCGACCCCGAGCCCTGCGATTACGCGATCCGCGCCATTCGTGAATTTCTCGACCGCAAGCTGCCCACCTTCGGCATTTGCCTCGGTCACCAGCTGATGGCGCTGGCCGGCGGCGGCAAGACGCTGAAGATGAAATTCGGCCACCACGGCGCCAACCACCCGGTCAAGGATCTCGAATCCGGCCAGGTGCTGATCACCAGCCAGAACCACGGCTTCGCCGCCGATCCGGCCACGCTGCCCGCCAACGTCAAGGTCACGCACGTCTCGCTGTTCGACGGCAGCCTGCAAGGGCTCGCCTGGACCGACCGCCCGGCGCTGTGTTTCCAGGGCCACCCCGAGGCGAGCCCCGGTCCGCACGACGTCGCCTATCTGTTCGACCGCTTCATTGGCATGATGGAGAAAAACAAGAATGCCTAAGCGCACCGACCTCCATTCCGTTCTCATCATCGGCGCCGGCCCGATCATCATCGGTCAGGCCTGCGAATTCGACTATTCCGGCGCCCAGGCCTGCAAGGCCCTGCGCGAAGAAGGCTTCAAGGTCATCCTCGTCAACAGCAACCCGGCGACGATCATGACCGACCCGAACATGGCCGACGTCATCTACATCGAGCCGATCACCTGGCAAGTGGTGGAAAACATCATCGCCAAGGAGCGCCCCGATGCGTTGCTGCCCACCATGGGCGGCCAGACCGCACTCAACTGCGCGCTCGATCTGGCGAAGCATGGCGTGCTGGAAAAGTACGGCGTCGAGATGATCGGCGCGACCAAGGAAGCCATCGACAAGGCCGAAGACCGCGAGAAGTTCAAGCAGGCGATGACCCGGATCGGCCTCGGCTCCGCCCGCTCCGGCATCGCCCACAGCCTCGAGGCGGCGCAGCAGGTGCAAAGCGCGCTGGGTTTCCCGACCATCATCCGCCCTTCCTTCACCATGGGCGGCTCGGGCGGCGGCATCGCCTACAACCAGGAAGAATTCGTCGAGATCTGCAAGCGCGGTCTCGAAGCCTCGCCCACCAAGGAACTGCTGATCGAAGAGTCCCTGCTCGGCTGGAAAGAGTTCGAGATGGAAGTGGTGCGCGACCGCAAGGACAACTGCATCATCGTCTGCTCGATCGAGAACCTCGACCCGATGGGCGTGCACACCGGCGACTCGATCACCGTCGCGCCGGCGCAGACGCTGACCGACAAGGAATACCAGATCATGCGCAACGCCAGCATCGCGGTGCTGCGCGAGATCGGCGTCGACACCGGCGGATCGAACGTGCAGTTCGCGATCAACCCCGATGACGGACGCATGATCGTCATCGAGATGAACCCACGCGTCTCGCGTTCCTCGGCGCTGGCCTCGAAGGCCACCGGCTTTCCGATCGCCAAGATCGCGGCCAAGCTCGCCGTCGGCTTCACGCTGGACGAACTCAAGAACGACATCACCGGCGGCGCCACGCCCGCTTCCTTCGAGCCCTCGATCGACTACGTCGTCACCAAGGTGCCGCGCTTCGCCTTCGAGAAGTTCCCGCAGGCCGACAGCCGCCTGACGACACAGATGAAGTCGGTCGGCGAAGTCATGGCCATCGGCCGCAGCTTCCAGGAATCGCTGCAAAAAGCCCTGCGCGGACTCGAAGTCAGCGTCTACGGCCTCGACGAGATCGATGCCGATCACGAGGAAATCAATCACGAGCTCGCCAACCCCGGCGCACAGCGCATGTGGTATCTCGGCCAGGCCTTCCGTCGCGGCTACACACTGGAGCAGGTGTTCAACCTGACAAAGATCGACCCGTGGTTTCTCGTGCAGATCGAGGATATCGTCAAGACCGAGGAATGGCTCACCACGCAGCAGTTGGAGGCCCTCGACGCGACCACGCTGCGCACCATCAAGCGCAAGGGTTTCTCCGACCGCCGCATCGCCAACCTGGTCGGCGCGAAAGTCGGCGCGGGCGAGACGGCGACCGAAACCACAGTCCGCGAACACCGCCACACACTGGGCGTGCGCCCGGTGTTCAAGCGCGTCGATACCTGCGCCGCCGAGTTCGCCACCTCCACCGCCTACATGTACTCGACCTACGAGGAAGAGTGCGAATCGCAACCGAGCGACAAAAAGAAGATCATGGTGCTCGGCGGTGGCCCGAACCGCATCGGCCAGGGCATCGAGTTCGACTACTGCTGCGTGCATGCGGCGCTCGCCATGCGCGAGGACGGCTACGAGACCATCATGGTCAACTGCAACCCCGAGACCGTGTCGACCGACTACGACACCTCGGACCGCCTCTACTTCGAGCCGCTGACGCTCGAAGACATCCTCGAAGTCGTCCATATCGAAAAGCCGGTCGGCGTGATCGTGCAGTTCGGCGGCCAGACACCCCTGAAACGGGCCCGCGACCTCGAGAAAAACGGCGTGCCGATCATCGGCACCACGCCAGACATGATCGACGCCGCCGAGGACCGCGAGCGTTTCCAGAAGCTGCTCTTCGACCTCAAGCTCAAGCAGCCGCCCAACCGCACGGCGCGCACCGAGGCCGACGCGATCCGCCTCGCCGCCGAGATCGGCTACCCGCTGGTGGTACGCCCCTCCTACGTGCTCGGCGGCCGCGCCATGGAAATCGTCCATGAGGAAAAGGACCTCGAGCGCTACATGCGCGACGCGGTCAAGGTCTCCAACGATTCGCCGGTGCTGCTCGACCGCTTCCTCAACGACGCCACCGAGGTGGACGTCGATGCGTTGTCCGATGGCCAGCAGGTCATCATCGGCGGCATCATGGAACACATCGAACAGGCCGGCGTGCATTCGGGCGATTCCGCCTGCTCGCTGCCGCCCTTCTCGCTCTGCGAAGAGGTACAGGACGAACTGCGGCGCCAGACCGAGCTGATGGCCAAGGGCCTCAACGTCGTCGGCCTGATGAACGTGCAGTTCGCCATCCAGGGCCGCGGCAGCAACTCCGTGGTCTATGTACTGGAGGTCAACCCGCGCGCCTCACGTACCGTGCCCTTCGTCTCCAAGGCCACCGGCCTGCCGCTGGCGAAAATCGCCGCGCGCTGCATGGCCGGCAGAAGCCTCGCTGACCAAGGCGTGACGCAGGAAGTCATCCCGCCCTACTACTCGGTGAAGGAAGCGGTCTTCCCCTTCAACAAGTTTCCCGGCGTCGATACGTTGCTCGGCCCGGAAATGAAATCCACCGGCGAGGTGATGGGCGTCGGCCGCACGTTCGGAGAAGCTTTCGTCAAGTCGCAAGTCGCCGCCAACACGAAGCTGCCCAAGTCGGGCAAGGCCTTCATCAGCGTCAAGCCCGCCGACAAGACCAAGGCCGTCGAGGTGGCGCGCCTGCTCGCCGAACTGGGATTCACCCTGCTGGCGACCAGCGGCACCGCCGCCGCCATCGAGGAGGCCGGCATTCCCGTCGCGAAAGTCAACAAGGTCAATGAAGGCCGCCCGCACATCGTCGACATGATCAAGAACAACGAGATCGTGCTGATCGTCAATACCGTCGATGAAAAGCGCGTCGCCATCCAGGATTCGCGTTCGATCCGCACCTCGGCGCTGGCGCAGAAGGTCACGCTGTTCACGACCGTCGAGGGCGCGCGTGCCGCCTGCATCGGCATGCAGCACTCCGGCCTCGAGACCTACTCGATCCAGCAGTTGCACGCCGAACTGAACGCGGAACTTGCCGGAGGGATGGCATGAGCGGCAAGGTTCCCGTCACCTTGCGCGGCGCCGAACTGCTCAAGGAAGAACTGCACCGCCTCAAGACCGTCGAGCGTCCGGCCGTGATCGCCGCCATCGCCGAGGCGCGTTCGCACGGCGACCTCTCCGAGAACGCCGAGTACGACGCCGCCAAGGAGCGCCAGGGCTTCATCGAAGGCCGCATCAAGGAAGTCGAGAGCAAGCTCGGCAACGCCCAGATCATCGACCCGAAGGCACTTGACGCCGACGGGCGCGTCGTCTTCGGCGCCACCGTCGAACTCGAGGACACCGACGAGGGACAGACCGTCACCTACCAGATCGTCGGCGACGACGAGGCCGACCTCAAGCAGAACAAGATCTCGCTCAACTCCCCCGTGGCCCGCGCGCTGATCGGCAAGTTCGAAGGCGATGTCGTCGAGGTGCAGACGCCCGGCGGCCGCCGCGAATACGAGATTCTCGAAGTTCGTTACGAGTGACCCCCATGAACGACGCCAGCAACCGGCTGCGTATTGGCATCCCCAAAGGCAGCCTGCAGGAAACCACCCAGAGCCTCTTCGTGCGCGCCGGCTACAACCTGCGCATTTCGGGGCGTTCCTACTATCCGAACATCGACGATCCGGAAATCCAGTGCATCCTGATCCGTCCGCAGGAGATGGCACGCTACGTCGACCAGGGCATCCTCGACTGCGCGATCACCGGCCTGGACTGGATTCAGGAAACCGGCGCCGACGTCGTCGAGCTCGCCAACCTCAAGGCGCCCTGGCCGAACTACGGCACCGTACGCTGGGTCATGGCCGTCAAGGAAGACGCGCCGTTCAAGGAGGTGAAAGACCTGCAGGGCAAGCGCATCGCCACCGAGGCCGTCGGCATGACAGAGCGCTTCCTCGCCGCGCATGGCGTAAGCGCGTCCGTCGAATTTTCCTGGGGCGCCACGGAAGTCAAGCCGCCGATCCTCGCCGACGCCATCGTCGACGTTTCGGAAACCGGTTCCTCGCTGCGCGCCAACAACCTGCGCGTGTTGCATGTCGTCCTCGAAAGCACGCCACGCTTCATCGGCAATCGCGCCGCGCTCGACGACGCATGGAAAAAAGCCAAGATCGACAGCCTGCTGATGCTGCTCAACGGCGCCATCGCCGCCGCCACGCGCGTCTATCTTTCCATGAACGTGCCCAGGAGCGCGCTCGAAGCGGTCACCGCGATCCTGCCCGTCCCCGCGACCCCCACCATCGCCTCGCTCACCGACCCGGCCTGGGTCGATCTCGGCATCGTCGTCGAGGAAAAACTCGTCCGCGCGCTGATTCCGCGCCTGTACCAGGCCGGCGCCCGCGGCATCATCGAACTGCCCATCAACAAGATCATCGGCTGAGCCCTTTTCTGGCAGTTCATGCGGCGGACAGCCCGATGCCGCACCACGAACCCTTCACAACAACGCCCATCCACGCACGCATCCGCAACATTCAGGAGTTCATGCCCATGAAAAAACTTGTCACCGTCCGCAAAATCGACGCCGTCAAAACCGTCGACGATCACGACGTGTTGGTCATCGATGGCACCGAGATCAGCGGGTTTCATTCGGTGCGCGATGCCTTCCACGCCGGCGAGTACTGCGTGTATGTTGAAGCCGGTGTCTCGCTGCCGGCCAACAGCACCCGCGGCTGGGTACCCACCACGCGCACCGAGGCCGTGCGGCTGTACCCGATCAGCCTGTTCCCGGAAATCCAGGAAGACATGATGATGCTGTCGCACGACCATGACGGTTTCACCAGCGACGACTACGAGCAGATACGCGAAACCGACTACGCCACGCGCCTGGGTGTGAAGTTGGCCACTTGACACCGCCGACGTCCGCCCGAACGCGGCTATCCCGCTCCCATCGAAACGCTGCGCATCGCCACCATCAGACGAGCACAATCACTTGATGACGCGATAGCAGCCCTCCCTGCCAAGCGCCGCGCGAAAATTGAACGGCGCGCGCAGGAGCTTGCC
Organism: uncultured Methyloversatilis sp.; assembly: GCA_964527195.1. Taxonomy (GTDB): domain Bacteria; phylum Pseudomonadota; class Gammaproteobacteria; order Burkholderiales; family Rhodocyclaceae; genus Sulfuricystis. The sequence continues at coordinate 34,217 of CAZGOH010000012.1, forward strand.
TCGCTCAAAGATGCCACCCCGATGACCGCCTCGGGAGGTCTACCCGAGGTCGCCGAGAAATGCCTGAACCACACCGAGGAAAGCCGTGTGAAGCGCACCTACCAGCGCCACAGCTACGACGCCGAAAAGCGCGAAGCCTAGCGACTGCTTGGCGAACGGCTCGAATTGCTGACGCGCGGCGACGACAACGTCGTCACCTTGAAGCGCCGCAACAAGTCAGCGGAATCGCTCACCGCCTGAACGCCATTAACCAACTTGCCAAACATAACCAAATAGGTTAATTTGAAGCCATGGAGAAGAAAACGCCGCACTGCCCGCTGCCAGTGATCAAAACCCTGATCGAGGCCGGCAAGGTGCGAACCACACACGCGGCGCGTAGCGGCGCCAATGCTTTGGGGTTCGACTACGCCGAAATGCTGGCAGTGGTGGCGGGACTCAAACCAACGGATTTCTACAAGAGCATGACCACGCACGCGGATCACACCATCTGGCAAGACGTCTATCGCCCCAGCACGGCGGTGGGCGACGTCTACCTGAAACTGACGGTGATCGACGACGTGCTCATCGTGTCCTTCAAGGAGCTATGACCATGAAATGCCCAGTTTGCGGCGCGGCGGAATTGATCCACGACACGCGCGACATGCCCTACACCTACAAGGGTGAGACTACTCTGATCCAGGCGGTGACCGGCGATTACTGCCCGGCCTGCGCGGAATCCCTGCTTGATCTGGAGGAAACGGATCGCGTTATGAAGGAAATGCGCGAGTTCTCGAAACAGGTGAATGCCGCCATCGTCGATCCGCAGTTCATCGCCGGCGTGCGCAAGAAACTGAAGCTCGACCAGCGCGAAGCGGCCGAACTCTTCGGCGGCGGCGTGAATGCCTTCTCGCGCTACGAGAACGGCAAGACCAAGCCACCGCTGGCCCTGGTGAAACTGCTCAAGGTGCTCGACCGGCACCCGGATTTGCTGAACGAAGTGCGGACGGCGTAAGCCCCTCT
>CAZGOH010000013.1:0-22041 GCA_964527195.1 uncultured Methyloversatilis sp.
AGCGCTTGCATGGCATGCAAGAGGTCAGCGGTTCGATCCCGCTTACCTCCACCAGAACACCAAAGCCCGGACATGCTCCGGGCTTTTTCACGCCCGCGCAACGCCAGCCGTTCCGGTGATATTGCCGTTTGCCTGGGCGTCAAGGTCAACAGCATTGGCCCGGTGCGGGCCATCAGCGCCCGGAGCCCATCGCGAAATACTTCGCTTTCGGTGGTATAGGCACCCGTTACCACCATCGATTTGACCAGACCTGCCATCTCGTTCGACAGGGTGATGCTGAATTGTTGGGTGGTACGATCCGAGTTTCGGTTGGGTACGCGAGCGGATTGACGAACTGTTGCGACAAGACTGAATAAAGACAAGGCGACCGGGTCTGGGTTTCGAACTGAAGAAGAAACGGCAGTCGCCGACGCGGAACATGAAGTCGGCACCAGCGGGACGACGCTCATTCGTGCAATATTGAACCAGAACTTCAATTATGCAAGAATGCCCCGCATGATTCCCCGCCACATTCTTCCCGTCCTGCACGACCGCGCCCGACAATTGCCGGTGGTCACCGTGACCGGTCCGCGTCAGTCGGGCAAGACCACCTTGTGCCGGCTGGCCTTTCCCGACCACCCCTACCTGAACCTTGAACGTCCGGATACCCGGGAGTTTGCCCGCAGCGACCCGCGTGCCTTTCTCGATAGCCTGCCGGATGGCGCCATCATCGACGAAATCCAGCGCGTTCCCGAACTGCTGTCGTGGATTCAGGTGGAGGTCGATGCGCGCCCGATGCCGGGGCGCTTCATTCTGACCGGCAGCCATCAGTTCGATCTGGGCCGGCGTGTTGCCCAGTCGCTGGCCGGTCGCACGGCGCTGCTGCGCCTGTTGCCGCTCTCTCTTGCCGAATTGGGCGCACAGGGGAATCTCGATACCGACGCGCTGCTCTTCCGCAGCGGTTACCCGCGCATTCATGCCGATGGCCTCGATCCGGCCATGGCGCTGGCCGACTATTTTGAAACCTACGTGCAGCGCGATCTGCGCGAACTGGTGCAACTGCGCCATCTGGCCGAGTTCGAACGTTTCGTGCGCCTCGCGGCCGGCCGCATCGGGCAGGTGCTGAACCTGCAAAGCCTGGCCGCCGATGTCGGCGTTTCCGGACACACGGCGCGCGAGTGGATGACCCTGCTCGAAGCCTCATTCATCGTTTTTCGCCTGCCGCCGTGGTTTGCCAATATCGGCAAGCGGCTGATCAAGTCGCCGAAGCTCTATTTTCACGATGCCGGTCTGGCGGCCTGGTTGATGGGCATCCGTCGCCCGGAACATCTGCCCACCCATCCGCTGCGCGGCCATCTCTTCGAAAACCTGGCCGTGCTCGAAGTGCTGAAGACCTATGCCAATGCTGGCGAACGCCCGGACCTGCACTTTTACCGTGACAGCGCCGGCAACGAGGCCGATCTGGTGCTGGAACAGGGGCACCGGCTGATACTGCTGGAAATCAAGTCGGCCCGCAGCGTGGCGCCCGATGCGATGCGCTCGCTTGACGCCATCCGGCGCGGTCTGGGCGAACGGGTGGCATGGAGCGCACTGATTTACGATGGCGAAGAAGCCCAGCGTCGCAGCGGGTTCGATGTCGTGCCCTGCCGGGCATTACAGCGCTGGCTGACCGGCGCGTAGCCGCGGCGCAGCAACAGTCGGCGCTGGCGGCACGGCGACGCCGCATGCGCCGCCTTCACTGTAGCGCCTCGATCAGCGAGCGCACATCGGCCGCCGATTCCTCCATGATGCTGGTCAGCGTTTCGCGGTCGACCACCATCTCGATCTGCGGCGTGCCGGCATCGGCATCGGCCGCCGCCTCGGGCCGCCAGTAAAGCGGCGAGGCGACCGGCGCGAGCTGTTCCGCCAGCAACAGAGTATCGCCCAACGAAGCGGGCGGCAGCTCGAGGTAGCCGTCCCACAACGCGGCGATGGCGTCGCCGACGGTCTCCGGCACGTCCAGCAGCTTGAGCAGGGCCGCACCCACCAGGCTCTCGCCCTCGCCCTGCCAGCCGGCGGGCGCTTCCTTGAGCATTTCCAAGTCGGCATGGGCAATGAGGTAGAAGCCTGCCACCTCGTGCAACATGCCGGCAAACAGGGCGGACTCGGCATCCTGCTGCGTGACGCGCCGTGCCAGCACATGCGCGAGCGCAGCCACATGCACGGTGTGCTCCCACAACTGGCGCGCCATGGCCTGGCGCTTCGGCTCGCTCACTGCACCGGAAATCTGCCGCACCAGCACCGACATGGTCAGCGAGCGCAGGGTGCGAAACCCCAGCCGCGGCACGGCCTGGCGCACGTCGGCGATCTCGCGGCCGCTGCGGTTGTAGGCCACCGAGTTGGCCAGCGCGACCACCTTGGCGGCCAGCAGCGGCTCGGCCTGCACCAGCTTGGCCACCTGGTCGAGCGCGCAATCCGGGTCGTCGAGCAGCCGCTTGATGCGCAGGCCGAGCTCGGCGGACGTGGGAAACACCAGATCGCCCTGCACGGCCCGGGCCGCCATGGCGCGGTAAGCCGCGATCTCCTTGCCTTCTTCCATCGGCGCTGCGTCGTTCATGGCTGCTTCTCCATCCGGTTCGTTCAGAACAGTTCGATTTTCTTTTCCTGCGTGGCGACCGGCTTTTTCGGCACGATGAGCGATTTTTCGTACTCGCTCTCAGCCCGCACCATCGCCTGCACGTCAGGCTGGTTGATCGGATTGCGCCGACAGAAAGCATCGCCGCTGACCGGATCGATGATCACCTTGCGCGACCACGCGCCGCCGAAATCGGAAGCGACCAGCGGAATGCCCTCGCGCTCCAGCCACTCCTTGGCGAAGGTGGCGTTGCGTTCGCCGATCGCCATCTGGATCGAGTTGACGATGTTGCCGCCGCCGAAGGCCTTCGCCATCAGGCGGCTGGGCGACGCGCCCTTGGCGTACATCGCGTTGCGCAGCACCTCCATGGCATAGTCGCCGTTGAGCACGATGTCTTCGTCGGCCAGCTTGGCGCTGGCGCGGCTGGGCAGCAGGAAGTGGTTCATGCCCGCGACCCTGAGCTTCGGGTCGTAAAAGCATACCGCCACGCAGGAGCCGAGCAGCGTGGCGATGGGACGCTCGTGCTGCACCGACCAGCCGCCCGGGTTGATGTTGAGGGCGAGCCGTTCGAGTTCCTTGGCGGAGACGGGGGTGGGGGGCATGATGGTTGCGGCGGCCTTATCTGCCGTAGGCCATGATTTCCTGCGGGATCTTGTGCAGGGGAACGATCTTATCGACGCCGCCCATGTCGATCGCCACTTTCGGCATGCCGAACACCACGCAGGTCGATTCGTCCTCGGCGACGGTCTGCGCGCCGGCGTCGTGCATTTCCTTCATGCCGCGCGCGCCGTCGTCGCCCATGCCGGTCATGATGACGCCCAGAGCGTTGCGGCCGGCCACCTGCGCGACGGAGCGAAACAGCACGTCAACGGAGGGCTTGTGGCGATTGACGACGGGGCCATCCTTCACCTCGACGTAGTACTGCGCGCCGCTACGCTTCAGCATCATGTGGCGACCGCCGGGGGCGATCAGCGCGCGGCCGGGCAGCACGCGGTCACCGTCCTTCGCCTCGCGCACTTCCATCGCGCACAGGGTGTCGAGGCGTTCGGCGAACATGCCGGTGAATTTCTCCGGCATGTGCTGCACGACGACGATGCCCGTGGTCGTGCGTGGCAGCCTGGTGAGCACCGCCTCGAGCGCCTGCGTGCCACCGGTGGAGGTGCCGATGGCGATCACCTTGTCGGTGGTCTCGGCCATGGCGCGCGTACTGGCGGCCTGGGCGGCGAGCATGGCGTCCGCCGTCAGTTTTGGCCGCAAGCTTTCCGTCAGGGCGACGCTCGGCTGCACGCGCCGCATGTTGGCGCGGGCGGCGGCACGCACGGCGGAAACGATGTCGTCGCCGGATTCCTGGAGGAACTGCTTCACGCCCATCTTCGGCTTGGTGATGATGGAGAGCGCCCCATACGCGAGCGCCTCCATCGTCGCCGCCGCACCCTTTTCGGCCAGCGAGGAACAGACCACGACGGGCGTCGGGTGTTCGGCCATGATCTTCTTGAGGAAGGTCAGCCCGTCCATGCGCGGCATCTCGATGTCGGTGACGATCACGTCGGGCCAGACGAGCTTCATTTTTTCCAGTGCGTAGAGCGGATCGACGCAGGCGGCGACGACTTCGATGTCCGCCTCTCTCTCCAGCGTTTCCTTGTTCACCTGGCGGACGACGGCGGAGTCGTCGATGAGGATGACCTTGATTTTTGCCATGAGCTTATGCGGGGAGTCGATAAATGGTGGGCTTGATCGGCTTCACCGTTTCGTTGATGCCGTTGAGGCTTTCCGAGTGGCCGACGATCAGATAGCCACCGGGTCGCAGTTTCTCGACGATGCGTGCGACGACCTTGCGCTTCGTGTCGTTGTCGAAATAGATCATCACGTTGCGCACGAAGATGACATGGAACTTGCCGATGTCCGGCAGCGCATTGTTGAGATTGACCTGCGTGAAACGCGTGTGCTTGCGCAACTCCGGCGCGATGATGAAGCTGCCTTCCTGCGCGCGCACGCCCTTGAGGCAATACTTGCGCAGGTATTCCTGCGGCAGGCCGCGCGTGCGGTCGAGCCAGTACTGGCCGCGCTGGGCGATGCCGAGCACATGGGTGCTGATGTCGGAGCCGAGGATGTTCCAGTTGCCGTTCACGCCCATCTCGTCCGCCAGCACCATGCAGAGGGTATAGATCTCCTCGCCCGTCGAGGAGGCGGCGCTCCAGACGTCGAGCGTCTGGCCGGCCGGATGCTGGGGAATCACCCCCTGGCGCAGGAAGTTGAAGTGCGCCTCCTCGCGAAAAAAATAGGTCTCGTTGGTGGTGAGCAGATCCACCATCGTCTGCCGTTCGTGGGCGTCGTTGCCGCTGGCGACGTACTTGTAGTACTCGCCGAAGCTGCCCATGTCGAGGGCGCGCAGGCGCTTGCCCAGCCGCCCCATCAGGAGCACCTTCTTCGTGTCCGCCAGGCTGATGCCGGCGATCTGGTAGATCAGCCGCTGGAACTGGGCAAACTCGGCGTCGGTGATGTTGGCGTGCGGGTCGTTCATGAGGGTGGTTGGGGGAATCCGGCGCCGTGGCGCCGGGACCGACTCTTATTTCCTCACCGTGAAGAAAGCCATCAGGTCGTGCAGCTGGTTGACCTGGCCGCTCATCTCCTCGGCGGTGGCGGCCAGTTCTTCCGAGGCCGAGGCGTTCTGCTGCGTCGCCTTGTTGATCTGGCCCATCGCGGTGTTGATCTGGCCGACGCCGCTGCTTTGCTCCTGCGAGGCAGCGGCGATCTCCTGGACGAGATCGGAAGTTTTCTTGATCGTCGGCACCATTTCGTCGAGCAGCGCGCCCGCCTTTTCCGCCAGCTTCACCGAGGAAGAGGCGAGACCGCCGATCTCCTGCGCAGCGACCTGCGAACGCTCCGCGAGCTTGCGCACCTCGGCCGCCACCACGGCGAAACCCTTGCCCGCGTCGCCGGCGCGCGCCGCCTCGATCGCCGCGTTCAGCGCCAGCAGGTTCGTCTGGTAGGCGATGTCGTCCACGATGCCGATCTTGTCGGCGATCTGGTGCATCGCCTCGACCGTCTGCTTCACCGCCGCGCCGCCCTCCACCGCCTGGGTGGCGGCGGAAGACGCCATGCCGTCGGTGACCTTCGAGTTTTCGGTGTTCTGCGAGATCGAGGCGCTGATCTGCTGGATGCTGGCCGAGGTCTCCTCCACCGAGGCGGCTTGCTGGCTGGACGACTGCGACAGCATCTGCGAAGTGGAGGACACCTGGTTGGCCGCGTTGAGCAGTTCGTCGGACGTGCTCGATACCGCGCCGATGGTATGCGAGAGCTTGTCGATGGTGTAGGCCATCGAGCTCATCAGCTGGCCCATTTCATCCATCGAATCCACCCTCACCTCGACCGTCAGGTCGCCATCGGCGAGGCGCCGGGCGACATTCACGCTGTCGCGCAGGCGACGCAGCATCGAGGACAGCAGTAGGAAGAAGGCGATGGCGAGAATGACCAGAACCACGGCGGACACGCCGGAGAAGGCGATGCCCCAGGTGGCCGCGCGCGCCTGGCCACTCACCAGCGTGCGCAGGCTGGCGGCCAGCTGGTCCTCGAAGACCTTCATCGCATCGATCTTGGCGGTAATGGTGGCGAACCAGTGTGGCGGTTCGACGCCGAACTGGCCTTCGAGCGCCTTCGCGACGACGAGGTTGCGGATGCGCAGGGTTTCCTGCGCGGGTCGGTCGGCGAGCAGGGCTTCCAGCCGGGCACGCGAGTCGGCGTCCGTGAGCATGCGGAAGTTGGCCAGATGCACATCCTGGGAAGTGATGATCGTCTGCAGGCGCTGGAACAGCGGGATTTCCAGCGGCACGTTGGCCGACAGTGCGCCATTCACGGTGGCCCGTTCACGTCCCGACTGCTCCTTGGCGTTGATGAAGTAGGCATAGGCCATCAGGGTCTTGGCGATATTCACCTCGTCGGTGACGGTCGGCGCGATGTCCACCATCTTCGTGAGGCGGTTGATCGCGTCGGTGTAGAAACCGAAGGATTCCGGCCCGGCGACCTGCAGGGCACTGATACGTTGCCGCGTCTCGCTCAGCTTGTCGAGGTTGCCCATGCCATCTTGAAGCGCCTGGCGCAGGCCGGGCGGCAGGATACCGCTCGCCAGGCCGGCCACGTGCGTCTGCAACGCCTGGCGGAAACGGTCGCTCAGCTCGCGCTGCGCGCCCAGTTCGGCGCTGAAGCGCGCGCCGCGGCTACCGATGAATCCGGCGGAAAGTCCGCGCTCCTTTTGCAGTTCATGCACGAGGTTGCTGACAGCGACCGCCGTGCTTTCGATCGCCTCGATCTGGCGTACCTGGCGCAATTCGCGCCAGTCAGCCAGAAAACCGTTCGCGGTGTAGTACAGCGTACCGATCAGCACGGCGCCGAAAAGAAACAGCAGCCGGCCGCGCAGCGTGGTAAAGATGCCTTTCATGTGTCGTCTCCTTCTCCCGGCGTTTTTATCGTCACGGACACTGCGCGCAAACGACCCGCATCAATTTCGTCGCGTCATTTTGAGCACTTCCGCCATCCGTCATTTTTCGAGCTTGAAAAAGGCCATCAAATCCTGCAGCTGGTTGACCTGTCCGTTCATTTCCTCGGCGGTGGCCGCCAGTTCCTCGGAGGCCGAGGCGTTCTGCTGCGTCGCCTTGTTGACCTGGCCCATCGCCGCATTGATCTGGCCGACACCCTGACTCTGCTCCTGCGACCCGGCGGCGATTTCCTCGACGAGGTCGGACGTCTTGCGAATCGTCGGCACCATCTCGTCGAGCAGGCTGCCGGCCTTTTCGGCGCGCTTGACGGAGGAACTCGCCAATTGGCCGATCTCCTGCGCGGCCACCTGCGAACGCTCCGCGAGCTTGCGCACCTCGGCCGCCACCACGGCGAAACCCTTGCCCGCGTCGCCGGCGCGCGCCGCCTCGATCGCCGCGTTCAGCGCCAGCAGGTTCGTCTGGTAGGCGATGTCGTCCACGATGCCGATCTTGTCGGCGATCTGCTGCATCGCCTCCACGGTTTCCTTGACGGCCGCGCCGCCTTCGACCGCCTGCACGGAGGCCTGGCTCGCCATGCTGTTGGTGAGCTTGGAGTTCTCGGTGTTCTGGGCGATGGAAGCGGTCATCTGCTCGACGCTGGCGGTGGTCTCCTCCACCGAGGCGGCCTGTTCGCTGGCCGACTGCGACAGCGACTGCGCGGTGGCGGAAACCTGCGTGGCGGCATTGCCGATCTCGCGGCTGGTCGTGCTCACGTCGCCGATGATGCTGGAAAGCTTCCCGATCATCGTTTCGACGGAACGCATCAGCGCGGCGACCTCGTCGCGCCCGACGGCGTGGCAACGCACGCTGAGATCGCCGACGGCGAGACCGTTGGCCACGGTCACCGCCTCGTTGAGCGGCCGCGTGATCGAGCGCACGATCGCCATACCGAGCAGGACGGAAACCAGCACGGCCGACACGCCCGCGCCAATGATCCAGTTGCGCGAAGAAGCGAATGTCGCTTCGGCCTGCGCCTGCATCGCCTGGGTCACCTTCTCGTAGTGCTGGCCCAGATCGTTGGCCGACTTGCCGAACGCGTTCTGGCGCGGATTGATCCGTTGCAGCAGGATGATGTTCGCCTCGCGGAACTCGCCCTTGCTCAGGGCCCCGAGGGCGGGCTTGAAGCCTTCGTTGACGAGCGGACCGCGCACCTCGGCAAGGGCGGCGACCAGGCGCGCCTCGACCGGATCGTCCACCTTGCGGTCCGAAAACTTCGCCCAGACGGCTTCGGCCTCGTTGAGGCGGCGCGCGATGTTCTCGGTGTGGAGCGAATTCGGATGATCGTGCATCGAGAGGAAGGGGCTGTCCGGCGCATGCTGCAACGAAAGCAGCACCTGCGAGCGCATCTCGCCGAACTCGTTGACCAGATCGGCCAGCTGCCCCTTCGGCACGGTGTTGTCGCGGTGGCTCTTTTCGTTCTGGCTGACCAGGGCCAGCAGGTTGAACAGGCCGATGAAGGCGATGAGGCACATCAGGGCGATGACGGCCGCGAGCAGAATCGTCAGGCGCGGGCCGATGCGAATGTTTTGCAGGAGGTTCATGTTGTGCCCTTTCGTGGCTGATCAGGCGGCCAGGGTTTCGGGATTGGCTTGACCGACGTCGGCGAGGATGGCCATTTCGTCGACGGAGAGGACTTTCTGGATTTCGAGGATGATGACGAACTTGCCGGCCACCTTGCCCATGCCGGCGATGAAGTCCGCCCGGATCTTCGCGCCGAACGACGGCGGCGGCTCGATGTCGCCCGCCTGAATCTCCAGCACTTCCGACACCGCATCGACCATGATGCCGATATCGTGCTTGGCATCCTCCTGCGTCACCTCGACGATGACGATACAGGTGCGGCGCTGCACCTGGCTGATCTTGCCGCCGAAGCGGGCGGCCAGATCGACGACGGGCACCACCGCGCCACGCAGGTTGATCACCCCGCGAATGAAGCTCGGCATCATCGGAATCTCGGTGAGATTGCCGTATTCGATGATTTCCTTCACGTTCAAAATCCCGACGGCGAACATCTCGCCGCCCAGCGTGAAGGTCAGGTACTGGTGGGTGTCCCCGCCGCCGGTGCTCTTCTTCACGGCGGCGACGGCAGTGTTCCTGGCTTGGACGAGATCGGTCATGGCGGATTCCTCAGAAGCGTTCGAAGTCGGCTTCGTCTGCCTGGCTGGGCGGGAAGCTCTTGGCGGCCAGCTTGGGTGCAGCAGTCCTGGGCTTGGGTGTGGCGGCGGTTTTCTTCGCCGTCCCGCCGGCACCGACTTTCGCGGCGGTGTCCAGACGGAAGAAGCTCATCAGCTCGGTGAGCTGCGCAGCCTGACCACCCATCTCTTCCGCCGTCGCCGCCAGTTCTTCCGAGGCCGATGCGTTTTGCTGCGTGGCTTTGTTCAACTGGCCCATGGCGCCGTTGATCTGGCCGACGCCCTGGCTTTGCTCCTGCGAGGCGGCCGCGATTTCCTGCACCAGATCGGAGGTCTTCTTGATCGAGGGCACCATCTCGTCGAGCAGCGCACCGGCTTTCTCGGCCAGCTTGACGGAACTGGAGGCGACCTGACCGATTTCCTGCGCCGCGACTTGCGAACGCTCGGCCAGTTTCCTCACTTCGGCGGCCACCACCGCAAAACCCTTGCCATGTTCGCCGGCGCGGGCGGCTTCGATGGCGGCGTTCAGGGCGAGCAGGTTGGTCTGGTAGGCGATGTCGTCGATGATGCCGATCTTGTCGGCAATCTGCTTCATCGCATCGACGGTTTCTTTCACCGCACTGCCGCCCTCCTGCGCCTGCTGCGACGCACTGGTGGCCATGCCGTCGGTGACCTTGGCGTTTTCGGTGTTCTGGGTGATCGACGCGGTCATCTGTTCGACCGAGGCAGTGGTTTCTTCCACCGAGGCGGCCTGTTCGGAGGAGGACTGAGACAGGCTTTGGGCAGTGGCCGAGACCTGGCCGGCGGCGTTGTTGAGGGCATCGGAGGCGACGTTGACTTCCGAGATGATGCTGGTCAGTTTCTCGACCATCGATTTGATGGCGAACAGGGCGCTGCTGCTGTCGCCTGGGCGCGTGGCGACCTTGACGGTCATGTCGCCTTCGGCCACCTGGCTGACCACGGCGGCCAGATCGCGGGGTTCGGCACCGAGTTGGGCGAACAGGCTGCGCACGATCCAGAAACCCAGCAGCGCCGCGAACAGGATGCCGCCACCGATGATGACGATACTAATGATCAGGTTGTGTTCGTAACTGGCTGTGGATGTATCGAATTCCTGTTTGGCGACATCAATCTGGAGTTGCAAGAGTTTTTCGGCTTCGCCGCGGGCTGCTGCGAAGAGGGGACCGACCGATTTCACCAGATGGGCGTTGCCTTCGGCATATTTACCTTCCTTGAACAGCGCGATGGTAGCGCGCAGACCTTCCTGGACAAAACGTGTGCGTTTTTCGGCATAGCTTTCCGCAAGAACCTTTTCCTCCGGCGTCAGGTAGGTGGCCATGTACTCCTTCCAGAGGACGCCGATGGCTTCGATATTCTTTTCCACCGTATCGGTGTGCATGGTGATCGGGTGGTCGTGCAATACGCTTTCCGGCAGGCGCGGATCGTGCATCGACGCCAGATGCAGTTGCCGGACATTTTCCAGCATCATCAGGTTGATGTTGGCGATCTGGCCAGTGGGCACCAGCCGGTCGTTGTAAACGGAACCGAGGCTGGTGTTGATGGTGCGCATACCGAGCAGACCTTGTACCCCGATAATCAGCAGGAGCAGGCTCAAGATAGTCAGAACCCCGATCAGTCTGGCCTTGATGGTGACATTTGCAAACATGGTGAATCTCCTTGGTTACAGCAATGATGATGAAAAAGTCGGCGCTGGCGGGACGGCGGGTTTCATGCGGCCATCTCCAGCTTTGAATAAAAAACTTTCCCGACGCGCGTGATGTGCTCGCGCAGGTCTTGATTGCTGATGTCGTCAAAGCGGATCAGGTCGATTTCCCAGGGCAGCAGCAGGTCGTCGAGTTCCCAGGCAATGGTGCCCAGTTCGCTGCCGGTGCATGGGCCGAAAACGGCGAGATCGATATCCGAGCCATTTTTGTAATTGCCTTTCGCCCGCGAGCCGAACAGGATGGCCTGAGCGACGGACGGATGCGCGGCCAGCACACGGCGGATGGCGGCGACGGCCTTGACGGAGAGGCCCCCCAGGGCGGAGCGGTCAAGCGGCATGGATGTGCTCCTGCAGGCAGCTGGCAGCTTGACGAAAAAGCTCGAAATAGATGTCGACGATCCGGCTCTCGACTTCCTGTGCGACGGATTCATTGTAGGTATGCGTGCTCAGGTTACGGCTGTCGATCATCTGCATCCAGTTTTCGCCGTCCTCGATCAGGCCTGCCTTGAATGCGTAACGCGTGGCATCGCGTGAGCCCAGCAGCCCCGTTGCGCCTTGATGCTCGGCGATGTCCTTGAACGTATTCCAGGCCAGCTCATGGGTGAATTCAAAGGCCTGGATCAAACCCTGGCGTTCCAGTTCGGAGAGCGAACGTTGCTGACGTAACTCGACAGCCTCCGCCAGCCGCGCCAGCGCCTTGCGGTAGTTCGCAAAGCGTTGTTGCCAGCGGATGTCGGGGGTTTGGCTCATGCTTGAAAAGTCGGCGCTGGCGGGACGGCAGGAGTTTCCAGAACATTCACTGCGATTTTTCCGGCAGAACTTGAAAGGCGGCTGTCATTTGTCCAAAACTCGGCGCAACCGTGGTGTAGTGCCGTGGCCAGGTGTAGTGCGTCGGGTGTTTTCAGGCCATGGCGCGCACGGAACTGTGCGGCCCGGTCGACAATTTCATCGTTGATGGACAGCCAGTTTTGGGCGGAAAGAAACTCTTCGTAGTCAGCGACCAGTGATTTATTTCCTTCTCGCAATGGCTTAACGATGACCTCGAGTCTTACCAGCGGCGATACGCATAGAATCGCATCTTGGTTGGACGACAGGAAACGCCGCGTTTTATCGCTGTAAGGATCTGAATGCTCCAACAGGTAAATCACCACGCAAGCGTCGAGGTAAACACGTCTCATCGTTGCTCGGCCCACTCGTTACGCAGGCTGTCGATTCGTTGCTGGACTTCAACTGGATCGACGACGGGGCGATTTGCATATCGCGACGATGCCAGCAGTTCGAGTGCTTTTGCCACACTGCCCCGTGGAGACGAAATATCATCTGTTGCGGGGGAAACCTCCGGCAGCAAAGTGAGATAAGCGCGCCGGGCCCGTGTTGTCGGCATGGGTTCAAGCGGCAGGATACGCCCGCTTGAATCAATCTCGACTTCTATGGTTTGAAGCATGTGGCGGCTCCTTGAGGGAAATGTCGGCGCTGGCAGGACGGCCTCTACCGCGCCTCCAGGGCCGGAACGCGGTAGCCGCCGGACAGCTGGCGACGCTCCTCGCTCTGGCCGGCCAGATGCGTCAATGCCGCCACGTCGAGGATCAGCGCCACCTCGCCGCTGCCGAGAATGGTCGAGCCGCCGATGCCCCGCAGGTGCTTGAACAGGCTGCCGAGCGGCTTGATGACGGTCTGGAACTCGCCGAGCAGCTGATCGACGACGATGCCGGCCTTCTGGCCGCCCGCCGAGATGACGACGACGTTCTCGCGCAACGGACGCGGCCCCTCGACGTCGAAGAACTCGCGCAGGCGGATGAAGGGCAGCACCTCGCCACGCAGGTTGAGCATGTGGCCGCGCGTGTCGTCGTCGCGCAGCTCGAGGCATTCGACCACGCTGTCGAGCGGGATCACGTAGGAAGCGACCCCCACCGAGGTGAGGAAGCCGTCGATGATCGCCAGCGTGAGCGGCAGCCGGATGATGAAGCGCGAACCGACGCCGACTTCGGTCCTGACATCGACGGTACCGCGCAACGACTGGATGTTGCGCTTGACGACATCCATGCCGACGCCGCGGCCGGAGAGGTTGCTGACCTTCTCCATGGTGGAGAAGCCGGCTTCGAAGATCAGATTGACGATTTCCTGCTCGGAAAGCGTCTGGCCGGGCTGGATGATGCCTTTTTCGATCGCCTTGGCCTGGATGCGATCCGCCTTGAGGCCGCCGCCGTCATCGACGACCTCGATGACGATGTTGCCCGAATCATGGAAGGCGTTGAGCTCGACCCGGCCCTTGGCCGGCTTGCCGGCGGCCTCGCGCACGGCGGCCGGTTCGATGCCGTGGTCGAGTGCGTTCCGGACCAGGTGCATGAGCGGATCGCCGATCTTTTCCACCACGGATTTGTCGAGCTCGGTCTCCGCACCGCTGATGACCAGCTCGATGTCCTTGCCGAGTTCCTTGGCGGTGTCGCGCACCACGCGGTTGAAGCGGTTGAAGGTCTCGCCGATCTGCACCATCCGCAGTTGCAGCGCGGAATCACGGATGTTCTCGACCAGGCGCGAGAGCACCGAAGTGGCCTCGACGAGGTTGCCCTGGCCGCTCTTCTGGGCCAGCAGGTTGGCGGAAGCGCCGGCGATGACGAGTTCGCCGACCAGGTCGATGAGCTGGTCGAGCTTGTCGGCCTGGACGCGGATGAGGCGCGCCTCGGCGGTCTTCTTTTCCTGCACCTGTTTTTGCTTGGCGGCGGCGGCCTCGACGATCTCGGGCTGCACCATCTTCTTTTCGACGAGGATCTCGCCGAGCTGCGGCGCGATCTGTTCCGTCGCCTCGGCGATCTTCGACGCGGCAATCTGGCGCCGCAAGCCCTCGTCGAGCTCTTCCTGGGTCAGCGCACCCGACTTGACGAGAATCTCGCCGAGCCGCATGTTCTCCTCGGGCAGGTGCTCGATGAGGCCAAGGAAGTCGCTCACCTTGCTGTTCGGCGGCAGGATGTACAGGTCGCATTCGTCGCGGCAGAAGGCGAAGACGTTTTCGATCTGCTCCTTGGAAGCGTGCGAACGCAAGGTAATCTCGAAACCGAGGTAGCAGCACTCGGGGTCGATCTCGTCGGCGTGCGGCATCGCGTCGCACAACGTGGTGAGATGCACGATTTCGCCCAAATTGAGCAGGTAGCGCAGGAAGGCGAGCGGTTCCATGCCCATCCGGAGCACGTCGCGCCCGAAGCGGATCGAGATGTGCCAGCAGTCGGAAATGGCGGTGTCGCCGCCGGCGCGCTCGACGGTGCCGACGCTGGCCTCGACCATGCCGGACCCCCCGCCGTCGGAGAGCACGCCGCTCGTGAAGGCGCGCAGGATTTCCGCGGTGGCCTCGCCGGACTGCTTGAGGGCGGGATCCTCGTCCATCCTGCCCTGGTCGACGCGGTCGAGCAGGTCGCCGATATGGTCGCAGCCCTTCAGCAGCGCCGTGATGATCTCGCTGGACAAGGCCATCTCGCCGTTCCTCAGCTTGTCGAGCAGGTTCTCGAGGATGTGCGTGAATTTCTCGACGTGGTGGATCTCGACCACGCCCGACGCGCCCTTGATGGTGTGCGCGGCGCGAAAGATGGCGTTGAGGGTGTCGGCATCCTGGTTGCCCTGCTCCATCTGCAACAGACCGTCTTCCATGGCGGTCAGTTGCTCGCGGGCCTCCTGGGCGAAGACGCTGAAGATTTCATCCATGGCGTGAGTCCTCGTGTCGTGGCGGCGTCAATGATCCGCCGGGATCACCATCGGATCGCCGAAGAAGGCGTCCATGTTGTAGAAGTCGATCACCTCGCGCACGGCCGGGCTGTGCGCGACGATGCGCAGCGTGTGGCCCTGGCGCTGCGTCTCGCGCTTGGTCATGACGAGCAGCTGGAAGCCGGCAGTGTCCATTTCGCCGACGTGCGACAGGTCGAGTTCGAGAATGGCCGCGTTCTTCATCGCGCTCATCAGTTGCGCCTTGATCTCGCCGGCGTTGTAGATCGTCATCGGCCCATCGAGAATCAGATGAACCGCGCCATCGGTGGTTGCCTGTGTCGCGAACTCAGTCATCGCTTCCTCCTCCGGTTCCGTGGCGCGAACGGCCGCGGTCAAAACAATTCGACCTTCGCGCCGCCCGATTCGCTGCCGGTCTTGCCATCTTGCAGCGCGTTGTGGTGGGAATCGCGCTGCGAGGCCATCACGTAGCGACTGTAGATTTCATCCAGGTGGGCGGATAGCGGCTGCAACTCGAAATGCGGGTCGTCGAACTGGTCGAGACGCTCCGCCAGCAATCCGGCATGCCCGTCGAGACGATTGAGCGCGTCGATCACCTGCTCGATCTGCTGGCGCGTCACATCCTGAAACTGCACGCTGGCGAGCGCATCCATGAACATCGAGGAAAGCCGCTGGCTCGAACCGCGCACCTCGGCCATGACCTCGGCGTCGTGCTGGGTCATCTCCTGGTAGTTCTTGCCCAGCGCGTTGAGCTGGCTGGAAAAGCCCTCGAGCGCCTGGCGCTCGGCCTGCACGTTGCTGTGCGAGAGCTTTTCCTGGAATTGCTGCTCGATCGAGGTGGCGACATCCTTGATGCCCTTGTTGATCTGGCCGACCGCCTTGTCGGTTTCCGCCGACAGCTTGCGCACCTCGTCGGCCACCACGGCGAAGCCGCGGCCCGCCTCGCCGGCGCGGGCCGCCTCGATGGCGGCATTGAGCGCCAGCAGGTTCGTCTGGCCGGAAATGCTCTTGATCAGGTCGACCAGCTTGATCAGTGAACGCGCTTCGTCGACCACCAGCGCGATACGTCTCTGGTCTTCTTCCGAATCCTGGACGCGCTGGGCGATGTAGGAATCGAGCTGTTCGATGAGGGCGCGATTCTGGGCGATGCGCGCCTCCGAAGCGGCGATGAGCTCGCTGGTTTCCTGCGCGCTGCTGTCGACGAACTGGCTCAACCGCTCGATGATCTCGTCGATCTGCTGCAGCCGCGAGGTGATGTCGTAGGCGGCCTTTTCGGTCTCGTCGATGATCGTGGTGAGCTGACCGCGCACCACGTCGTTGAAGGTCTTGACATGCTTGAGCTCGCCGCCGACCTGGGCGGCCGCGTCGATGTAGGCGTCGACACGGTAGGACTGCTCGGCGTTCATCTTGCCAAGGCCGAGCATCCAGTCGCGATACAGGCCGATGGACAGGATGCTCTGGGCAACGAACGCACTGGCGACGATGACAAAGGTGCCGAGGGCATCCCCCCACGACGCCGATGCGCCGATCATCGGAAGAAAGTCCGCGTGATACCAGCCATGCAGGAAGAAGACCACCAGGCTCGCGCCCAGACCGACGATCAGCGAAACCAGGGCAGATCGGCGCAGCAGCAGGATGAAATCCACGCGGATTACCTCAGGACCAGCTTGATGGTGTTGAGCAGTTCATCGGCGGTGGCCGGCTTGACCAGCCAGCCGGAAGCGCCGGCGGCCTTGGCTTCGGCGCGCTTGGATTGCTGGGATTCGGTGGTGAGGAAGAGGATCGGCATGAACTTGTAGGCCGGCAGCTTGCGCACTTCCTTGATGAACTCGATGCCGTTCATTCCCGGCATGTTCAGGTCGGTGATCAGCAGATCGACCTTGACGCCCCCCTGGAACTTCTTGAGGCCCTCCTGGGCGTTGGCGGCCTTCTCGACCCCGTAACCGGCCTTGCTCAGGATATTGCTGATCGACAAGAGGATGGTGGCAGAATCATCCACCAGCATGATGGTTTTCATATACGCAGCTCCCTTTGCGTCGGAGGGGCAGACGCCCACAGGCTCCCGAACTCTCCCGAATTCTCCCGAGCGCGCCCTCGTTGAACTTTCCGCGAAGATTATGCCACCAATAAATGACGGATCGTCGACGCTCAGAGCGCATTATCAGCGGGTATGCGTCGGTTTTCAGCCAGTTATTCAAAATGAACAGCAATTTTGCGTGACTCACCCTTGGCATCCCACAAAATTTCCGAAAAAATACCCATCCATGATCTTCAACTTTCTTGCACGGCTTGCCGACCTTGAAAAGGGCGCGGTGCCCTTCGTCTGGACCCGCGAAGATCGTGACATCCTCATCAGCATCGGCGCCGCCCAGGAAAACGGGCAGCCGCTTGGCCTCAAGGGACTGATCCTTCGGAAGATCGGCACCCCGTCGACATTGCGGCGCCGTGTCGCTTACCTGATCGACCGGGGCTACATCGAAAAAACCACCGATCCGAAAGATCGGCGCGCCGTGGTCTATGTGGTCAGCCAGCCGGTGGTCAGCTACATGAACCTGCTGGGCGCGGAATTGCTGCACAGCCTGGCCGCGAGCGCCGGCGACGCGCCGCCGCCACAACGCTCCGCAGGCTGATCCGCCGGCGACGCTACGCGCCGAGGCGTTCGTCCAGCCACTCGACCCAGTGCCTCACCGGCAGCCGGGTTCCCGACTGCAAATGGGCGATGCAGCCGATATTGGCACTGGCGATGCCTTCCGGCGCGCCCGCCGTCAAGGCCGCCAGCTTGTTGTCGCGCAACTGCCGGGACAGTTCCGGCTGAAGCACGGAATAGGTACCTGCCGAGCCGCAGCACAGGTGGCTATCGGCAACGGGCAGCAGATCGAAACCCGCCGCCGTGAGGATCGCCTCGACGCCGCCCTTGAGCTTGAGTCCGTGTTGCAGCGTACACGGCGAGTGGAAGGCCAACCGTCGGCGTTCCGCCGGGGCCGACTTTTGCAGCAGGGCGACGAGGGCTTCCTGCTGCGCCGCGACGACCTCCCCGACGTCGCGCGCCAGCGCCGCGATGCGATGCGCCTTCATCTCGAAGACCGGATCGTCCCGCAGCAGGTGGCCATAATCCTTGACCTGCACGCCGCAGGCGGAGGCGGTCATCATGATCGCCTCGACGCCCTCGACATGCGGCCACCAGGCCTCGATGTTGCGGCGGGCATTCGCCCGTGCGCCACTGGCGTCGTCGAGGTGCAGGCGCACCGCGCCGCAGCAGCCCGCACCGCCCGCCTCGAACAGATGGATGCCCAGGCGCGCCAGCACCCGCTTCGCCGCGCCGTTGATGTTCGGGTACATGCTTGGCTGCGCACAGCCGGCCAGCAGTAGCATCTTGCGCGCGCCGGTTGCCGGTGCAACCGTGCCGGCGGAAGTCAGCCGCGGCACCTTGGCCTTGAGCGCGGCCGGCAGCAGCGGGCGCACCATCTGGCCGAGCTTCATGGCCGTGCCGAACAGCGCGGGACGCGGCAGGGTTTCGCGCAACACCCCGCGCAGCAGGCCATCCATTCCCTGTCGCGGCACGCGCGCCGCGACGACGGCACGGCCGATGTCGAGCAGGCGCGCGTAATGCACGCCGGACGGGCAGGTCGTTTCGCAGCTGCGGCAGGTCAGGCAGCGGTCCAGGTGCAAGCGTGTCTTTTCGGTGGGCGGTGCGCCTTCCAGCACCTGCTTGATCAGGTAGATGCGCCCGCGCGGGCCGTCGAGCTCGTCGCCGAGCAACTGATAGGTCGGGCAGGTGGCCGTGCAAAAACCGCAATGCACGCACTTGCGCAAAATAGCCTCGGCCTCGCGCCCGGCCGGCGTACCGCGAATGAAATCGGCGAGGTGGGTTTCCATCAGATCTCCGGATACAAGCGGCCGGGATTGAAAATGCCCTGCGGATCGAAAGCAGCCTTGAGGTTCTTGTGCAGTTTCAGCAGCGGCGCGGACAGCGGCGTGAAGGCGCCCACCGATTCCTTGAGCGAGGCCGGGGCGCGGTAGAGCGTGGCATGGCCACCCACGGCAGCGGCGGCGGCACGCACCGCCTCGGGCGCGGCGTCGGTCTTCAGCCAGCGCAACGCACCACCCCATTCGATCAGTGGTTCGCCGGGCAGGTCGAGCACCGGTGCGGTCGAGGGCACGGAGAGACGCCACAGCGTTTCGGCAGCGAAGAAGGGCAGCCTTTGATCGCGCAACTCGTCCCAACCATCGCTACTCGCCGTCCCGCCAGCGCCGACTTTCGCGATGGCCGCCTCCACTGCCGCTCTGGCACCGGCCAGGCGAATCGTCAGAACGCCGTCCTCCCATGCACTGGCGACCATCGGCAAGGGCTGCCCCGCCCAGCGGTTGAGCCGGTCGAGCGCTTCCGGCTGTGTCATCTCGAAACGCAGCGTCGTCTCGGCCACCGACTTCGGCAGCACCTTGAGCGTCACTTCGAGAATCAGCCCGAGCGTGCCGAGGCTGCCGGCGATCAGGCGCGACACGTCGTAGCCGGCGACGTTTTTCATCACCTGGCCGCCGAAAGCGAGTTCGCGCGCTTCGCCATCGAGGATCTTCACCCCCAGCACGAAGTCGCGCAAGGCCCCGGCGCTGGCGCGGCGCGGACCGGAAAGCCCGGCGGCCACCACGCCGCCGACGGTCGAATCGGGGGCAAAGCGTGGCGGCTCGAACGCCAGGCACTGCCCCTGCGCCGCCAGTGCCGCCTCGATTTCCGCCAGCGGGGTGCCGCACTTCGCGGTGATGTACAGCTCGGTCGGCTCGTAGGCGACGATGCCGGCATGTCCCCGGGTTTCCAGCACCGCGCCTCGCGGGGCGTTGCCGTACCAGTCCTTGCTGCCCGCACCGCGGATACACAAGGGCTTGCCTTCCGCAATGCGTTGCCTGAATTGTTCGATCATCAGAAGCGCTCCAGTTCGGGATGGGCCAGCTGCCCCTGATGGACGTGCATGCGGCCGAACTCGGCGCAGCGGTGCAGCGTCGGAATCGCCTTGTCCGGATTGAGCAGGCCCTGCGGATCGAACGCCGCCTTGACGCGGTGGAAGGCCTTCAGTTCCTCGCCCTGGAACTGGACGCACATCGAATTGATCTTCTCGTAGCCGACGCCGTGCTCGCCGGTGATGGCGCCACCGAGCTTGACGGTGAGCTCGAGAATCTCGGCGCCGAAGGTCTCGGTGCGCTCGAGTTCGCCGGGCACGTTGGCATCGTAGAGGATCAGCGGATGCAGGTTGCCGTCGCCGGCGTGGAACACATTCACGCAGCGCAGGCCGTACTTCTTCTCCATGTCGGCGATTGCCGTCAGCATCTCGGCCAGCCGTTTCCTGGGAATGGTGCCATCCATGCAGTAGTAGTCGGGCGAGATGCTGCCCACCGCCGGGAAGGCCGCCTTGCGCCCGGCCCAGAATTTCAGGCGCTCGGCATCGGAAGTCGACACGCGGATGTCGGTGGCGCCGCTCTTCTCCAGCACCGCGCGCATCGCGGCGATTTCCTCTTCCACTTCCTCCGGCGTGCCGTCGGATTCGGCGAGCAGGATGGCCTCGGCATTCAGGTCGTAGCCGGCCTTGACGAAGGGCTCGACCGCCGCCGTGGCCTGCTTGTCCATCATCTCGAGACCGGCGGGAATGATGCCGGCAGCGATGATGTCGGCCACTGCGACGCCAGCTCGGGTCACCGCATCGAACGAAGCCATGATCACGCGCGCCACCTCGGGTTTCGGCACCAGCTTCACGGTGATCTCGGTCGCCACGGCGAGCAGCCCTTCCGAACCGATCAGCAACGCCAGCAAGTCGTAGCCCGGCGCATCGAGTGCGTGGTTGCCGAATTCGACGATCTCGCCGTCGATGGTGACGGCGCGGATGCGCAGCACGTTATGCACCGTCAGCCCGTATTTGAGGCAATGCACGCCGCCGGAGTTTTCGGCGATGTTGCCACCGATGGTGCAGGCGATCTGCGAGCTCGGGTCGGGCGCGTAGTAGAGGCCGTGAGGCGCGGCCGCCTCGGAGATGGCGAGGTTGCGCACGCCCGGCTGCACCACCGCCGTGCGGGCGAGCGGATCGAGCTTGACGATGCGCTTCATCTTCGCCAGCGAGAGCACCACGCCGTGCGGATGCGGCAAGGCGCCGCCGGAAAGCCCCGTGCCCGCGCCGCGCGCCACCACCGGCACGCCGAGCCGATGGCAGGCCTTGAGGATCGCCACCACCTGGGCTTCGGTTTCCGGCAGGGCCACCGCCAGCGGCAGGCGGCGATAGGCCGACAGGCCGTCGCACTCGTAGGGCTTGAGGTCTTCCCGTGTGTGCAACAGGGTGCTGGCCGGCAGGAGCGGCGACAGGGCCGCGATCAGGGCGGCGCGGTCGACGTCGGAAAAATCCTGGTCGCGTTCGGCGGAATGGGTGCGTGCGGTCATGGCTGGATGAGAATGGCGCGAAAGTCGTTGACGTTGGTGCGCGTCGGACCGGTGACGATCAGATCACCGAGCGCGGCAAACACCCCGTGGGCGTCATTGTCGCCGCAAAACGCCCGGCGCAACGACCCCAAGCGCCGCGTCAAGCAATTCGTGCAAAAATTGATCCGTATCAAGCATAAGGATTTGATGATGAACGCTGAAGAATTCATGGTCGCACTGGAAGGCGAAGTGCTCGCCCACCCCGTGCTGCACGACCCCTGCGTCACCCGCATCGCCAGCCTTGAGGTGTTTCCCCGCGATCAGGCGAAGGTGTTCGCGCTGGCCTATTATCCCCACATTCTGCGCACGCGGCTCTACCAGGCCAATGCGCTGGGCCTCGCCGAGGACGAGGGCGTGCAGTTCGCCCTGGCCGGCATCCTCCACGACGAGTACGGCAACGGCGACCCGGCGCGCACCCACATGGCGGTGTATCGCAAGTTCCTGCGCGCGGTCGGCGCGACCGATGCCGAAATCGCCGCCGGCGGCACCGTCATTCCCGAATTGCGCCTCTACATCGACGCGATGATGGCCACCACGCGCGGCGGCGACTGGCTGGCGGCGGCAGGGGCCGTGGGCATCGCCATGGAATGGCCGATCCCCTATCTCTACGGCGAATTCCTCAAGGGCCTGCGGCGGATCCCGGGCATTACCGAGGACGATCTCGAATTGTTCGTCAGCCATGTCGGCCTCGACGTCGAGCATTCCGCGCAGATGCGGGCGGCGCTGCTGCCCTTCGCCGCCAGTGCCGACGGCCAGGCGCGCATCCGCGCCGGCGTGCTGTACAACATGGATGCCCGCCGCGTCTTCATGCGCGGACTGCGCCGCGAGGTCTTCGGCCATGGCTGAATGGACCGGCGTTTTGCCGCTCGCCGAGCTGGCGCCCGGCAGCATCC
>CAZGOH010000013.1:22141-35052 GCA_964527195.1 uncultured Methyloversatilis sp.
CATCCAGGTCTCGCTGGAGCCTTCCCATGACTGATTTGACCCCCGCCCAGGCCCTCATGAAATCCATCATCGGCCGCATCGCCACCGGCCCGGAACTGTCGAAGAGCATCAGCCGCGAGGAGGCCCGCGACGGCATGGCGGCGATCCTGCGCGGGGAAATCGAGCCGGTGCAGATCGGCATCTTCCTCATCGCCCTGCGCATGAAGCGCGAAACCGACGACGAATACCTGGGCATCCTCGACGCACTGGCCGGCGCCACCACGCCGGCCACGGCGGCGGTGGATGACGTCGCCATCCTCGGCGACCCCTTCGACGGCTACAACCGCTGCCTGCCCGCCGCGCCCTTCCTGCCGCCGCTGCTGGCCGCCTGCGGGCTGCCCACGGTGTCCACCGGTGTCGACCTGCTTGGCCCCAAGTACGGCGTCACGCACCGCCGCATCCTCGCCGCCACCGGCATCAGCCTCGACCGCACCCCGGCGGAGGCGGCCGCCGAACTGACCGCCTCCGGCTGGGCCTATTGCGACCAGACCCGTTATGCGCCGCAACTGCACGCACTGATCCCCGTGCGCCGCCTGATCATCAAGCGCACGCCGATCACCACCACCGAAACCCTGGCGCGCCCGGTGGCCGGCAAGCTGCGCACCCACTACCTGTCCGGCTATGTGCATGCGCCCTACCCGCGCATCTACGCCCTCCTCGCCCGCGCGGCGGGATTTTCCACGGCATGCATCGTGCGCGGGGTCGAGGGTGGCTTCATCCCCTCGCTGCGCCAGCCCGGTCGCGTGGTGCGCTACAGCGACTTCGGCGCCGAGGCAGCCATCGACTTCGATCCCGCCGACATCGGCATTCGGCAGTCGGTGCGCGCACCGCTGTTGCCCGGCGAAGGCGAGGCTGCTGAAGCCGAGGTGGAAAAGGCGGCTTTCGATGCCGACGCGATCGCCCGCCTGGCAGCCGCAGCCGGCATCGCCGCGCTCAAGGGCGAGGCCGGCGCGACCGCCGACTCGCTCATCATGGGCGGCGCGATGGCGCTGTGGTGCGCAGGCAAGGCCGCATCGCTGGCGGAGGGCGCATCCGCCGCCCGTCAGGCCCTGGCCAGCGGCGAGGCGTGGCGGCGTTGCGCGGCGCAGATGGTTTGAATCGTCGCCGTCCTGCCAGCACCGACTTTCATTCGACCTTGTCCCAGTAATCCGGCCGGCCGTAGTTCTCTTTCAGGCAATCGATGAACAGCCGCACCCGAAGCGGCAGGTGGCGGCGCTGCGGGAAGACGGCATGGATGCCCACCGGCGGCGTGGCGAATTCGTCGAGCACGGAGACCAGCCGCCCCCAGCGCAAGTCATCGCCGACTTCCCACAGCGAGCGCCACGCCAGCCCCATGCCGGCGAGCGCCCATTCGTGCAGCACGGCGCCGTCGTTGCAGGCGAAGCGCCCCGGCGGCTTGAAGAGGACGGACTTGCCGTGGACGACGAAATCCCACCCCGCCTGCGTCGGCAAGGAGAGGCAGTCGTGCCCGGCCAGATCGTCAAGCGTGCGCGGCACGCCGCGCCGCTGGAAATAGGCCGGGCTGCCGATCACCACACGGCGGATCTCCCCCAGCCGCACCGCGACGAGGCTCGAATCGACCAGCCCGCCCAGCCGCACCGCGCAATCGAACCCCTCACCGACCAGATCGACGGTGCGTTCGGACAGGTCGAGGCTCGCCGACACGTCGGGGTGCGCCCGCAGGAATTCGAGCATCAGCGGCGCCACGTGCTTGCGACCGAACCCCGCCGGGGCGGTCACCTTGAGATGCCCCGCAGCGCGCGCGCTGCCCAGCGTCAATTGCGCTTCGGCGTTGGCGAGGTCGGTAAGGATGCGCTGGCAGTCTTCGAGAAAGCTCTCGCCTTCCTGTGTCAGCGTGAGCTTGCGCGTGGTGCGCACGAGCAGGCGCACGCCGAGACGATCTTCGAGCGCATCGAGGCGCCGCCCGATGATGGCGGGGGTGACGCCTTCCAACGCGGCGGCAGCCGTCAGCGAGCCCTTGTTGGCCACCTGCACGAAGGCTTCCAGTTCCTTGAGCCGGGACATTTTGTACTTCTAGTATCGAATGTAAGGACATTATTGTGACTTATCCAGACGCATTGTGTCGAATACACTTCGGTCATCTATAAGACCAAGGAGCTATCGCCATGACCCTGAACCTGCCTGCCGGCGTGCAGATCAACGCCCCGATCCATCCCCGCTTCGAGGAAATCCTCACCCAGGACGCCCTCGAACTGGTCGCCAAGCTGCACCGCGCCTTCGAGCCGCGCCGCCAGGAACTGCTGAAGGCCCGTGTCGCCCGCCAGGCGCGCATCGACGCCGGCGAGATGCCCGACTTCCTGCCCGAGACCAAGCACATCCGCGAGGGCGACTGGAAAGTCGCGCCGCTGCCCAAGGCGCTGGAGTGCCGCCGCGTCGAGATCACCGGCCCGGTCGAGGCCAAGATGATCATCAACGCCTTCAACTCCGGCGCCGACAGCTACATGACCGACTTCGAGGATTCCAACAGCCCGAACTGGTTCAACCAGATCCAGGGCCAGGTGAATCTGTACGACGCCATCCGCCGCCAGATCAGCTTCACCAACGAGGCCGGCAAGGTCTACAAGCTCAACGACAAGATTGCCACCCTGCAAATCCGCCCGCGCGGCTGGCATCTCGACGAGAAGCACGTCACCGTCGACGGCCAGCGCGTCTCCGGCGGCATCTTCGACTTCGCGCTGGTGTTCTTCCACAACGCCAAGGAGCAGGTCGCGCGCGGCGCCGGCCCGTTCTTCTACCTGCCGAAGATGGAATCGCATCTCGAAGCCCGTCTGTGGAACGAAATCTTCTGCATGGCGCAGGACCACATCGGCCTGCCGCGCGGCACCATCAAGGCCACCGTGCTGGTTGAGACGATCCTCGCCACCTTCGAGATGGAAGAAATCCTCTACGAATTGCGCGAGCACTCTGCCGGTTTGAACGCCGGCCGCTGGGATTACATCTTCTCCTGCATCAAGAAGTTCAAGAAGAACGAGAACTTCTGCCTCGCCAATCGCGGCGCGATCACCATGGAAGTGCCCTTCATGCGCAGCTATGCGCTGGCGCTGGTGAAGGCCTGCCACAAGCGCGGCGCCCCGGCCATGGGCGGCATGAGCGCACTGATCCCGATCAAGAGCGACCCGGTCGCCAATGAAAAGGCGCTCGCCGGCATCCGCCACGACAAGACCCGCGACGCCAACGACGGCTATGACGGCGGCTGGGTCGCCCACCCCGGCCTCGTCGGCATCGCCATGGAGGAGTTCGTCAAGGTGCTCGGCGACAAGCCCAACCAGTGGGAAAAGCAGCGCACCGACACCTTCGGCCCGAAGGACTGGCTCAACTTCCAGCCCGAGCAGCCCATCACCGAAGCCGGCGTGCGCAACAACATCAACGTCGGCATCCACTACCTCGGCTCCTGGCTGGCCGGCAACGGCTGCGTGCCGATCCACAACCTGATGGAAGACGCCGCCACCGCCGAAATCAGCCGCAGCCAGATCTGGCAGTGGGTGCGCTCGCCCAAGGGCAAACTCGACGACGGCCGTAAGGTCACCGCCGAGATGGTGCGCGGCATCATCCCCGAGGAACTGGCCAAGGTGAAGGCCGTGGTCAGTGCCAATGGCGAGAAGACCGAAACTTACGACCAGGCCGCGAAGATCTTCGAGGAAATGAGCCTCTCGGAAAACTACCCCGAGTTCCTCACCCTGCCGCTGTACGAGGCGATGGCGTAAGGGATCGCTGCTTCCGAGAAAAACGCCGGGGCGCCCCGGCGTTTTTTATTGACGTCACATGCCGTTCGGATGCGCCGTTACGAGCTTCGGGCGCGGATCGTCGGCACGAATCTCCCACACCGAGCGGATACAGGCTTGCGAGCCGTCCGGCATCGACAACGTGCATTCGACCTGATACAGGTCGCCATAACCCTTGGGACTATTACGCACCGTAGCCACAGGATTGTTGTTGGCATGCGCCGCATCGAGCAGATAACGCACGATTTTTCTTTCTTCCACCCGGGCATCAAGCCGCCATAGAGGCCTTTGCAGCCGGCATCGTGGAAGCGCGCCAGACGAGCCGGCGATTCCGAAAGTCGCCCCCGGCGACACGGCACTACCGATCCGAACATGCTGCAATCCGGGCGCATCGGCGATATGATGACGTCCATCGCACTGCAGGAGTATGCGCCATGACCCAACGCGTGATTGCCGACTGGGACCGGTTTACCCGCTTCCTTACCTCGCAACCCCTGTGCCAGTGGTCCCTCAAGAAAGAACAGGAAATCGCCCAAGGCCTGCATGCGGACCGCGGCGCGGCGCATGTTCACCCGCCTGCCTCTGCGAAGAACGACAACGCCGACCTCGCCGCCGCGCTGGCGTCGATGGCCTGAGGTCGGCGTCGCCTAGCACCCCAGCAGTTCGCGCGCGTGGTCGCGCGTGGTGTCGGTGATCTTCACGCCGCCGAGCATGCGCGCAATCTCCTCGACGCGGCCGGCGACGTCGAGCGGCGTCACCCGGCTGACGGTGGTGCCGTCGCACGTTTCCTTGCCGATCGACCATTGCCAGTCGGCGCGCGCGGCGACCTGCGGCAGGTGGGTGACGCACAGCACCTGACGATCCGCGCCCAGCTGCTTCAGCATCTGGCCGACGATCTCGGCGACGCGCCCGCCGATGCCGACGTCGACTTCGTCGAAGATCAGTGTGCCGGCGGCGTGCGACTGGCTGGCGATGACCTGCAACGCGAGGCCGATGCGCGACAGCTCGCCGCCGGAGGCGACCTTGGCGAGCGGACGCGGCGGCTGGCCGGCGTTCGCCGTGACGAGAAACTCGACGCCCTCCAGTCCGTAGGAAGCGCCCCCATCGTCATTGGCGAGCGGCGTCAGCGCCACCTCGAAACGGCCGCCGGCCATCGCGATCTCCTGCATCGCGGCGGTGACGGCCGCGCCGAGCGCCTTGGCGGCGCGCGCGCGTTCCTTCCCGAGCTTTTCCGCAGACTTGCGGTAATCGGCAGCAGTCTGGCGCTCGCGCTCGGCGAGCGCACCCGGGTCGGCAGCGAGCGTCAATTCGGCCAGCCGCGTTTCGAGGCGCGTCAACACATCGGGCAACTCCTCGGGCGCGACGCGATGCTTCCGCGCCATCTGCGTCACGGTGTCGATGCGCGCGTCGAGTTCGGCCAGCCGCGCGGGGTCGAGATCGAGCTTTTCGCGATAACGCCGTAGCGCCAGCGCCGACTCTTCGAGTTGGATCAGCGCGCCCTCGAACAACTGGGCGGCATCGGCGAGGTTCGCATCGACGGCGGTGAGTTCGGTGAGCCGGCCGCCGGCATGCTGGAGCGTCGACAAGACAGGCACTTCGCCTTCGTCGAGTACGGCGAGGGCGGCCTCGCTGGCTTCGAGCAGGCTGGCGGCGTGGGCGAGCCGGCGCTGCTCGGCTTCGGTCTCGCGCCATGCCTGCGCATCGAAGGCGAGCGCCGCAAGCTCCTTGACCTGCCAGTCGAGAATTTCCTTCTCGCGCAGCGCGGCCGCCACGTCCTGCTCGGCCAGCCGGCGCGCCTCGCGCGCCTTCTTCCACGCGGCGAAGCAGGTGGCAACCTCGCGCGCGAGCGCCGTGGCGCCCGCGTGGGCGTCGAGCAGCGCGCGCTGGGCGTCGGCGCGCAGCAGCGAGTGGTGGGCATGCTGGCCATGGATGTCGCAGAGCATGTCGGCGACCTCGCGCAACTGGCCGAGCGTGGCGGCGGTGCCGTTGAGCCAGGCGCGCGACTTGCCGCCGGCATCGACGACGCGGCGCAGAATGCAGCACTCCGTATCGAAATCGTTGGCGGCCAGCCAGCGCGCCAGATCGGAATCCGGCCCGACGGCGAATTCGGCGGAAATGTCGGCCTTCTCGACACCATTGCGGACCACGCCCGCGTCGGCGCGCTCGCCGAGTGCGAGCGAGAGCGCATCGACGAGAATGGACTTGCCCGCGCCGGTCTCGCCGGTGAGCGCGCCGAAGCCGGCGGAAAACTCCAGGTCGAGCCGGTCGACGATGACGAAGTCACGGATGGCGAGGCGCAGCAGCATGATGCCTATGAACGCCTCGGCGCCGCGCTCCAATGCAGCTTTTCGCGCAGCATGGCGAAGTAGCTGTAGCCGGGCGGATGCAGCAGGGTGACGACGTGGGCCGAGCGAGTGACGCGCACGACGTCGCCGGCGTAAAGATCGAAGTAGCTCTGGCCGTCGCAATGCACGCGCGCATCGTGCGGAGCGACCAGCATCATCTCGATGCAGCTGGTGTCGGAAACGGTGATCGGGCGGTGCGTCAGCCCGTGCGGGCACAAGGGCACGAGCGCGATGCCCGGCACGCCCGGCTGGAGAATCGGGCCGTTGGCCGACAAGGCATAGGCGGTCGAACCGGTCGGCGTGGCGACGATGATGCCGTCGGCGCGCAGCACGTAGAGCGATTCGCCGTCGACGCGCAGTTCGATTTCGATCATGCGGCCGAGATCGCCCTTGTTGACCACCACGTCGTTGAGCGCGAGGGTGTCGAAAACGGAAGCGCCGTCGCGCAGCACGCGCGCCTCGAGCAGCAGGCGCGGGTCGGCCGAAAATTCGCCCGCCAGCAGGCGGTCGATGGCCGCCAGCATGTCGGCCCGCGCGATGTCGGTCATGAAGCCGAGCCGGCCCTGATTGATGCCGACGAGCGGGATGTCATGCGCCGCCAGGCGCCGGGCAGTGTTGAGCAGCGTGCCGTCGCCGCCGACGACGACCGCCACGTCGGCCGCTTGCCTGCGCGCGGCGTCGAGCACTTCGACGCCGCGCGCGCGCAAGTGTTCGCACAGCGTGGCGATCGCCGCATCGGCATCGGCGCTGCCGGCCTTGCCGAGCAACACGACGGAACGTATCGGCGTCTTCATGCCGTCCGCGCCTCCCGTCGCGACAGCGGCAGAAATTTTTCGAATGCCTGCGGCAGCAGGCAGTTTTGCAGTGTGCGCTGGGTGAACAGGAATCGGCCGTCGCAGACGAAGCCGAGCTCGTGCCAGTCGACGGCGTCGTTCAGCAACGCGGTCGCCGCCGCCGTATCCATGCCCGCCACCTTGGGAAACAGGGCGAGCACGGCGCCGTCATAGTTGGTGCACGCATGCTGGAAGAAGGGGCGGGGGCGGCGCGTTTTGCAATTTACGTAGATGCGCGGGCCGTCGGCGACATGATGCAGGCGTCCCCAGTGCCACCAGTTGGCTTCGTCGAACGGACGCACGCGGCGCGCCAGGAGCCGCTCCTTGTGGGCTTCGAGATGCGCGTTGGGCGCGCCGAAGAACATGCGGCGCGTGCTGCCGTCGTCGATGGTCTTCGAGCAGACGAACTCGGCGTTGCCCTCGGGGTGGGTGAAGATTTCATCGGCGCCCGACACCGCGCCCACCCGGACGTCGAAGAGGTCGGACAAGGGCAGGCCGTAATCGCCGCGCAGGAACATCAGCTGGCCATCGACCAGAGAGAAATGGCGGCCGTCGTGCAGGCGCCGCTCGCGCCGACCGCGCTCGAAGCGGAAGATGGCGCAGTTGGGGTTGTGCGCGCCAAAGATGCGCGCGTCGCCGAGTTCGATAAAGTCGGTGATGTCGCCTTCTTCGTGGAGGAAGGCGTTGAGCCGACGCGCGGCGGTGAGCTTGGTGAATTCGCGCGGCACGATGAAGATCAGCTCGCCGCCCGGTTTCAGGTGGCGCACCGCTTTCTCGATGAAGTATAGGTAGAGGTTGCTGCGCCGGTCGAACATGAAGTTGTCGAGCAAGGCCAGCGTCTTGCGCGGAATGTCCTGGAAGCGCACGTAGGGCGGATTGCCGATGATGGTGTCAAACTTTTCCGTCGCCGGCAGGGCGAAAAAATCCATCACGCGCGCGCCGGGCGGCGCCACCTTGCAGTCGATCTCGATGGCCTCGCAGCCCTCGATGCGGCGGCTGAACGCACCGTCACCGGCAGACGGATCGAGGATGCGCCCCGGGCGCCGACGCAAACCGAGCATGCGCTCGACGATGGCCGGCGGTGTGAACACCTGCCCAAGGGCATGCACGTTCAAGGTTCTGGACATTCGTGAAAGTCGGTGCTGGCGAGACGGCGAAACGGTCGGCAAAACTTGCAGGCAAGTGGCGCCGATTCTACCAGCAAGCCATTGCCGTCACCGGACCTTGCCCTCAGTGGCCGCGCATGCGTTCGATGGCCTGCTCGACGCGTTCGAGCGCGATGACCTCGATGCCCTTGATGGCCTGCTTGGGCGCGTTCGCCTTGGGAATCAGCGCGTGGGTGAAGCCGAGCTTGGCGGCCTCCTTCAGGCGTTCCTGTCCGCGCGGCGCGGGGCGGATCTCGCCGGCGAGACCAATTTCACCGAAGGCGACCCACTTGCCGGGCAGCGGCTTGTTGCGCAGGCTGGAGACGATGGCGAGCAGCACGGCGAGGTCGGCCGCCGGTTCCTGGATGCGCACGCCGCCGACGGCGTTCACGAACACGTCCTGATCGCCGCACATCACGCCGGCATGGCGATGCAGCACCGCCAGCAGCATGGCGAGACGCTGCGCGTCGAGGCCGACGGTGAGGCGGCGCGGATTGCCGCCCATCGCGGCATCGACCAGCGCCTGAATCTCCACCAGCAGCGGCCGCGTGCCTTCCTGCGTCACCAGCACGCAGCTTCCTGCCACGTCCTGCGCGTGCTGCGAGAGGAACAGCGCCGAGGGGTTCGACACGCCCTTGAGCCCCTTGTCGGTCATGGCGAACACACCGAGTTCATTCACCGCGCCGAAGCGGTTCTTGAAAGCGCGCACTAAGCGGAAGCTCGAATGCGTGTCACCCTCGAAATAGAGCACGGTGTCGACGATGTGCTCCAGCACGCGTGGCCCGGCGAGCGCGCCCTCTTTCGTCACGTGGCCGACGAGGATCACGCAGGTGCCGGCCTGCTTGGCGAAGCGCGTGAGCTGCGCGGCGCACTCGCGCACCTGCGCCACCGAGCCGGGGGCAGATTGCAGCGCGTCGGACCAGAGCGTCTGGATCGAGTCGATCACGGCAACGAGCGGCTTTTCCTCTTGTAGCGCGGCGATGATCTTTTCGAGGTTGATCTCGGGCAGCAGGCGCAGTCCGGCAGCCGGCACCTGCAGGCGCTGGGCGCGCAGCGCCACCTGCTCGGCGGACTCCTCGCCGGAGACGTAGAGCACCGGCTGACCCGCCTCGGCGAGCCGCGCGAGCGCCTGCAACAGCAGCGTCGACTTGCCGATGCCGGGATCGCCGCCGATCAGCACCACGCCGCCGGCCACCAGCCCGCCGCCGAGCACGCGGTCGAATTCTTCGATGCCTACGGCCAAGCGCGGTTCCTCGCGCGGGCGGATCGTCGCCAGATCCTGCGGCTTGCCGGTGGCGGTCAGCGGGGCAAAGGAAGCACCGAAGCGCTTCGCGCCCGGCGCCACGTCGGCGACGCTCTCGACCAGCGCGTTCCACTGCCCGCAGCCGGGGCACTGCCCCTGCCACTTCGGCGAGGTGGCGCCGCACTCGGTGCAGGAATAGATCGATTTCTGCTTCGCCATCAGCCGACCTCGACGACGGGCACGCGCGGCGCCAGTGCGCAAAACAATTCGTAGCTGATCGTGCCGGCGGCGGCGGCCACTGCGTCGGCGGGCAAACCTTCGCCCCACAGGGTCGCCGTGCCGCCAACGCCGACTTTCAGATCGGTGAGATCGACGCAGAGCTTGTCCATCGACACGCGGCCGAGCGTGCGCGTACGGATGCCATCGACCAGAATCGGCGTGCCGGTCGGCGCGTGGCGCGGATAGCCGTCGGCGTAGCCACAGGCGACGATGCCGACCTGCATCGGCCGCTGGGCGGTGAAGGTGCAGCCGTAGCCGACGCACTCGCCGGGTGCGAGATCCTGCACCGCGATGATTTCGCCTTGCAGCGTCATCACGGGCCGCAGGTCGAGCGCCTCGGCCGTGCGTTCGGGAAATGGCGAGCCGCCATAGAGCATGATCCCGGGCCGTGCCCAATCGCCCACCTGGTCCGGATAGCGCAGGATCGTCGCCGAATTGCCAAGCGAGCGCGAACCCTCCATGCCGACCGTCATGGCATCGAAACGCGCCAGTTGCCAGTCGATGCCGCGCGGGCCGTCGGCGTCGGCGAAATGGGTCATCAGCACGGTCTCGATGCGCCGTCCCGCCAGCGCCGACTTTGCGGCGGCGAGGCCGGCCGCATCGAAACCGAGGCGATTCATGCCGCTGTTGCCTTTCAGGTAAACGGGCAGGTCGGCGGGCCAGCCGGTGGCGAGCAGCGCCACCACCTGGTCGGGACGGTGCAGCACGGGGATCAGCCGGTGGCGGACGAACAGCGGCAGGTCGGCGGCCTCGTAGAACCCCTCGAGCATCAGGATCGGCTTGTCGAGCCCGGCGGCGCGCAGGCGCAGCGCACGCTCGATCTCGATCAACGCGAAGCCGTCGGCTTCATCGCGTAGCGCCGCGACCGCACGCTCGAGGCCATGGCCGTAGGCGTCGGCCTTCACGACCGCCCAAAGGCGCACGCCGTCACGACAACGACGGGCAACACGGAAGTTGTGGCGCAGGGCCGCCTTGTCGATGACGGCGCGAATCGGACGCGGCACGGCGGTCTCGCGCCTTATCGGTTGTTGCGGTGCTTGAGTTTTTCGGTGGCGAACTCGACGAAGGTGGTCACCAGGCGCGAGCGGAATTTCTCTTTCGGATACACCATCGACAGGTCGCGCGTCAGGCGCGGCTTGAGCGGAATCGAGACGAGATCGCCCAGGCGCAGCGACTTCGCCACCGAGGTACGCGAAGCGACGGCATAACCGATGCCGGTCTCGACCACCTCCAGCAGGGCAACCGGGCTGCCGAGCTCCATCACCGGCATCATGTCATCGATATCGACGCCGTTCTTGCTCAGATAGACCTCGGTGAATTCGCGCGTGCCCGAGCCGGGTTCGCGCGAAACGAAAGGATAGTCGGCGAGTTGCCGCGGGCTCACTTCTTTGAACCGCGCCAGGGGAAACCTGGGGCTGCAGATCACCTGCAATTCGTCCTCGCAGCACACCTCGGTCTGCAGGTTGGGCTGGTGCGAGGGCGACTCGATGAAGCCGATGTCGATGGTATGTTCGCCGACGCGCGTCTCGATGTTCTCCGAGTTGCCGACGATGAGACGCGGCTGCACGTTCGGGTAGCGCGACTTGAATTCGCCGAGGATGCGCGGCAGCAGGAATTCCGCGATCGTCGTCGAGGCGCCCACCAGCAGCGAACCGCCGATCTCGCCGGTCATCTCTGACAGACGCACGTCCATCTCGTTCGACAGGCCGAGGATCTTTTCTGCGTACGAGAGCACCAGGTCGCCGGCCGGCGTCAGGGAGATGCGGCCATGGCCGCGATCGAACAGGCGGGTGTTGAAGTGTTCTTCGAGCTGCTTGATCTGGAACGTGACGGCCGGTTGCGTCATGAACAGCACTTCGGCCGCCTTGGTGAAGGAAAGCTGTCGGGCAACGGCGTGGAAGACTTGAAGCCTGCGATCAGCCATGACGAAATCCCCTCGTTATGTGTTTGTGTTTAACGCTTATATTCAAACACAAATCCGCCGCATAAGAAAGCCTGATAGCTCCTGATCGCCGCCGCGCGACCGCGACATGGTCCAGCGCATGGCGGTCTGCAACGCGATCATGATATAAACCGCCGGCAATGACCGTCGCCACCGCCTCCCGTCCCTGGATGCAATACGCCAAGAAAGCGCTCTGGCTCTCCTGTGTCGGCCTCGTCATCGCCTGGTCGATCTGGCTGCTGTATTCGAAACTGCGCGGCGAAGTCGCCGCCGATCCGGCCGCCGCCGCATTACTGGCCGATGGCGGTTTCTGGGTCAGCCTCAAGGTCATCGCCGCGTCGATCGGCCAGAGCATCGGCAACGTGCCTGCCTCAAGCTACGTGCTGGCCGCCCTGTCTGCCCTGATGGCTTATGTGGCGCTAGCCTGGTACGACCGCATCGCGCTGATCCACCTCAACCGCTGCCAGGATATTTCCTGGCCGTTCATCGCTTCCTGCTCGTTCGTCACCTATGCTCTCGGCCACAACATCGGCGCCTCGGTGCTTTCCGGCGGCCTGGTGCGTCTGCGCGCCTACGGGGCAAGCGGTCTCTCGGCCGTGGAAGTCGCCATCCTCGTCGCACTGTGTTCGTTCACCTTCGCGTACGGCACCGTGCTGCTGCTCGGCATCGTTTTCGTCACGCACCCCGAGATCGTCGGCCCGCTCGCCGATATGGTGCCGTTTCTCGCCCTGCCCACGCCGCTGGTGCAACTGATCGGTGCCGGCATGCTCGGCCTGTGCGCACTGTATGTCCTTGGCTCCTGGCGCAGATTCAAGCCGCTGCACTTTCGCAAGGTGCACATCGTCTATCCGCGCCTGCCCGTGGTCGTCCGCCAGCTGATGGCCGGCCCGCTGGAACTGGTCGCCGCCGCCGGCATCATCTATTTCGTGCTGCCCGAAGCGGGCAACCCCGGTTTCATGACGGTGCTCGGCGCCTTCCTCATCTCGTTTTCGGCGGGCCTGGTATCGCAAACGCCCGGCGGCATCGGCGTCATGGAAGCGGTGTTCCTCGCGGTGCTGAATACCGTTTCGCCTTCCGACGTGATCGCCGCACTGCTCATCTGGCGCCTGATGTATCTGCTGATTCCACTGGCCATTTCGCTACCGCTCGTGGTCGCGTTCGAGCGTGCCCAGATGCGGCGGGGCACGCCTTCGTAGGACGCTGCCCGTGGGAAGCCTCGCCCCCGGCGCCCCCTCCCCCTGCTGCCGGTGCGGCGCCTGCTGCGCGACATACCGCGTCACCCTGCCGCGCAACGAACGCGACACGCACCCCGGCGGCTTCGTTCCGGCCGGAGTCACCGAGA
>CAZGOH010000014.1:0-34610 GCA_964527195.1 uncultured Methyloversatilis sp.
CGGTCACATAGACCAGTCCCGCTCGCGACCCGGAAAACAGGCGTGAGAGTTCTTCATGCCGTTTGCCATCGACCGGGCCGTGGCTGGTCACGGCCTCGACCAGCAGCAGCCAATTCTTCGCCACGAAGTGGAGGGCGACATCCGGCATCTTGCCGTGCGCATCGACATGGACGCCCAGTGCAGCCAGTGCGTCCCGGTCGAAATAGCCCCACTTATCGCCCGTGTCCCCGGCATAGATCAGCGTGCTGCCGGGCGCGAAGCGCGGCGCGAATTCCTCGACCACGGCGCGTATCAGCTTGCTGTGTTCGCCGGGACTGAGCTTGATCCGTTTTCCCGGTGCGATGCATACGGGGACCAGCGCCTGGGTGCGTTCCCTGGCGTATTTCGCAGTGAGCGTCTGGCGTTGGGCGAGATAGGCGGCGAGACTTTTCCGCCAGCGCGGCGAGCCGAAGCCGCGCAACAGCGCGAGCGCCGCTGGTTCGATCTGGTAAACCGCCTTGGGGCTGTTGACCGGGCGGTCGGGCCGGTCGGGGTTGTACAGGGCGATGCCGGCGGCGACGAACTGGTGCATCGTTTGCCGCCGCACCGTTTCGCGCGTATTCGGCGCGTAATCCTTCCGGTAATGGACGCGCGCCCAGTCCATGATCGGCGTTATGCCCATCAGGGGATTCGCCGCGTTTTTCCACGACGCGCCAGGCACGAGATTCAGTAGCGCCAGCAGACACAGCGCGGAGCGCTCGTTCTGTTGTCCCGGCGGTAGGCCCAGATCGGCCAGAGCACGCCGGGCAGCGTCGATCATGGCGGTGGCGTCGTCGTTCATGCCGCCAACGTGCAAAAACGTTCGTCGAGCATGGCCTGATCGAGCATGGCGGCCTCGCGTTTGGCCCATTCGCCCAAGGCGATCAGGGCGTCGCGGCTGGGGTATTTCATCAGTCGCAGATCGGTGGCATTGACTTGCGTGTGACCGTTGAAGCGCCGGAAATTGGCGTCGACGGCCGAGGTGTTCAGATAGGCGACCAGTCCGCGCGCCAGCGCCTCGGGCAGTCCATGCCGGCGTTCGTGGAACACGTTGAGGTGGTTCTCGAAGCCGAGCAGCGTCGCCGCACCGAAGGTTTGCGGTTCCACCACGCCGGCCACGATGCGCCGTTTTTCCTCCTTTGCCGAAAATCGGCGTACTGCGCAATAGAAGCCATTCGGGTAAAGCCATTTTTCCGTGACGACATTGCGCTCGATGGCGTTCGGTTTTTTCAGGTCCGGGCGCGGCCATTGCGTGCGTGCCCCGCCCAAGTGTCCCGGATAGAGCAGGGGAACGGTATCGGGGCCGGGAAGCTCGCGCAGATGCTCGCGCAACCGAAAGTCCACCACCGGGCCGGTCGAGACCTGCACGCCGATGTCCTCAAGCGAATAACGGATCGCCGGGGCGAGCATGAGCGCGTCAGGTTCTGGCGAGGTCGGCACATGGATGAAGCGCTCAGGGTCGTCGGGATACACGATGCGGTCGAACGGGTGAGTGTGCGTCGTCAGGTCGGCGAAACGGTCGTCCGTCGAAGTGGAAATCGTCACATCGCCTTGGAGGGGGCCGCGCTCTAGTACGACGATGATGTTTTCCTGCAGCACGTCGTCGTCCCGGAACGCCTGCGAGCGGGACTCGAACAGGTGCAGATGCCGGATGGCGGCGTGGCGCAGCAGGTATTCGCGGAACGGCCGGTAATAGGGGCCGTTGCAGAAGCTGCGCGGCACGATGGCAACGACCTGTCCGCCTGGCGCCATCATCGCCAGGGTCAGTGCGACGAACGCTGAATAGAGATTGACAGTCTCGATGCCGGCCTGCCGCAATAGCAGGCGATGGCGCGAGTTGCCGGGAATCTTCTTATAGGGTGGATTCAGGATGGCGTGCGTGAAGGTTTCACCGCTGAACTGGATACGGTTGATGGCGTCTTCGATGAAATCGACATGCCGGATGCGGTAGTCGAGTAGCGCCGGCCCCGCATAGGCGGAAAACGTGCGCTCCAGATCGTCGAGCAGGCGCTCGTCCAGTTCGTAGGCGGTCGCGGCGATACGTTCGAAGCGCAAGCCGCCGGTCGCGCACCGTTCCAGGAAGGCTCCGGAAAGCGAACCGATGCCAGCTCCGGCATCGAGCAGGCGGCAATCCATTGGGCGGGAAGCGGGGAGGAACAGGCCGGCCATGAAATGCGCGGTTGCGGCGGGCGTGAAAAACTGGCCGAGCCGCGATTTGTGCTCAGCCTGGGTGTTCTTCGCGATGCGCACGCGCGCCAATTCGACTGCCGCCAGCAATGCGTTGCCTCCGGTTGGGTGTCGCCGGATTTTCGCAGATTTCCAGTTCGCTTACCGTCCCGCCGGCGCCGACTTTCGTGAGCGTCCGGGCTCGATCTTCCGGAAGCCTTGCCAGATCGCCAGATCGTAGAGGATCTTCAGCGCGCCGCAGGCCACCAGCGGCGCGGCCAGCCAGCCGGCGGCGAACATGGCGCCGCCGAGCGCCGGGCTCAGTGAAGCCGCCAGGCTGCGCGGCACGGCGGTGAAGCTCGCGGCGGCGGCACGTTCCGCTGGCGTGACCACCGCCATGACGAAGGCCGAGCGTGTCGGTACGTCCATTTGCGACAAGGCGCTGCGCAGGAACAGCAGGCCGAGCGCGAGCGGCAGGCCGGTCGCGCACATCAGCCACGCCGCGCCGAGCAGCAGGTGGCGCGGATCACAATGATGTCCCCAGCGACCGATTGCGAATGTCATCAGCGCCGAGCCGAGCAGGGTCGCCGTGCTGACGAGGCCGACTTCCCATGTGCCGAGCCCCAGCGCCAGCAGATAGACCGGCAGCAGGATGGCGACGTAGCCGTCGGTGAAGGCCCGCAGCGCGCGGCCGACCAGCAGCCGGCGCGCTTCGGGGGCTGCGCCGGGAGGCAGGAGCATCGCGCGCCTAGCGCACGAAGGACAGCGCCAGCCCCAGCAGCGCGCAGACGCCGATCACCTTCATGATGTCCTGCTTGTATTTCCACAGTGCGAGGAAGGCGGCGATGGCGACCACCACCGGAATCCGCTCGAAGGGTGCGGCGAAGGGTTCGGCGTCGGTGGCGTTCGGCCAGAAGGTGTGCCAGGCGAAGAACACGGCGAGGTTCACGATCACGCCAACGACGGCGGCGGTGATGCCGGTGAGCGGCGCGGTGAATTTCAGTTCGCCGCGCGTGGCCTCGACCAGCGGTGCGCCGGCGAGGATGAACCAGAAACTGGGCAGGAAGGTGAAGAAGGTCGCCACCGTCGCGCCGGCCAGGCCGCCCGCCAGCGCGTTGCCGAAGACGCCGTGCGTCACGCCGCCGATGTAGCCGACCCACATGACCACCTTGATGAGCGGGCCGGGGGTGGTTTCGCCGAGCGCCAGGCCGTCGATCATCTGCGGGCCGGTGAGCCACTGGAACTGCTCGACCGCCGCCTGATAGACGTAGGGCAGCACGGCGTAGGCGCCGCCGATGGTGAGGAAGGCGGCCTTGGTGAAGAACTCGCCCATCGCCGCGAGCGTCGGCGCGCCTTGCAGTGCCAGCAGGGCGGCGCCCCAGAGGGCGACGAAAACGGTGGTGGTGACAGCCAGCTTGCCCCAGGAAAATTTCGCGTGCGCGGGCGGGGGCGTGTCGTCGTCGATGACGGCACGGCCGTAGGTCTTGTTCGACGCGCCATGGCCGCCGCCGCCACGGAATTTGTCCGGCGCAAACTTGCCACCGAGGGCGCCGAGGATGCCGGCCGCCAGCACGATCCACGGGAAGCCGATCTTGAAGACGAAGATGCCGACGAAGGCGAGCACGGCGATGCCGGCGAGCAATCCATTGGTAATCGCCTTCGAGCCGATGCGCCAGGCGGCGAACAGCACGATGGCGACCACCGCCGGCTTGATGCCGTAGAAGAGGCCCTGTACCAGCGGCACGTCGCCGAAGGCGAGATAGACCCCGGTGAGCGTCGCGAGCAACACGAAGGCGGGCAGGAAGAACAGGATGCCGGCGATGATGGCGCCCGCCGTGCCGTGCAGCAGCCAGGAGAGATAGATGGCGAGCTGGATCGCCTCCGGGCCGGGCAGCAGCATGCAGTAGTTGAGCGCGTGCAGGAAACGGTGTTCCGAAATCCAGCGGCGCTTTTCCACCAGTTCGGTATGCATCATGGCGATCTGCCCGGCGGGGCCGCCGAAACTGATGAAACCGAGCTTGAGCCAGTATTTGAAGGCTTCGCCGAGGCTTGGCGCGGCTGGCGGTACGGCATTGGTGGCGATGTCATTCATCGATATGCTCCTGTCGGTTGTTGGCGCTGTAGTTTTCGTAGAGGCTGTCGAACACACGGCTTGCGTCGGCCAGCAGTCGGTCGTCGTCGGCGGCGGTAGCGGCGCGCAGGCCACCCAGTACCGCCTCGATGCCGGCAGCCTCCGCCACTGGCGCGCCGCCGACATCGAGAAAGTGCACGATGGCGCCGATGCGCGCCAGGGCGGGGACGGCGTCGAGGCCGAAGCTCGCAGCCAGCACTTCGAAACTCACGCGCTGGCCGACATGGGTGAAGGCTGCTCCGTCGAAGTCGAAGCCGAGTGCGCTTTTCGGACACTTCTTCGGGTTATCGAGCCAGAGAAACTTTGCCTTGCGGTCGATGAAGCGGCGGATCAGCCAGGCGCTGGCCATGCGGTCGACCCAGAGGCGCTTGCGCGTTGCCCAAGTGCGCCCCTGAAAGTCGGCGCTGGTGAGACGGCGGATCGAGCCGTGTCCGGGACGCGGTTCGCCGCTGGCGATGGCGGTCAACTCGGCGAGCGCCGCTTCGAGCTGGGCGCGCGCCGGACCGGGAAAATAGTCGGTGGCAGCGATGCTGTTGAACTCGCGTCGCAGCGTATCGACCGCGCGTGGGGCGCCGGAGGCGATGGCGGAATTCACACTTGCCAGCAGGTGGCCGTATTCCGGGCTGCGGTCGAACAGGCGCCGGAAGCCGGCGTCCTGCGCGACCGTGGCGGAGATGGCCAGCACCTCGGCGCTTCCGCTCGCGCCACGCACCTCGGTGGCAAGGCCGTCCAGCGCGACGCGCGCTTCCGTCAGCGCCGGCAACAGGTAAACGCCATCGCGCAGCGTGGCGCAGCCGAGCGCCTTCAACGCTCGCCATACGCGCATGCGTGTCGCGGTGTTGCGCGCCGGGAGAGTGGTGACGAGAATCATCCAGTCGGTCGATGAGTTCATGTTGCTTAATCTACATCAATGTAGACAAATTTACAAAAAAACACCTGTAACGGGTGCGTCCGCCACTTTTGATTGCATCCGCCTGCGACAATGGAACGCATGTGACAATTCGGTATCATCGCCGCGAACAAGATGGACAAACGAGGAGCCGCATGTCCCAACTGCTGACCCTTTCGCGCGCCGCGCAACTATTGGGCGTGACGCGCGCCGTATTGCAAAAGCAGATTGCCGCCGGCGAATTGCCGTCGCACGACGGCAGCGTGTCGAGCGTTGATCTGCTCAAACTCTACCCCGGGCTGAGCCTGGAGGATTCGGGCGCCTTCGAGAGCATCACCAGAATTCGCGAGGAAGCCTTCGGCAAGCGCATCCGCGAACGCGTGCTGCCCAACCAGGAAGTGCTGGCGCAGCGACTGGCCGCGCAAAGCGAGGAACTCGAAGACGTGCGCCGCCACCTGGCGCACTATCACGACCTGATCGAGGCGCTGCGCGAACGCATCGAAAGCGTGGCGGGCGCCTCGGCCAGCGAACAGATCGCCGCACTCGGCCGGTTTCTCGACGAAGGCCTGGCGAGCGTGCTCGGCAGCGAACAGCCGACCGACAAGGTCGCGGTAATGGACGAGGTGCTGCGCGTCATGTCCGCCCACGTCATCGTGAAGCCGTCGAACCACGAATTTTTCGTCGAGGGCAACGAAACGGTGCTGAAGGCTGCACTGCGTGCCGGCCTGGCGCCGTCCTATGGTTGCGGCAACGGCAACTGCGGCTTGTGCAAGGCGCGCATCGTCTCCGGGCAGACGCGCCAGATCCTGCACAGCGACTATCCGCTGTCGGCGGGGGAGCGCGCCCAGGGCTACGCGCTGCTGTGTTCGCACATGGCGGTGAGCGATCTCGTCGTCGAGATGCTCGAGGCCCATTCGCCCGATGACATTCCGCGACAGGATATCGTCGCCAAGGTCCGGAGCGTCGCGCCGCTGACCCCGGATATTCTCCTGCTGCATCTGCAAACGCCGCGCACCAATCGTCTGCGTTTCCTCGCCGGCCAGCGCGTCGCCCTGTCGGTCACGGGCAGCACGACCAATTTTCGCGGCGAGTACCCGATCGCCTCCTGTCCCTGCGACGACCGCAATCTCCTCTTCCACGTCCGTCGCGACGACGAAGACGAGTTCGCCCGCCGTCTCTTCGCGGGCGCTCTGCGGGCGAACGATGCCGTCAGCCTGTTCGGCCCGTTCGGCGATTTCGTGCTCGACAAGGATTCGCCGCGCGACATTCTTTTCGTCGCCTGCGATACCGGTTTCGCGCCGGTGAAAAGCCTGGTCGAACATGCGGTGGCCTCCGATCTGCCCGGCGCGATCCGGCTGGTCTGGGCGGCGACCGTGGCCGACGGCCATTATCTGGAAAACCAGTGCCGCGCCTGGGCGGATGCGATCGACACCTTCAGCTATGCCACCGTCAAGGCCGATGACGCCGCCGTGGCGGCGGCGCGTGCCGTGGCCCGGGCGCTGGCCGACGAGGACATCCGCGAGCGCGATGTCTACGTCGTCGGGCCGGCCGGCTTCGTCGTCGCCGCGACGCGGGCGCTGGCCGAGGCAGGCGTGCCGGCGGCCCAGGTGCGCGGCGAGGTGTTCTGATGCGCCCCGCCCAGCTGGCGTTCGTTCTCGACCGCGAATTCCTCGCCGCCGCCGCCGGCCACCACACGCCCGTGATGCTCTGGGGGCCGCCCGGCGTCGGCAAGTCGCAAATCGTCGCCCAGGTGGCGGCGCGCCACGACGTGCCGGTGATCGACATCCGCCTGTCGCAGATGGAACCTTCGGACCTGCGCGGCATTCCCTTTCGCGTCGGTGATCGCGTGGAATGGGCGGCACCGGCGATGCTGCCGGATGCCGCACGCCATGGCGCAGCCGGCGTGCTGTTCCTCGACGAAATCACCTCGGCACCGCCGGCGGTCTCGGCCGCCGCTTACCAGCTGATCCTCGACCGGCGCCTCGGCGACTACCGCGTGCCGCCCGGCTGGGCCATCTTCGCCGCCGGCAACCGCCAGGGCGACCGGGGCGTGACTTATGCGATGCCGGCGCCATTGGCGAACCGCTTCGCGCACTTCACGGTCGAGGTGAACCTCGACGACTGGGCGCAATGGGCTTACGCGAACGGCATCGACGAGCGTCTCGTCGCTTTTCTGCGCTTCAAGCCGGAACTGGTCTTCGATTTCGATCCGGCCAGGAATGCCGGCGGCGAAATGGCTTTTCCCAGCCCGCGTTCGTGGGAGTTCGCCCACCGTGCGCTGCATAAGTTCGCCGACCATCCCGAACTGCTGCCGGCCGCGCTCGCCGCCTGCGTCGGCCAGGCCGCCGGTATCGAGTGCGCGGCCTTCATCGACAGCCTCGACCGCCTGCCCGACCTCGACGCCATCTGTGCCGGACAGGCGGTGTCCGTGCCCGCGGAAATCGACCTGCAATACGCCGTCGCCGCCGCGTTGGCGGGACGCGCCTTGCGCGCGAAATCCCGCCCCGACGCCACGCAGGTGTGGGGACACATTCTCGACTACGCGCAGCAGTTCCCCCAGCGCGAAATGGGCGTGATGCTGGTGTCCGACATACATCGCGGCATCGGGCAAGCGCTGTTCGCCGTGCCGCAGTTCGCAGCGTGGGCGGGGGCGGTGGCCGACATCATGCTGTATGACTGAAGCGGAAAGCCGGCTTGCCGCCGCGCGCACCCGGCTGATTCTCGACCAGCCCTTCCTCGGCGCGCTGGCGCTGCGCCTGCCGCTCAAGCCGGCCCGCTGGTGCCGCACCACGGCGACCGATGCGCGCACGCTGTATTTCAACCCGCGCTGGATCGATTCGCTTTCCCCGGCGCAGGTGCAGTTCGCCCTGGCGCACGAGGCGCTGCACTGCGCGCTGGGCCATTTCGCGCGACGCGGCCATCGCGTGCAGCGCAAGTGGGACATGGCCTGCGATTTCGCCGTCAACCCGATCCTCGTCGATGCCGGCCTGACGCCGCCCGGCGAGGCGGTGGTGCTCGACATCTATCGCGGCATGGCGGCCGAGGAGATTTATCCCTGCATCGACGACAGCAACGACGATAGCGAGATGATGGACGACCATCTGTGGGATGGCGACGCGGGCAGCGGGGAGGGCGAAGCGAAAGTCGGTGGTGGTGGCACGGCGGCGGGAGGCGAGAAATCCGGGCATCCGCGTCCGCTCGGCGAAGGCGAGAAGCAGCAATTGCAGCAGCAGTGGCAGCGCCATCTCGCCGCCGCCGCACAACGCGCCCGCGAGGCCGGCAAGCTGCCGGGGCACCTCGCCCGTCTGGTCGAGGCTGCGCTGGCCGCCCAGGTGTCGTGGCGGGCCGTGCTGGCCTCCTTCCTGTCGCAGACCGCGCGCGACGATTACACCTGGCAGCGCCCGTCGAGACGCGAGGGCGAGGCGGTCCTGCCCAGCCTGCGCAGCCACGCCGGCGACATCCATGTCGCGCTCGACGTTTCCGGTTCGGTGACGGACGCAGACATCGCCGCCTTCCTCGGCGAACTGAACGCGCT
This sequence comes from uncultured Methyloversatilis sp., assembly GCA_964527195.1. GTDB lineage: Bacteria > Pseudomonadota > Gammaproteobacteria > Burkholderiales > Rhodocyclaceae > Sulfuricystis. Next base: position 8,740 of record CAZGOH010000014.1, read on the forward strand.
GAAGGCGGCCACGCCGGTGCGCATCCTGCTGTTCGCCTGCGACACGGCGTTGGCCGAGGGCGCGCCCTGGCGGTTCGAACCCTGGGACGAACTGCGCCTGCCGCGCAGCTTCGCCGCGGGTGGCGGCACCGATTTCGTGCCGGTGTTCGAATGGATCGCGGCGAACGGCGCGCGCCCGGATGCGCTGGTGTATTTCACCGACGCCGAGGGAAGGTTTCCCGCCGCGGCGCCCGACTACCCGGTGCTCTGGCTGGTGAAGGGCGGCGCGCCAGTGCCTTTCGGCCGGCGCATCCCGCTCAACTGAAAGTCGGCTTCGGCGGCACGGCGACGCTCCGCCCGCGCCGGCGCTTCATTCCTCCGCCAGTTCGCCGAGCAGCAGATCCTGCGCGCAAGTGCGCACGCGGCGCGAGGGCTTGATGCGGTAGTTGCCCTCGCTGTCCATGTCCCAGGCCATGCAGTTGTCGGCCAGGTAGCCGCGCAGGCCTTCCTTGATCACGCGGCGCTTGAGTTTCGGCTCCAGCACCGGGAAGCAGACCTCGATGCGACGGAAGAAGTTGCGCTCCATCCAGTCGGCGCTGGCGAGGTAGAGCTTTTCCTCGCCGTCGGCATGGAAGTAGTAGATGCGGTGGTGTTCGAGGAAGCGGCCGATCACCGATCGCACGCGGATGTTTTCCGAGAGGCCGGGCACGCCCGGGCGCAGGCAGCAGACGCCGCGCACGATCAGATCGACATGCACGCCGGCCTGGCTCGCTTCGTAGAGTGCCTCGATGATTTCGGGTTCGAGCAGGGAATTCATCTTGGCGATGATGTGCGCCTTGCGTCCGGCGCGTGCCGCCTCGGTTTCCTGGCGGATCGCGGCGAGCATGTTCGAGTGCAGGGTGAAGGGCGCCTGCCACAGATGCTTGAGCGCGCTCGCCTTGCCCAGGCCGGTGAGCTGCTTGAAGACTTCATTGACGTCGGCGGCGATCTCGTCGTTGCAGCTCATCAGGCCGAAGTCGGTGTAGAAGCGCGTGGTGCGCGGATGGTAGTTGCCGGTGCCCAGATGCACGTAGCGGCGGTAGCCGCTGCCCTTGTCGGTCTCCTCGCGGCGCAGCACGAGCATCAGCTTGGCGTGCGTCTTGTACCCGAACACGCCATAGACCACATGCGCGCCGACTTCCTCGAGGCGCGCGGCGATCGACATGTTCGCCTCCTCGTCGAAGCGCGCCATGAGCTCGACGACGACGGTGACTTCCTTGCCCATCTTGGCGGCACGCAGCAGGTGCTCCATCAGCACGGAATCCGTGCCGGTGCGATAGACGGTCATCTTGATCGCCACCACCTGCGGGTCTTCGGCGGCCTGCTTGAGGAATTCGATCACCGGCGCGAAGGACTGGAAGGGGTGGTGCAGCAGGAGGTCGCCCTTCCTGATGCTCTCGAACATGTCGTAGCGGCCGGACAGCTGCTTGGGCAGGCCCGGCTGGAAGACGGGGAACTTGAGATCGGGACGGTCGACGCGATCCGGCACCGACATCAATCGCACCAGGTTGACGATGCCGGGCACCTGGTAGAGGTCGTCGCGGCCGAGGCCGAAGTGCTGGAGCAGGAAGTCGCTCATCGCCTCGGAGCAGTTGTCGGCAACCTCGAGACGCACGCCGTCGCCGAAGTGACGCTGCGGCAGTTCGCCCTGCAAGGCGGTGCGCAGGTTCTTGACTTCCTCCTCGTCGACGAACAGGTCGGAATTGCGCGTGACGCGGAACTGGTAGCAGCCGAGCACGTGCATGCCGGAGAACAGTTCGCCGACGTGCCGGTGCAGGATGGAGGAGAGGAAGACGAAGCCGTAATCGAGGCCGGTGAGTTCCTTGGGCAGCTGGATCACGCGCGGCAGGGCGCGCGGCGCCTGCACGATGGCGGCGCCCGAACTGCGGCCGAAGGCGTCCTTGCCTTCGAGTTCGACGGCGAAGTTGAGGCTCTTGTTGAGCACGCGCGGGAAGGGGTGGGCGGGGTCGAGGCCGATCGGCGTCAGCACCGGCATCACTTCGCGGCGGAAATAGTCGTGAATCCACGCCTCCTGCGCTTCGGTCCATTCGGAGCGGCGCAGGAAGACGATGCCCTCCGCCGCCAGCGCCGGCAGGATGGTGTCGTTGAAGAGGGCGTACTGCTCCTCGATCAGTTCGTGCGCTTCGCGCGTGACGCGCCGGAACACTTCGTGCGGGCCGAGGCGGTCCGGCCCGGTCGCGTGGGTGCGCATCTTGATCTGTTCCTTGATGCCGGCGACGCGGATCTCGAAGAACTCGTCGAGGTTCGAGGAGACGATGCACAGGAAGCGCAGGCGCTCGAGCAGCGGCACGCGTGCGTCGGCGGCCTGCGCCAGCACACGGCGGTTGAAGGCCAGCAGCGAAAACTCGCGGTTGAGGAAATGTTCGGCGGGAAACTCGTGGAGGGCGGACATCGTTTTCATGGCGGGTACGGGGGCGTCGAGTATCGTCGGGCGGGATTTCGCAAGTATGACATGGCACGGCTAGAATCGCGCCCTGGCCATCAGCTTCAGGGCACCATCGTGGTTCACGAACACGTCGCCGCCGTCGATATGGGTTCCAACAGTTTCCGCCTGCAGGTCGGGCGGATCGTCGGCAACCAGATTTATCCCTTGGACGGACTCAAGGAGACCGTGCGTCTCGCCGCCGGCCTCGATCCCGCCAAGCATCTCGACGAAGCCTCGCAGCAGCGCGCGCTCGCTGCGCTGGCGCGCTTCGGCGAGCGCCTGCGCGGTTTCCAGCCGGAGGCCGTGCGCGCCGTCGCCACCAACACCCTGCGCGTCGCCAAGAACGGCCCGACCTTCCTGTGCCAGGCCGAGGCGACGCTGGGTTTCCCCATCGAGGTGATCGCCGGCCGCGAGGAAGCGCGCCTGATCTACCTCGGCGTCGCCCACACCTTGCCGAACCCGCGCATCCGTCATCTGGTCGTCGATATCGGCGGCGGTTCCACCGAGTTCATCATCGGCCAGGAAATCCGTCCGCTGCTGCTCGAATCGCTCTACATGGGCTGCGTCAGTTACAGCCTGCGCTTCTTTCCCGCCGGCCGCATCGACAAGCGCGCCTTCAAGGAGGCCGAACTGGCCGCGCGGCGCGAGCTGCAAACCATCGTGCATGCCTACCGCGATAGCGGCTGGGACGAGGCGGTGGGTTCCTCGGGCACGGCCAAGGCACTGCGCGACATTCTCGAGGCCAACGGATTCACCGACGGGGCGATCACCCGCGACGGCCTGGAGCAGCTGCGCCTGCGCCTCCTGCAGGCTGGCGACGCGGGGCGCACCGGACTGGCCGGCATGCGCGCCGACCGCATGCCGGTGATTCCCGGCGGCCTGGCGATCATGTCCGCGGTGTTCAAGGAATTCGGCATCGAGCGCATGACCTTCTCCGAAGGCGCGTTGCGCCTGGGCGTGCTCTACGACCTGCTCGGCCGCTACCATCACGAGGATCTGCGCGAGGCCACCGTCGAGCGCTTCATGCACCGCTACGAAGTCGACCATCGCCAGGCCGCGCGCGTGCGTGCGACGGCGCTGGCGCTCTACCGGCAACTGCGTCCGGAGGACGACCTCGAGGAAACGCCGGCCGCGCAGTTTCTCGCCTGGGCGGCGCGCTTGCACGAGATCGGCGTCTCGATCGCGCACGCCAGCTACCACAAGCACAGTGCCTACATGCTCGCCAACGCCGACATGCCCGGCTTCTCGCGACGCGACCAGGGATTGCTGGCGCGCCTGGTGCTGGCCCATCGCGGTCGCCTGGATCGCGTGCAGCAACCCCGCGAAGCGCCGGAATGGCTGCTGATCTTCTGCCTGCGCATCGCTGCGCTGCTGCAGCGTGCCCGCGACGACAGCGCGCCTCCGGAAGTCGGTGCCCGCATGACGGCGCGCGGTTTCGAGCTGACGCTCGACAAGGCCTGGCTCGACGCTGCGCCGATGACGGCCGCCGTGCTCGCCGAGGAGGTCGGCCAGTGGTCGGGCGTCGGCATCGAATTCAAGCTGCGCGCGCGGCGGCGACGCGACGGCGACTGATTTCGGCGGCACCATGAACTTCGCGGACGGACTGTTCGGCAGCGCATGGACGCTCGGCGCGCTGCCGGTCTATCTGCTCTTCCTGGCGCATGCGGCGCGCACGGCGCCCTGGCGAACGCTCGTCGGCGACGCGCGGCGCCCCGGGCTGGCCAATGCCTGGATGGGCGCGCTCGTCGTCCTGACGTTGCTCTGGAGCCTGAAGGCGGGCGTCAAGCCCGGCCTGGACCTGCACTTCCTCGGCGCGACGGCGCTCACGCTGATGTTCGGCCGGTCGCTGGCGCTGGTCGGCCTGTCGGTGGTGCTTGCCGCCGTCACCTTCAACGCCGGGATGAAGGGCGTGCCGGGCTGGGAAGCCTTCGCCCTCAACGCGCTGGTGTTCGTCGTCTGCCCGGTCTTTGTCGCGCACGCGCTGCTCGGCGTGATTGAGCGCTGGCTGCCGGCCAACGTCTTCATCTTCATCTTCGGCGCGGCCTTCTTCGGCGGCGGGCTCGCCGCGCTCGCCGTCGGTGGCGGTTCCAGCCTGCTGCTCTGGGCGGGTGGCATCTACGAGGCCGATCTCCTGCTGTCCGACTACCTGCCGTACTACGTGCTGCTCGCCTTCGCCGAAGGCTGGCTCAACGGCGGTGCCATTGCCCTGATGGTCGTCTATTACCCGCACTGGGTGACGAGTTTCGACGACCGGCGCTATCTGTGGCAGAAGAAGTAGCGGAACGCGTCAGGCGGTGGTGCGCGCCCTGATCCAGTCCGTCAGGTGCTCGGCCGACTGGGGATACGCAAAGTAGTAGCCCTGGCAGATCTCGCATCCGGAATCCTCCAGCATTCTCGCCTGGCCGGCCGATTCGACGCCTTCCGCGACAACATCGAGACCAAGCGCCTCGGCCAGCGCAATCACGGTTCTGACGACCTGGGCATCCTTGCGGTTGTGTTCGACGTTCAGCACGAAAGAGCGATCGATCTTCACCATGTCGATCGGCATTCCGCTGAGCCTGGCGAGGCTCGAATAACCCGTGCCGAAGTCGTCCACCGCGATGGATACGCCAAGATCGCGCAGCTGGTTCAGCACGATGATCGTCGCATCCGGGTCTGCCATGAAAACGCTTTCGGTGATCTCGATCTGCAAGGCGGTGGCGGGCAGGCAATACCGGGCAAGCAGTTCCTCGAGCTTTTCCGGCAAGCGCCCCTTGGCGATTTGCCGCACCGAGACGTTGATGGCGATGGTTATCCGCAGTTCGTCGGCAAGCCATGCGGCCGCCTGCCGGCAGGCCTCTTCGAGCACCCAGTCGCCAATGGGGAGGATCAGCCCGGTTTCTTCGGCAATCGGGATGAAGCTGCCCGGCATGATCAGGCCGCGTGTCGGATGCGACCAGCGAATCAGCGCCTCGACCCCGGTGAGACGCTCGTCGCTCAGGCAAACTTTCGGCTGGTAGTAAAGAACCAGTTGCCGCTGCGCGATGGCTTGCCGGAGTTCGGTTTCGAGCAAGAGGCGGGTACTGATGGACGCCAGCATGTCGGGCTGGAAAAAGCGATAGGTACCCTTGCCGGCGGCCTTGGCCGAATACATCGCGGCATCGGCGCAGCGCATCAGTTGCAGCGCCTCGTCGCCGTCTTCGGGATAGAAGGCCAGGCCCAGGGAGGCCCCGACCTGAATGCCGTGGCCGCGGATCTCCATCGGGAGAAGAATGTCCTCGAGGATGCGTTCCGCCTGAAAGGCGCAGTGCTCCGGCTCTTTCAGGTTCTCCATGAGAATGACGAATTCGTCGCCCCCCAGGCGCGCCAGGGTGTCCGCCCCGCGCCGCAACCGCGCGCGCATGCGCTTCGCCACTTCCTGCAGCAGCAGATCCCCGACATCGTGCCCGAGACTGTCATTGACGGCCTTGAAGCCATCCAGATCGAGAAACATGATGGCGAGACGATTCCCCTCCCGCTTCGCCCTCTCCAGGGCATGTTCGAGACGATCCTGGAACAGGGTGCGATTGGGCAGCCCGGTGAGGACGTCATGGAAGGCCAGATGCCGAATCCTCTCGGCCGACTTGTGATGCTCGGTGATGTCGTGAAAGATGGCGACATGGCGAGTGGCTGTCGTGCCATGGGCCGGCAGCGTGCTGATATTGAGCCACTCCGGATAAATCTCGCCGTTCTTGCGGCGGTTCCATATTTCGCCTTCCCAGTGCCCGGTCGTGGAGATCGCTTGCCAGAGGTCGCGGTAGAAGGCGTCGTCGTGATGGTCGGACTTGAGCAGATTGGCCTTCGCCCCGATGGCGTCCTCTGCGCTGTAGCCGGTGATGATCGTGAAGGCCGGATTGACCGCCTGGATGACGCCATGATGGTCGGTGACCAGGATTCCTTCGTGCGTTCCGTTGATGATGTTGGCCGCGAGATGCAGTTGCGCTTCGCTGGCCTTGCGTTCGGATATGTCGCGCCAGACACAGTAGAGCACGCGCCGCCCGCAAAGCTCGATGGCGGCCAGCGTGACTTCGGCGGTGAACAGGCTGCCATCGTTGCGCGCATGAACCCATTCGAACCGGTGTAGTCCGTTCGACTGGGCGAGGGAGATCATCCGTTCGGCCTTGGTGTAGGAGTCTTCCCCGTCCGGCTGGAAGGGAGGGGAGAGCCTCGAAGGGTGAGCGTTCAGGAATTCGCCGCGGTTGCCATATCCCAGGGCATGAACGGCGGCCTCGTTACACTCGACGAAGCGGCTAGAATCGATGATCCAGCAAGGGTCGGGGGATATTTTGAAAAGCTGCTCGAACCAGTTGCCGGATTCCGTTGCGGATGTCATTGCATTGTCCTGAGGTCGATCCATCGAGTGTCCAAACCTGCGCAGATTCTCGTCATGTATGCCGCATGAGCAATCCGTATTTCTACCTATTGACGTTGTTCCGGTGCCACCAACGCGGTCGGTCGAAGCGGGCCAGAGCGGGCCGATTATACGTCGCCGGAGCGGGATATAGACTCGTCCCCCACGGAATGCGAGCGCACGCAAAGTGAACGAGTCGAACCGCCTGTTGCAACTGATTGCCACCCTGCGCGACGAGCTGCGCGCGGCGAACTTTGCCGCACCGTCGCCCGTGACGCTCGACAGCCGGTTCGACCGCGATCTCGGCTTCGACAGCCTCGCGCGCGCCGAGCTGCTGTTGCGCATCGAGACCGAGTTCGCCGTGCGTCTGCCGGCGGAACTGCTGTCGGATGCCGAAACGCCGCGGGACTTTCTGGTTGCACTGGGGCAGGCGGTCGCCGTCCCGCCGGCACCGACTTTCGAGGCAGACGTTCCGGCGGAGGAGGGCGCGCCCGCGCCGGCGACGCTGGCGACGCTGCCGGCGGTGCTGCAATGGCACGCGGCGCACCAGCCGGAACGCACGCACCTGATCTATCTCGATGAGGGCGAGACGCCGCAGCCGATGACGTACGGCCGGCTGTGGAACGAGGCGCGCGCGGTGGCGGCGGCGCTGCAATCGCGCGGCATCGCGCCGAACGAGGCCGTCGCTCTGATGCTGCCGACCTGCCCGGAATTCTTCCCGTGCTTTTGCGGCATTCTGCTCGCCGGCGCGGTGCCGGTGCCGATCTATCCGCCGGCGCGACCGCAGGAGATCGAGGATCACCTGCGCCGCCACGCGGCGATCCTCGCCAACGCCGGCACGCGGCTGTTGATTGCAGATCGTCGGGTCGCGCTGCCGGCGCGGCTGCTGCTGGGGCAGGTGGAGGGGCTGGCGGCCGTCGAACTGGCGGAAAACCTGATCGCCGAAACCGGTACGCCGGTCGCCATCCCGGCGCATGCCGGCGACCTCGCGTTGCTGCAATACACCTCGGGCAGCACGGGCGTGCCGAAGGGCGTCACGCTCACGCACACGCAGCTGTTGGCGAACATCCACGCCATGGCGCGCGCGGCGAAGGTCGGGCGCGACGACGTGTTCGTGAGCTGGCTGCCGCTCTATCACGACATGGGGCTGATCTGCGCCTGGCTGTCGAGCATGACCTACGCATTGCCCTTCGTCGTCATGTCGCCGCTCGCTTTCCTGGCGCGACCGGCGCGCTGGCTGCGCGCGATCCAGCGCTATCGCGGCACGCTCTCGGGCGCGCCCAACTTCGCGTATGAACTGTGCCTCAAGCGCATTCCGGACGCGGAGCTGACCGGCCTCGACCTCGCCTCCTGGCGCATCGCCTTCAACGGCGCCGAGCCGGTCAGCGCGGACACGATGACGCGCTTCGCGGCGCGTTTCGCCGCCTGCGGATTGCGGCCGGAAGCGCTCGCGCCGGTCTATGGGCTGGCCGAGTGCGCCGTCGGTCTCGCGCTCACGCCGGGACGCGGCGCGCGCATCGACACGATCCGCCGCGCCGATTTCGCGTTGCGTGGCGAAGCCGTTCCAAGCGGGGATGCCGATGCGATGCGCTTCGTGCTGTGTGGCCGCCCGTTGCCGGGCTATGCGATCCGCGTCGTCGATGAAGCCGGCGCCGAGCTGCCGGAACGCCGCGAGGGGCGCATCCAGTTTTGCGGCCCGTCGGCGACCGCCGGTTATTTCCGGAACCCGGAGGCGACCGCGCGGCTGGTCCGCGATGGCTGGTGGGAGACGGGCGACCGCGGCTACTTGCTCGACGGCGAGATCGTGCCGAGCGGCCGCGTCAAGGACATCATCATCAAGGGCGGGCGCAATCTCCATCCGCAGGAGATCGAGCAGGCGGTGGGGGCGGTGGCGGGTATCCGCAAGGGCTGCGTGGCGGCCTTCGGCAGCCCCGACCCGGCGACGGGCACCGAGCGTCTCGTGGTGATGGCCGAGCTGTCGCCCTCCACCGATGAGAACGTGGTGCGCGGCGAAGTACAGGCGGCGGTGGTGGCCGTCGCCGGCCTGCCGGCCGACGCGGTGGTGCTGTCGACGCGCCGCATCGTGCTCAAGACCTCGAGCGGCAAGGTGCGCCGCGCCGCGAGCCGCGAGCTGTACGAGCGCGGCATGCAGGACATTGCCGCGGCGCCGCGTGCGGTCTGGCTGCAAGTGGTGCGGCTCGCGCTTTCCGGCGCCTTGCCGCAGGCGCGGCGCGGCCTGCGCGCCCTGGGTGACCGGCTCGCCGGCCTTTGGGCGGCCGGGCTGTTCTGCCTGTTCGCCGGGCCGGTGTGGGCAATCGTCGCCGTCTCACCGGCGCCGACTTTCGCGTGGCGGTCCTGCGGCGCGGCAGCGCGGCTCTGGCTGCGGCTTTCCGGCATCCGCCTCAAGGTCGACGGGCGGGAAAACCTGCCAGACACTTCTTGTGTTCTCGTCGTCAACCACGCGAGCTACATCGACGGCCTCGCGCTGGTCGCCGCGCTGCCCTGGAAAAGCTGGCGTTTCGTCGTCAAACGCGAGTTGAGGGATCACTTCTTCTCGCGCGTATTCCTCGAACGGCTCGGCTGCGATTTCGTCGAGCGCTTCGATTTCCGCCAGGGCGTGGCGGACGCCGAACGCCTGCACGCAAGCGTCACCGCCGGCCGTGTGCCGGTGTTCTTCCCCGAGGGCACCTTGTCGCGCGTGCCGGGACTGGCGCCCTTCCGCATGGGCGCCTTCCTGGTCGCCGCGAAGAGCGGCGTGCCGGTGGTGCCCGTGGCGATCTCCGGCGCGCGCGACCGGCTGCGCGACGGTCACTGGCTGCCGCGCCGGGGTGCGCTGAACGTCACCTGCCGGCCGCCTATCGCGCCGAATCCCGATGGCACGGGCGACTGGCACGCCGCGCTGCGCCTGCGCGACGCCGCGCGCGCCGAAATCCTTCACCATTGCGGAGAACCCGATTTGCAGGCTTGATGGCCGGCAAGCCCATATAATCGGCGCACAAAAAATCGGGGAGGAGCCCATGAGCAAACAGATGATGTGGCAGCCGGGCGCGGAGCGTATCGCCGCCGCGAATCTCGGTGCTTTCGCGCGGTGCGCGGATGCGTTTGCCAATGGCGCGACGAACTACGACGCGCTGCACCGCTGGTCGGTGGAAAATCCGGCGGATTTCTGGTCGCTGGTGTGGGATTTCTGCGAGGTGCATGGCGAGAAGGGCGGCCGTATCCTCGTCGATGGCGACAGGATGCCTGGTGCGCAATGGTTTCCGGACGCGCGCCTCAACTATGCGCAAAACCTGCTGCGTCGCCGCGATGCCGCGGATGCGCTGGTGTTCTGGGGCGAGGACAAGCTGATCCGCCGCATGGGGCATGGCGACCTCTACCGTCGCGTCGCGCGACTCGCCGCCGCGATGCGCAACGAAGGGGTGGTCGCCGGCGATGTGGTCGCCGCCTACATGCCCAACCTGCCCGAGACCCTCATCACGCTGCTTGCCGCGTCGTCCATCGGCGCGGTGTTCACCTCCGCCTCGCCCGATTTCGGCGTGCAGGGCGTGCTCGACCGCTTCGGCCAGGTGCAGCCGAAGCTGCTGTTCGTCGCCGACGGCTACTACTACAACGGCAAGACGCACGACAGCCTCGCCAAGGTCAGGGAGATCGCGGCGGGCCTGCCCACGGTGAGGAAAGTCGTCGTCGCGCGCTACACGCGCAAGGAAGGCCACGAGATCGCATCGATCCCGAACGCGGTGATGCTGCGCAGTTTCGTCGATCCCCACCGCTGGCAGACCGAGATCGAGTTTGCCCAGCTGCCCTTCAATCATCCGCTCTACATTCTTTACTCATCGGGCACGACCGGCGTGCCGAAGTGCATCGTTCACAGCGCGGGTGGCGTGCTGCTCCAGCACCTCAAGGAGCACCGCCTGCAATCGGACGTCAAGCCCGGCGACAAGCTGTTCTACTTCACCACCTGCGGCTGGATGATGTGGAACTGGTTGATGAGCGGGCTGGCTTCCGGCGCCACGCTGCTGTTGTACGACGGTTCGCCCTTCGTCGGACGCGGCAACATCCTGTTCGATTACGCGGTGGCGGAGGGCATGACGCAGTTCGGCACCTCGGCCAAGTTCATCGACGCTTGCGCCAAGATCGAACTGAAGCCGCGCGAGACGCATGACCTGTCGCCGCTGCGTGCGATGTTCTCCACCGGCAGCCCGCTCTCGCCCGAGAGCTTCGACTACGTCTATCGCGACATCAAGGCCGACCTCCAGCTCGCCTCGATTTCCGGCGGCACCGACATCGTTTCCTGCTTCGTGCTCGGCAACCCGATCGGCCCGGTGTGGCGCGGCGAGATCCAGTGCGCCGGTCTCGGCATGGCGGTCGACGTTTATGATGAAAACGGCCACCCGGCGCCGGCCAGCGAGAAGGGCGAGCTCGTCTGCACGAAGCCTTTCCCCTCGATGCCCATCGGCTTCTGGAACGACGCGGATGGCGCGAAATACCGCGCCGCCTATTTCGAGCGCTTCCCCGGGCTTTGGTGCCACGGCGACTTCGCCGAGAAGACGACGCACGGCGGCTTCATGATCCATGGCCGCTCCGATGCGACGCTCAACCCCGGCGGCGTGCGCATCGGCACGGCGGAAATCTACCGCCAGGTGGAAAAGCTGCCCGAGGTGCTCGAATCCATCGTCATCGGCCAGGACTGGGACAATGACGTGCGCGTGGTGCTGTTCGTCAAGCTCAAGGACGGCCTGACCCTCGACGACGCGCTCGCCAAGCGCATCAAGGAGCAGATCCGCGCCAACACCACGCCGCGCCACGTGCCGGCGAAGATCCTGCAAGTCGCGGACATCCCGCGCACCAAGAGCGGCAAGATCGTCGAGCTGGCCGTGCGCGAGGTGGTGCATGGCCGCCCGGTGAAGAACATCGAGGCGCTGGCGAATCCCGAGACGCTCGAGCACTTCAGGGACAAGGCGGAACTGGCGACCTGACGCATGAGCTGGACGACCCGGCAGAAGAAGAAGAGCAAGCAATGGATGCACGAGCATGTGAACGACCCCTACGTGCAGCAGGCGCAGAAGGCGGGGTGGCGTTCGCGCGCGGTGTTCAAGCTCAAGGAGATCGACGAAAAGGATCGCCTGCTGAAACCGGGCATGACCGTCGTCGACCTCGGCGCCGCGCCGGGTAGCTGGAGCCAGTACGCCGCCAAGCGCATCCAGCCCGGCGGACACCTCGTCGCGCTGGACCTGCTCGATTTCGCGCCTTTGCCCGGCGTCGAGTTCATCCAGGGCGATTTTCGGGAAGATGCGGTACTCGAACGGCTAAAGTCGTCCCTGGCGGGACGGCGAATCGATCTTGTTTTATCGGACATGGCGCCCAACATGACGGGTATCGCGGCGACGGACAGCGCCCAGGTGCTGTACCTGGCGGAACTGACGCTCGATTTCGCGCGCGAAAACCTGAAACCTGGCGGCGATTTGCTGGTCAAGGTCTTTCAGGGGGCGGGATTCATGGAATTGCGGCGGGCGATGCAGGCAAAGTTCGCCTCGCTGGCGACCCGGAAGCCGGCGGCGTCGCGCGACCGCAGCGCGGAGTTGTACCTGCTGGCAAGGAACAGGCGGGCGGACTTGTCTTAGAATCGTCCGCTCGCAAGGCGAAAGAGAGGCAGAGCTTGAACAATTTTTTCAGAAGCATGGCGGTCTGGCTGGTCATCGGCATCGTGCTGATGACCGTCTTCAACCAGTTCAACACGCGCCAGCCGACGACGAACACCATGGACTATTCGGCGTTCCTCGAGGAGGTGCGCCAGGGTCGCATCACCAAGGTGGTGATTCAGGGCCGCACGCTCGAGGCGACGACCGTCGAGGGCCGCAAGATCACTTCGTACTCCCCGCCCGACCTGTGGATGGTCTCCGACCTGCTCAAGCACAACGTCGATGTCGTCGCCAAGCCGGACGAAGAGCAGTCCTTCCTGATGAGCGTCTTCGTGTCGTGGTTCCCGATGCTGCTCTTGATCGGCGTGTGGATCTTTTTCATGCGTCAGATGCAAGGTGGCGGACGCGGCGGCGCGTTCTCCTTCGGCAAGAGCAAGGCGCGCATGCTCGACGAGAACAGCAACCAGGTCACCTTCGCCGACGTCGCGGGCTGCGACGAGGCCAAGGAGGAGGTCTCGGAACTCGTCGATTTCCTGCGTGATCCCTCCAAGTTCCAGAAGCTCGGTGGCCGCATTCCGCGCGGCGTGCTGATGGTCGGCTCGCCCGGTACCGGCAAAACCTTGCTGGCGCGCGCCATCGCCGGCGAGGCGAAAGTGCCGTTCTTCTCGATCTCCGGTTCCGACTTCGTCGAGATGTTCGTCGGCGTCGGTGCGGCGCGCGTGCGCGACATGTTCGAGCAGGCCAAGAAATCCTCGCCCTGCATTATCTTCATCGACGAGATCGACGCCGTCGGCCGCCAGCGCGGCGCGGGCCTCGGCGGCGGCAACGACGAACGCGAGCAGACCCTCAACCAGTTGCTGGTCGAGATGGACGGCTTCGAAGCCACCGCCGGCGTCATCGTCATCGCCGCCACCAACCGTCCCGACGTGCTCGACCCGGCGCTCTTGCGCCCGGGCCGCTTCGACCGCCAGGTGGTCGTGCCGTTGCCCGACATTCGCGGTCGCGAGCAGATTCTCAAGGTGCACATGCGCAAGGTGCCGATGGCACCGGATGTCGAGCCTTCCGTGCTGGCGCGCGGCTGCCCGGGTTTCTCCGGCGCCGATCTCGCCAACCTGGTGAACGAGGCCGCGCTGTTCGCCGCCCGCGCCAACAAGCGCCTGGTGGACATGGACGACTTCGAGCGCGCCAAGGACAAGATCATGATGGGCGCCGAGCGCCGCTCGATGGTCATGCCCGAGGAAGAGCGCAAGAACACCGCCTACCACGAGTCCGGCCACGCCGTGGTCGCCAAGCTGCTGCCGAAGACCGATCCGGTGCACAAGGTGACGATCATTCCGAGAGGGCGAGCCCTTGGCGTGACGATGCAACTGCCCACCGAAGACCGTTACAGCCAGGATCGTGAACGCCTGCTCAACACCATCTGCGTGCTCTTCGGCGGCCGGCTCGCCGAGGAAATCTTCATGAAGCAGATGACTACCGGCGCCTCCAACGACTTCCAGCGCGCCACCGATCTGGCGCGTCGCATGGTGACGCAGTGGGGCATGTCCGACAATCTCGGGCCGATGGTCTACGGCGAGGAGGAGGGCGAGATTTTCCTCGGCCGTTCGGTGACGACGCACAAGCACGTCTCCGAAGCGACCATGCAGCAGGTCGACGCCGAGATTCGCCGCATCATTGACGAGCAGTACGCCCTGGCGCGTCGCCTGCTCGAAGAGAACCGCGACAAGGTCGAGGCGATGACCAAGGCGCTGCTCGAATGGGAAACCATCGACGCCGAACAGATCAACGACATCATGGCCGGCAAGGTGCCGCGCGCGCCCAAGCCCCCGGCCACCCCGCCGAAACAGGAAGCCGGCGACGACAAGCCGGATGCCGAGCCGAACGCGGCGGCACCGGCCTGAGTTGTCCGGGTTGTTTTTGGCACACAGAAACGGGAGCCGAGGCTCCCGTTTTTCATGCCGCCGTCCCGCCATGCGTTGTTTGATGCGAGTGTGACGAAAATCCAGAAGACCTGCCCGTCACCATCTCCCTGGACCGAACGCATGAAGTGCAGATCAACTCCTGAAGTCTGCCGGAAGGGCAATCGCGGGTCGTCGGCCTCCCTTCGTCTTGGTTTCATGACAGAACCACGCTATGATGTGCACACAACGTCATCACACCCCCTCTCTCAGGACTGCCATGACCACCACTGCCACCACCAAGGAAGAGCGTCTCGCCATTCGCATCGCGCCCGAAACCAAGGAGATGCTGCGTCGTGCTGCGGAGCGTCAGCATGCCAGCCTCTCGCATTTCATTGTCGGTGCCGCGCTGGAACGCGCCGCCAGCCTGTTGGCCGACGAAACGCGCTTTGTCGTCTCGCAAGAAATGGCCGATACCTTTTGCACCGCGCTGGATGCACCGGCCCGCGATATTCCGGCGCTCGCCAAGCTGTTCGCCGAAAAGAGCGTCCTCGAACATTGACGCCAGCAGCGACAGACGATGCTCCCTCTTTCCGGCACCGCGCCACTGGCGGCGGACTTCGCCGTAGCGGAATTTTGCTGCGGTAGTTCCGCCCTCGATGACTACTTGATTCGCCATGCCTGGCATGCCCAGCGCGCCAACACCGCGCGCACCTTCGTGGCGTTGCGCGGCAACCGCGTTGTCGGCTATTACAGTCTGGCCGCCGCGTCCATCGAACCCGACCAGGCCCCGCCGCGCGTGCTTCAGGGCGCCGGACGCTACCCGATTCCGCTCACCTTGCTGGCCCGTCTGGCCGTCGATCAATCGGAACAGGGCGCGGGCCTGGGCAAGGCGCTGCTCAAGGACGCCATGAAGCGTTTTCTCGTCGCGCACGAACAGGTCGCCAGCCGGGCGCTGCTGGTGCATGCCGCCGACAACACGGCCCGCGCCTTCTACCAGGCCTTCGGTTTCGAGCCAGCCCCCTTCAACCCGCTGCATCTTTATCTCCTGCCGAAGGACATGGCGCGGGCGCTGCGTTCGGCGCAGGGGTAGCGCAATGCGCAATGTCGATGAAACATTCGACGTCAGTCCGAGTTCGGCCAGAAGCGGAAATTCATTCCAGCCCGACAACGGTTTTGGAGTGCCCGCCGAACTTACCGTCCGCTATTTGTTGGCGAAGACGCGAAGGCCCGCTTGGGGTCGGAGACGGCCCCCGCCGAAAGTCGGTGCCGGCGGGACGGCGTCGGGTCGCCCCTACCAAAGCATCTTGAGGCCGGCTGCCGTGTAGGCCGGTAGTGCGGAATCCTTGGTAATCAGGACATGCTGCCGCTGGATGGCTTGCCAGACCAGCAGGCGGTCGAAGGGATCGCGGTGGGGGATGCGGGGCAGTTGGTGGGATCTGGCGGCTTCGTCCGCGTCCGGCGCGATCAGGGTCAGCCCCATGTCGCGGGCGACGCCCACCAGGCTTTCCGGGGTGCAGCGATCGAGCGTGAGTTTGCCCAGCGCGAATTTGAGGGAGATCTCCCAGAAGGTGACGGAAGACAAGTGGATCGTGTTGCCGGTGTCGGCGATGACTGTTCTTGCCTTGCGGCCGAGCTTTTCCGGGGCGAAGACGGCCCACAGGAAGGCATGCGTATCGAGCAGGCAGTTCATGCCGACAGGAATTCTTCGTCGTTCAGCTTGAAGTCGTCGGCAACGGCAAAGCCGGCACGGCCTTTCAGCAATCCTAGCGGACGCTTGCCGGCTTGCGCGGCAAATTCGGCATAGGGCACCAGTGCGGCGACGCGCTCCTTTTTCCGGCCGTAACAGACCACGACGGATTCTCCCGCCTGCACGGCGGTGAGCACGTCGGAAAAATGGGCCTTGAATTCGCCGATGGTGAGTGTGCGCACGAGAAGCTCCGATCAAATGACATGACGCAACGAATCCTGCGCGCATCGTGACAAGTTGTCAAGCAATGATGCTGTGCAGGCGGAAATTTCAAGGGAGCATTGCACTTCCGATCACGCCGCCCCCCACTGGGCGGTGGCGATGCCTTCACCCAGGTCGGCTTCGACGAGGCGGCGGCGCACTTCCAGCAGCTTTTCGATCAGCGCCGGTTCGGCCTTTTCGTAGGCTTCGGCGTCGGGGCGGCGGTTGGCCACCACGCCGAGCAGTTCGGTGATCGCGTTGCCGATGGAGTTCTGGCTGATCGTGACGATCAGCTTGCCGGCGTCGTTGCGGTAGATGAGCTGCTTGAAGGCCGGCTGCCAGCGGATCGCGTTGGCGTATTTGGCGTCCTTGATGCAGCGGTCGCGCACCATCTTCGCCGTCTTGAGGAAGTCGTTGTCGAACAGCAGCCGGTCTTCGACGAGAGCGGGGAAGTAGAGGTCGCGCGGCAGGGGCGAGTTGCGCGTGGATACCTGGCCGAAGAAGGTGCGGTAAAAGTCGATGAAGCCCTTGAGCAGGGTGTCGTAGTCCTTCCAGAAGGCCACTTCCTTCAGGTCGGCCGCGCCGTTCGGCACTTCCCAGCTCGGCAGGCCCTGCGGGTAGCCGGTCAGCGCGATCTTGCACGAACCGGGCACGCAGGGACGCAGGATCTTGAGGTCGAGGGCGTCGAAAAAGGCACGGTAGACATCGCGCAGGTGCGCCTGGAACAGCGAGTGCTGGCCGCCGTCGGTAAGGTTCGGGTTGCTCGGGTCGGCCAGCGGCGCGGCGGCGATCTCCGCCTTGTCGAAGACGATGAAGTGGTTGTGCAGCATGCGGATCGAGGGCACGCCGGGCGAGGTGAGCGGCCAGGTGGCGTCGAGGCTGGCCTCGCCGGCCAGCACCAGATGGCGTTCCGGGTCGGGGTAGCGTTCGAGCATGTACTCGAAGACGATCTGGTTCATGCGGTTCCAGACGTTTTTCACCGCCTCCGGCACCTGGGTGCGCCGCACCGGGCGGCCGAGCGGGTCGAGAATGCTGCGCGAGGTGTTGTAGATGATCGAGCAGTCGAACTCGTTGCTGTGGCCGAGCGCCTTGCGGTAGAGCAGCAGGCCTTCCGGATTGCGCAGCAGGCCGTTGTTGTGTTCGAGATCGTTGAGGTTTTCGGTGCTGTTGAAGAACTCGTTGGGCTTCATGCCCTCGGGCACTTCGAGGGGAATCGGGCGGAAGGGCGTGACGATTTCGCGGGGACCGGATGACATGGGAATCTCTCGAGCGTGGCGGGAATCCATGGATTCTGCCTGCGGAAGGGCGTAAAGGGCAGTTACAATTTTTATCCTCGCATACGCAAGTCGCAGGCCGTATCCTGCGCCCTTTCTTCCGGAGCCTGCCATGAAAGCCCTGTTGTCCGTGTTGATCGCCCTGTCGCTTGCCGCCTGTAGCGAGGGAGGCAAGCCCGGGGGCAGCGGGCAGGGCGCTCCGGGGCCCGGCGCCGCGATGCCGCCGCCGGAAGTCGATGTCGTCACCATTGCCGCCGGCAGCGCGACGATCACGCAGGATCTGCCGGGGCGTTTGCAGGCCGTGCGTTCGGCGCAAGTGCGCGCGCGCGTCGAGGGCGTGGTCGAGCAGCGCCTGTTCGTTGAAGGCAGCGACATCAAGGCCGGCACGCCGCTGTTCCGCATCGATGCGCGCACCTACCAGGCGGCTTTCGCGGCGGCCGAGGCCGATCTCGCGGCGACGCGTGCGGTGTTCGAGCGCTACGCGCCGCTGCTCGACATCAAGGCGGTCAGCCAGCAGGAGTTCGATGCCGTGCAGGCGCGCGTCAAGCAGGCCGAGGCGGCGCTCGCCCGGGCGCGTCTCGATCTCGAAAACGCCGTCCCGCCGGCGCCGATTTCCGGTCGCATCGGCCGCGCATTGGTGACCGAAGGTGCTCTGGTCGGGCGCGGCGAGGCGACGCATCTGGCCACCATCGAGCAGATCGACCCGATCCGCGCCGAATTCACGCAGAGTTATTCCGACCTGCTGCGCCTCCAGCAGGCGGTGAAGGCGGGCAGGCAGCAAAAGGCCAATGCGGCGGAAGTCGACCTGGTGCTTGAAGACGGCTCGATCTATCCGCGCAAGGGACGCCTGCAATTCGCCGATCTGGCCGTCGATCCGGCCAGCGGCGCCGTGGTGTTGCGCGCCGAGTTTCCCAACCCCCAGCGCGAACTGCTGCCGGGCACCTTCGTGCGCGTGCGTTTCCCGCAGGCGCAGATCGACGGCGCGATCCGCGTGCCGCAGCGCGCGGTGACGGGCAGCCCGCAGGGCCAGACGGTGATGACGGTGGATGCCGAGAACAAGGTGACGCCGCGCCCGATCCGCATCGGTGGCATGGCCGGGCAGGATTTCATCGTCACTGACGGCCTGAAGGAAGGCGAGGTGGTGATCGTCAACGGCTTGCAGAAGGCGCGACCCGGCACGGTGGTCAATCCCGTGCCCTGGCAGCCGGGCGCGCCGCTGCTGACGTCGCCCGCCGCACCAAAGGGCTGACGCGATGCTGCCACGCTTTTTCATCGACCGGCCGATCTTCGCCTGGGTCATCGCCCTCGTCATCATCCTCGGCGGCCTCCTGAGCCTGCGCCAGCTGCCGGTGGCGAGCTACCCCGCCGTCGCGCCACCCGCACTCGCCATCACCATGAGCTATCCGGGCGCCTCGGCGCGCGTGGTCGAGGAAACCGCCGTCGCGCTGATCGAGCAGGAGATGAACGGCATCGAGGGCCTGCTCTACATGGAGTCGGCCGCCGAGCAGAACCTCGGCACGATCACGCTGACCTTCGAGGCGGGCACCAATCTCGACCTGGCCTCGGTGGAGACGCAGAACCGCATCAAGCGTGCCGAAGCGCGCCTGCCGGAGGAGGTGCGCCGCCTCGGCGTCACGGTGGCGAAGTCGGCGCGCAACTTCCTGATGATCGTGTCCATCTTCTCGCCGGACAAGTCGCTCGACAACGTCGCGCTCGGCAGCTACGCGGCGGCGAGCGTGCTGGAAAACATCCGCCGCACGCCGGGCGTCGGCGAGGCGATATTGTTCGGCACGGAATACTCGATGCGCCTCTGGCTCAAGCCGGATCGCCTCGAAGCCTTCGGCCTCACGCCGGCCGACGTCGCCCGCGCGGTGCGCGCGCAGAACGTGCAGATCGCCACGGGTGAACTGGGTCAGATTCCGGCGGTGGCGGGGCAGGAATACGCCGCGCCCATCATCACGCGCGGCCGTTTGTCGACGCCGCAGGAATTCGGCGACATCATCGTCAGGAGCGATGCGCGCGGCGCGGCCGTCCGGGTAAAGGACGTGGCGCGCGTCGAACTGGGCGCGCAGGATTATTCCGTGGCCGCGCGCGTCGATGGCCAGCCCAACGCCGCCATCGCCGTGCGCATGGCGCCCGGCGCCAACGCGCTCGATACCGCCCGCGCGGTGCAGGAAACGATGACCGGGCTGGCACAGTATTTCCCGCCGGGCATCGCCTGGATGGTGCCCTACGACACCTCCACCTTCGTCGATATCTCGATCAAGGAACTGGTGAAGACGCTCTTCGAGGCGATGATCCTCGTCGTGCTGGTCATGTACCTCTTCCTGGAAAACTGGCGTGCCACCTTCATCCCGGCCATCGTCGTGCCGGTGGCGCTCCTGGGCGGCACCATCGGCCTGCACTTCCTCGGCTATTCGATCAACGTGCTGACGCTGTTCGCCATGGTGCTGGCCATCGCCATCGTCGTGGACGACGCCATCGTGGTGGTGGAAAACGTCGAGCGCATCATGACGGAGGAGGGGTTGCCGCCGCGCGAGGCCACCATCAAGGCGATGGGCCAGATCTACGGCGCGATCATCGCCATCACGCTGGTGCTGACGGCGGTGTTCGTGCCGATGGCTTTCTTCGGCGGCTCGGTCGGCGCCATTTACCGTCAGTTCGCCGTCACGCTGGCACTGACCATGGCGTTTTCGGCGTTGATGGCGCTCACGCTCACCCCGGCCTTGTGCGCGACGATGCTCAAGCATGAAAAAGGCAAGGAAGGAAATGGGACAGGCGTCCTGCCGACGACCGGCTTCTTCGGCTGGTGGAACCGCGTCTTCGCCGCCACCGTGCGGCGCTATACCGGTGCGGTGCGCGGCATGCTCGGCCGGCCCGGCCGCTGGCTGCTGGTCTATGCGGTCATTCTCGGTGCGGCCGGCTGGCTGTTCATGAAGCTGCCCGGCAGTTTCCTGCCCTCCGAAGACCAGGGCTATTTCATCAACATCGTGCAGCTGCCCTCGGGCGCGACGCGCGAGCGCACGCTGGAAGTGCTCAATACCGTCGAGCAGCATTACCTCAAGCAGCCCGAGGTGGCGCACGTCATCGGCGTGGCCGGCTTCTCCTTCTTCGGGCGCGGCCAGAATGCGGCCATCGCCTTCGTGCGCCTGAAGAGCTGGGACGAGCGCCCGCACAAGGACAACAGCGCCGAATCGCTGGTGCGGCGCGCCAACATGGCCTTCTTCCGCATCAAGCAGGCGATGATCTTCGCCATCAACGTGCCGCCGATACCGGAGCTGGCGGCCGTCGGCGGCTTCGATTTCCGCTTGCAGGATCGCGGCGGGCTCGGCCGCGAAAAGCTCATGGAGGCGCGCAACATGGCGCTGGGCCTCGCGGGGCAAAATCCCGCATTGGCCGGCGTGCGGCCCGAGGGCCAGGAGCCGGGGCCGCAACTCTTCCTCGACGTCGACCGCCTCAAGGCAAACGCGCTGGGCGTCAATCTCGCCGACCTCAACGAAACCCTGCAAGCCACGCTGGGCACCGCCTACATCAACGACTTCGTGCGCCAGGGCCGCATCCTGCGCGTGCAAATGCAGGCCGACGCCGACGTGCGCCGCACGCCGGAGAACATCCTGCGCGTGCCGGTGAAGAACGGACGTGGCGACATGATCCCGCTCGCCGAGATCGCCAGCGCGAAGTGGATCGTCGGCCCGCCGCGACTGGATCGCTACAACGGCCTGCCGTCCATGAAGATCGCCGGCGGCCCCGCGCCGGGACGTTCGACCGGCGAGGCGATGGCGGCGATGGAGGGCATCGCCAAGCAATTGCCGGCCGGTGTCGGCTTCGAGTGGTCGGGCACCTCGTTCGAGGAACGCCTTTCCGGCGCCCAGGCGCCGTTCCTGTTCGCGCTGTCGCTCATCGTCGTCTTTCTCTGCCTTGCGGCGCTGTACGAGAGCTGGTCGGTGCCCTTCGCGGTGATGCTGGTGGTGCCGCTCGGCCTGTTCGGCGCGGTGGTGGCGGTCACGTTGCGCGAGCTGCCCAACGACGTCTATTTCAAGGTGGGACTGATTGCGATCATC
The DNA here is from genome assembly GCA_964527195.1 of uncultured Methyloversatilis sp. Classification (GTDB taxonomy): domain Bacteria; phylum Pseudomonadota; class Gammaproteobacteria; order Burkholderiales; family Rhodocyclaceae; genus Sulfuricystis. The sequence goes on from CAZGOH010000014.1 coordinate 30,396, forward strand.
GGCCTGTCGTCGAAGAACGCCATCCTCATCATCGAGTTCGCGCGCGAACTGCACGAGCGCGGCATGGACCTGATCGAGGCGACCGTCGAAGCCTGCCGCCTGCGCTTTCGGCCGATCCTGATGACCTCCATCGCCTTCATCTTCGGCGTGTTGCCGCTGGCGATCTCGAGTGGCGCGGGCGCCGCCAGCCGCCATGCCATCGGCACCGGCGTGATCGGCGGCATGATCGGCGCCACGGCGCTGGCGGTCTTCCTCGTGCCGGTGTTCTTTCTCGTCGTGCGGCGCTTTTTCCCCGGCAAGCCGCGCCCTGCGGCGGAGACGCATCATGAATAAGCTCTGGCCGCTGGCCTGCGCGGCGCTGCTGTCCGCCTGCTCTTTCCTGCCGGAATACCAGCGTCCGGTCGCGCCGGTGCCGGCGCAGTGGCCGACGGCCAACGTCGCCGTCCCGCCGGGGCCGACTTTGGCGGGCGACTGGCGCAATTACTTCGCCGATCCGGCCCTGCAGGTGCTGATCGCCGCCGCGCTGGAGCATAACCGTGACCTGGCGCTGGCCGTGGCGCGCGTCGACGAGGCGCGGGCGCTGGCCGGCCTCGTGTGGGCTGATCGCTTCCCCGGCGTGGATGTTGGCGTCCAGCAGCAGGCGGCGCAGGTGCCGGCCGACCTGAGCGCGGCGCGGCGCGAAACGATCACGCGCCGTTACGATGCCAACCTCGGCGTCGCTGCTTTCGAACTGGATTTCTGGGGGCGGGTGCAAAGTCTCGATGTGGCGGCGCGGGCGAACTTCCTCGCCAGCGAATACGCGCGCGAAGCCTTTCGGTTGGGGCTCATCGCCGAAGTGGCGGGCGCCACCTACAGCCTGGCCGAATTGCAGGCGCGCCTGGCGCTGGCCGAGGCCACGGCACAAAGCCGCGCGGAGAGTCGCCGCCTGATCGAGCGCCGCCGCGACGTCGGCCTCGCCACCGATCTCGACTTCCTGGCCGCCGACGGCGCCTGGGCTGCGGCGCGCGCCGAAACCGCGAACCTCGCTCGCCAGCGCGCGGCGGCGGAAAACGCCTTGCGGCTGCTGGTCGGCAAGGACGTCGCCGTGTCGCCGGAACCGACTTTCAACGCATTGCCCGCAATCGCCGTCGGATTGCCGTCCGAGGTATTGCTGCGCCGACCCGACGTGCTGGCGGCGGAACAAAAACTCGTCGCCGCCAACGCCAACATCGGCGCCGCGCGCGCAGCCTTCCTGCCGAAGATCGTGCTGACCGCGACGGCGGGCACGGCGAGCGCCGCACTTTCCGGCCTGTTCGGCGCCGGCAGCGGTGCCTGGAGCTTCGTGCCGATGCTCAGGTGGCCGCTGTTCGACGGTGGTCGCGCCGAAGCGAACGAAGACCTGGCCGAGGCGCGCAAGCATGTCGCCGTGGCCGAATACGAAAAGACGCTCCAGCAGGCCTTCCGCGAAGTGGCCGACCTGCTGGCCGCGCGCGCGCATTACGCCGAGCAGGCCGTCGCGCTCGACGCCCTGGTGGCGGCGCAGTCGGAACGCCTGCGCCGTGTCGAAGCGCGCCACGACGCGGGAGTTTCAAGTTACCTGGAACTGCTCGACGCGCAGCGCGAACACTTCGCCGCCCGACAGTCGGCGCTGGCGGTACGGCGCGCGCAGGCCGCCACGGCCGCCGGCCTGTTCAAGGCGCTGGGAGGCGGGTGAGTGGATCTGCTTCTCTACTGGATCGGCCTGGCCGCCGTCGCGGTCAACGCGCTCACCGGCGTGCTCGATGCCGGCCGGCAGAAGATGGATCTCGTCGGCGTCGTCATGGTCGGCTGCGCCACTGCGCTGGGTGGCGGCACGGTGCGCGACATCCTGCTCGATCGCCAGGTGTTCTGGATCGGCGACCAGAGCTACCTGATCGCCGCGCTGCTCACGACGGTATTGACCTTTTTCGTCGTGCGCGGCCTGCGGCTGCCGCCGCGCCTGTTCCTGATCCCCGATGCCATCGGGCTGGCGCTATTCACCATCGTCGGCACCCAGGTGGCGCTCGAATGGCAGGTGCCCTGGCTGGTCGCCACCTTGCTGGGCGTGATTACCGGCGTGGTCGGCGGCGTGCTGCGCGACGTGCTGTGCAATCAGGTGCCGCTGATCTTCGTGCGCGGCGAGCTGTATGCCTCCGCCGCCTGGGCCGGTGCGCTGACGCTGGTGGGCCTGCAGGCGCTCGGCGTATCCGCCGTCGTCGCGGCCTGGGCGGGCATGGGCGTCGTGCTGGCGGCGCGCCTGCTGGCCATGGCCTACCGCATCACCTTGCCGACGTACTCCGAAAAGGAATGATTAAAGGCGCCGAGCGCCAGTATCGGCTGGCTGCGCAGCGAGTGCAGCGACATCAGACTTCGCCGGTGTATTCGCCGCGCGCCGGGTAGTCGTTCTTCAGCACGAAGTCGATGGCGCCGAGGATCTCGTCGAAGTGCGGGCGGGCGAAGGGCACGAAATTGCCGCGGCGGCGGCGGCGGTACGGCGCGCCTTCAGGCCGCCTTGCCCGGCGTGGAAAGACTCGCAGGACTGGCCGACATCCAGCGCCTTCTGGACGCGTATAAGGCTCAAGCGGCCACTGGCGGTTGAAGCGGGTCGCCTGGTGGGGTACTCAGGCTGCGATCATGCGCCGTCGCACCATGAGCACGTGCGGCCCGTGCGGCACGTCGTCGAACAGCCTGTCCCGGCAAAAGCCGGCCTTGATGAAGGCGCGCTGCGAGGCCAGGTTGTCTACACCCGTGCAGCCGATCACGAGCGGCACCGCCGGATCGGTCAGGGCGGCGGCCGCCACGCGCCGCAAGGTGGCGGCGCCAATGCCCCGGCCCACGGCGTCGGGTTCGCCGATCATCAGGTCGATGTCGATCGCGCTGGCCGGAATGTCGGCGAGGCCGGCCAGATCGAGTTCCGCGCGTGTCGGGTGCTGCCACAGCACCAGCCCGACCGCGCGGCCCTCCGCCTCGACGATGGCCCGCCAGTGCCCGGCGGCCGGCGGTTCGACCAGCAGGCGCAGGTTGTCGTCCGGGTCGCCCCAGGCCGGGCGCACATGGTTCGCCTGCAGCCAGCGCCCGATCAGCGGCAGGTCGTCCGGCCCGACATCGCGCAGCCGCACCCCGCTGACCGTACCCTCGGCACGCTCTTCAAGGCAGGCCGGGCACAGGCAGCCGGGCAGGGCGAGGTCGATGGCGACCACCGGAAATTCGCCACACCAGCATCGGCACTCTTCACCGGCCTCGGCGCCGCATTTGAAGCGGATGCCGCAGCGGGGGCAGGTACGTTGTCCGGAAGGTTCAGGATTCGACCGGCAAGACATAGGACACTCTGGTTCCCTCAACCTTGACCACCCCGCGCTTGCACAGTGACGCAAACAACGCGGCAAGCTGCTGCTCGGAGAGTTCCTTCTTGAACAGTGCGTGAAGCGTACTCAAGAGGGTTTTTTGCGTTCGCGGCTTCGCCGCCTTGCGGCGGACAAGATCGGCAATCACGGCATCCACCTGGGCTTCAGGCGCGACAGGAAGGGAAGACTTGAAATAGGGAATGTCCGCGATGCACGTGGAGCGTTGGGCGAAAATTTTCTTTCCCTTGAGGTGGTTCAGCAGCGGGTCGAACCCGGAATCTTTCGAAACGATGTGGAAGAAAGCCGAGGGTTCGGCGGCGGACAGCGCCCCGATGTAGTAGGCAATGAGGAAGTCAAGGGCATTCCTTCCGGCAGATTCGAGAACGATGTACTCGGCGTTCTCGCCGAGTGATTGAAGTTCTGCCGCCAGTGCAACGGGAATTCTGGATTGATTGGGGCCGAGGAAAACCTTGACCTTGAACGGGCCGTCTTTGAGCAGGCCAAGGTCTTTCGGCTGGACGTTTTCGAAATCGACGAGGACAAAGTTCGTGCGTGTTGTCACGGGGAGCCTTGTCGTTAGGGTATGGGGTGTAACGCAGAAGTCACCGGCGCTGCGAGGCTTGATCGCGCAGCGACCTTGAGGACTGCCGGGTTGGGCGGAGGTGGCTGCACGTTACCGAGATCCTCGATGCGGTGGATGGGGTGAATGCCGATGGCAAGGATAGCGCCGCTCGCCGCCGCCGACAAGCCGTTTGTGATGTGGCGCGAAAGTCGGCGCTGGCGGGACGGCGGAAATCGTGTCATTGATTATTTGCGCCAAAAGTAACTACTCAGGTAGGCCGGAATAGCATCGCTGTTCCGGGTTTGAGGTAGG
>CAZGOH010000015.1:0-34175 GCA_964527195.1 uncultured Methyloversatilis sp.
TCTCGGCGAATAAGGACGGAGCCTCCATGAAATCCCTGCGCATCTTCCTTGCGGTCCTGCTGACGTCATGGCTGGCCGCGCCGATGGCCGGCCTCGCCGCACCGCCCAAGCCGGTCGTGAAAATCGAAAACCCCGGGCGGTGCATCGCGCCCGCCGAGGAGATGCGCGTCAACCACATGGTCATGCTGTCGCACTCGCGTGATCGCACGATGCGCCAGGGTATTCGCGGCGAAAAGGCCAGCCTCAACGGCTGCATCGAATGTCACGCCAGCAAGACCACCGGCTCGGTGCTCGGCAAGGACGGTTTTTGCGAAAGCTGCCACACCTACGCCGCCGTCAGCGTCGATTGCTGGCAATGCCACCAGCCCAAGGCGAACTTCAAGGCGGCGGGAGCGAAGCCATGAGCGAACATAACGAGAACTCCCGCCGCACTTTCATCGGCGCCGCCGGCCTCGGGCTCGGCGCGCTGGCGATCGGACCGGGGCTGTATCTGGTTCAGGTTCAGGCCGCCACGCCCGCAGCGGGCGTCTCCAGCGCCGTGCGCTGGGGCATGTTGATCGACAGCACCAAGTGCGCGCAGGGCTGCGATGCCTGCGTCACCGCCTGCAACGTCGAAAATGCCATCAACGAAACGCCGAGAGATCCGCGCCAAGGATCGCAGTGGATCCGCAAGATCGATCTGAAGGATCCCAAAAACGGTCGCCAACATTCCCTGCCGATGATGTGTCAGCACTGCGCACATCCCCCGTGTGTGGATGTCTGCCCCACCGGTGCGTCGATGAAGCGCGCCGACGGCATCGTCCTCGTCGACCGCCACACCTGCATCGGTTGCCGCTACTGCATGATCGCCTGCCCCTACAAGGCCCGTTCCATGGTCCATCTGCCACTGACCGAGCAGAACCCGGAAGTGCCGCGTGGCAAGGGGTGCGTGGAGTCCTGCACGTTCTGCGTACAGCGCGTGGACAAGGGCATGCGGCCCGCCTGTGTCGAGGCCTGCCCCGAGGGCGCGATGGTCTTCGGCGACCTCAACGATCCAAGCAGCGAAATTGCCCAGCGCATCGCGCGCGAAGCCACTACGCAAGTGCGCGCCGACCTCAAGCTGGATCTCGGCGTCCGCTATCAAGGAGTCTGACAGCCATGATGATCGAGCAAACCCTGGGAAGCGCGAATGCGCCGGACCGCAATACCGCGTTCTACATTGCCCTCATCATCGGCGCGCTGGTCAGCGCGATCGGCTTGGGTGCGGCTTTCTACACGGCAAGCGTCGGCCACCAGGTCACCGGCATGAACAACCAGGTGGTGTGGGGATTGCCTCACGTTTTCGGCATTTTCCTGATCGTCGCCGCTTCCGGCGTGCTCAACGTCGCCTCGATCGGCACGGTGTTCGGCAAGAAGGCCTACAAGCCGCGTGGTCCGCTCTCCGCCCTGCTGGCACTGGTGTTGCTCGCCGCCGGTCTGGCGATCATCCTGCTCGACCTCGGCCGCCCGGATCGCCTCGTCATCGCCGCGACCCACGTCAACCTGACATCGGTGTTCGGCTGGAACATGATCCTCTATCCCGTGTTTTTCGCGCTGGTCGGCCTCTATGTGTGGACGCTGATGGATCGCGGCATGTATGCCCATTCGCGCACGGCCGGCACGGCAGCCTTCATCTGGCGTCTGGTGATGACCACCGGTACCGGTTCGATCTTCGCCTTCGTGATCGCACGTCAGGGTTTCAACTCGGCCATTCTCGCGCCGATGTTCATCATCATGTCGTTCGCCTGGGGCCTGGCGATCTTCCTGATCGCCCAGCGCATCATGTACGCCAGCCACAACGGCTCGCTGCATCCGGAAATTCGCGCGCGCATGAAAAACCTGCTCGGCACCTTCGTCGCCGCGGTGTTCTACTTCGTCGTTGTCTATCACCTGACCAACCTCTACTTCGCCAAGCAGGTCGATTTCACCCACTTCATCCTGCTCGGTGGTGGCACCCTGACGCTGCTGTTCTGGGGCGGATTCTTCATGATCGGCACCGTCCTGCCGCTGCTGCTGCTCTATGTGCCCGGCCTGAGCGCAATGCGCGGCTCGGTGACCATCGCTTCGCTTTGCGTCGTCCTTGGCGGCCTGTTCTTCCTGTTCGTGTTCATTGTCGGCGGGCAGGTTTATCCGCTCGAGATCTTCCCCGGCATGCTCGTCACGAGCAGTTTCATGGACGGCCAGATCGACAACTACGTGCCCACCCTGCCCGAGTGGCTGCTCGGCTTCGGTGGCGTCGGCATCGCCTTCACGGCCACACTGGTCGGCGTGCGCCTGTTCCGCTTCATGCCCGAGGACGACCTCGCCAAGCTGAAGTCGGAAGGCTACCTGCACGATTGATCCCGCGCCAGTCGTGACGGAATGCCGGGGCAAACCGGCCGACGGCATGGTTCCGACATGCACCGCTTCCTGATTTCCGCCGCGCACAAGTCCTCCGGAAAGACCACCCTCTCGATCGGGCTTGCCGCCGCGCTATGCGCGCGCGCTCTCTCCGTGCAGCCATTCAAGAAGGGGCCGGACTACATCGATCCGCTCTGGCTGTCGCGCGCCGCCGGACGCGGTTGCCGCAATCTCGACTTCTTCCTTTCCTCGCACGCGGCAATCCGCGACCAGTTCGCACATGGTGGCGATGCCGATGTCTGTCTTGTCGAAGGAAACAAGGGGCTGTACGACGGGCTGGCGCTCGACGGCTCGAACAGCAATGCCGCCCTGGCGCGCCTGCTCGATCTGCCGGTCTTTCTCGTCCTCGATGCGCGCGGACAGACCCGCGGCCTCGCGCCACTGATTCTCGGCTACCAGGCGTTCGATCCGGAGATCCGGATCGCCGGCGTGATTCTCAACCGCCTCGGGGGCAGCCAGCACGAGGCAAAGTTGCGGGCCGTCATCGAGCACTACACCGACGTGCCGGTGATCGGCGCGGTCCATGAGGATGCCCAACTCGCGCTGGTGGAACGCCACCTCGGCCTGATGCCGGCCAACGAAGCCGCGCAGGCCGACGCGCTCATCACCGCAATCGCACAGCGCGTCGAGCGAGAAATCGATCTCGACCAACTGCTCGCCCTTTCGGTCACGGACGTTCCGCTCGCCGTAGCGCCGGCACCGACTTTGGAAAACGCGGCGCCCTTGAGGATCGCCATCGCCCAGGATGCGGCCTTCGGCTTCTATTACACCGACGACCTGGAGGCGCTCGCCGCCGCCGGCGCCATCCTGGTGCCCTTCGACACGCTCAAGGACCCGGCCTTGCCACCTTGCGATGCATTGTTCATCGGCGGAGGATTTCCCGAGTCCTTCCTCGACGAACTCTCCGCCAACACCAGCATGCGCGCCAGCATCCGCGCCGCCCTCGAGGCCGGCCTGCCGGCCTACGCCGAGTGCGGCGGGCTGATGTACCTGGCCCAAAGTATCGAATGGCACGGCAAACGCCAGCCGATGGTCGGCTTCATCGACGGCGACATCATCATGCACGCCAAGCCCGTCGGGCGCGGCTACACGATACTGCGCGCGACCGCCGATCATCCCTGGCGTGTCGCCGGCACCGACTTTGCCACCCCGATTCACGCCCACGAATTCCACTATTCGGAAATCCGCGACCTGCCGCCGGACACCCGCCATGCCTACCGCGTCGAACGGGGATACGGCATCGACGGGCACCGTGACGGCATCGTCGTCAACAACCTGCTCGCTTCCTACACCCATATGCGTGCCGCCGGTTTCGACTGGCCGCGCCATTTCATCGGTTTCGCGCGTTCTTGCCGGACGCGTCCTTCACCCCCGGAGAATCCCGCATGTTCCAGATAACGCCCGCCGCCGCCGAACAGATACTGCAGGCCGCCGCCGTCCAGCACGGCGACGATGATGTCCCGCCCAGCCTGCGGGTCGCCGCGAAGATCGAAGAGGGGGAAATCGTTTATGGCATGGGCTTCGACGAGGAACGGGAACACGACGAAGTCATCGAATGCGCGGGCGTGACCCTGCTCATCGCCCCGCGCAGCCAGCCGCTGCTGGCCGAGACCGTGCTCGATTTCGTGGAACTGAAACCCGGCGAATTCCAGTTCATCTTCATCAACCCCCAGGATTCGGTCACCCATGGCTGCGCCAGCCGGACTTCCGGGTGCGGTTCCTGCGGCAGTGCTGGCGGAGGCTGTCGCTGATGGCGCAGACAACGACGCTCCCCGCGGGTTTGCCGACGCGCGGCGACGCTCGTCCCGGCACGGTGTACCTCGTCGGCGCCGGGCCCGGCGACCCCGAATTGCTCACCCTGCGTGCCCTGCGCCTGATCGGGCAGGCCGACGTCCTCGTCTATGACCAGCTCGTCTCCGACCAAATTCTGGAACTCGTCAATCCCGTCGCCGAACGCATCTACGCCGGCAAGCAGCGCGGTAACCACGCCGTTCCCCAGGAAGAACTCAACCAGATGCTGGTCCGTCTCGGCAAGAGCGGCAAGCGCATCGTGCGCCTGAAGGGCGGCGACCCCTACACGTTCGGACGCGGCGGGGAGGAAGTCGAAACCCTGCGCGAAAACGGCGTGCCGTTCGAAGTGGTTCCCGGCGTGACCGCCGCCGCCGGCGTCGCGGCCTATGCCGGCATTCCCCTCACGCATCGCAACCATGCCCAGGCCTGCGTTTTCGTCACCGGACACCTGCAAGACGGCAGCATGAACCTCGATTGGCCGGGTCTCGCGCGCCGCCGTCAGACGGTGATCATCTACATGGGCCTGCATGGCCTGTCCTACCTGTGCGAGCAACTGATCGCACACGGCCTTCCCTCCGACTGGCCGGCGGCCATCGTTCAACAGGGCACCACCCCGAACCAGCGCACCGTTTCCGGAACGCTGGCCAGCCTGCCCACCCTCGCCCACGGCGCCGGCCTCAAGCCGCCGACGCTGATCATCGTCGGGGAAGTCGTCCGGCTCAAGGAAAAACTGGCCTGGTTCGAATAGGTCCGCGCAGAATTTCATCGTTACCTGCTATCGCAGGCGGCCGCATTTGTGCGATATTCCGATCCGGCCAACCGCTTTTTGCGCAACCATGTCGAATATTCAAACCAACGCCGAAACCCGCTTCATCGATGTCGCCGACCTGCGCATCGGCCATTACGTTTATCTCGACCTGGGCTGGATGAAACATCCCTTCGCTCTGAACAACTTCAAGATCACCTCGCCCGACCAGATCGAGACCATCGTCAAGCTTGGCATCAACCGCATCCGCTGGGCTCCCGAAAAAAGCGAATTGCCGTCTGAAGCTGGCGGGACGGACGCCAACCATGACGTTCCCGCAATAGTCGGCGCCGGCGATACGGCGAGTGCGCCCTCCGGTGCGCCAACCCTTTCCCGCGACGATGACGCCATTGCCCAGGCGACGCAGCGGCAGCAACGGCGCATTCTGCTCGACACCCAGCGCGAGAGCCTGGAAGCCTGCGAACGCCAGTTCGCCAGCGCCAGCCGCGCCTATCGCATGACCATCGACGCGGTACGCGCCCAGCCCGCCTCCGCGCGCAAGCAGGCCGAACAGGCTGTCGGTCAGATGGTTAGCAAATTGCTCGAGCAGGAAGAATCGGCAATCCGCCTGCTGTCGGAGGGGGCGGGCGAACGGGCCTCGCTGCACGCCATCAATGTCACCACGATCGCCCTGCTGCTCGGCAGAACGATGGGAATGGACAGCGTCCAACTGAACGAACTCGGCATGGGCTCCCTGCTCCACGACATCGGCAAGCTCGCCCTGCCCGAGCGCCTGCGCTGGAAAGACAGCAATTTCAGCAAGGCCGAACGCCATCTGTACGAGGAACACGTCGCACGCGGCATCGAGTTCGCCCGCGCCATGAAGCTTTCGGACGCCGCGCAGGCCGTCATCGCCCAGCATCACGAACTGGCCGACGGCCACGGCTACCCGAACCGGCTCAAGGGCGAAGCGATCACCCCGCTGGCGCGGATCGTCGGCCTCGTGAATTGTTACGACAGCCTGTGCAACCCGGCCAATCCGACGCAGGCCGTCACCCCGCACGAGGCGCTGTCGCTGATTTTCGCGCAGATGAAGAAACAGTTCGACCTCGGCGTGCTGATGCCCTTCATCCGCATGATGGGCGTTTATCCGCCCGGCTCGGTGGTCGAACTCTCCGATGGCAGCTTCGCGCTCGTCGTGTCGGTCAATTCGTCGCGCCCCCTCAAGCCGCAAGTCATCATCCACGACGCGCGGGTGCCGCGCGACGAAGCGCTGGTGGTGGATCTCGAGGAAGCAAGCGATCTCGGCATCCGCCGCAGCCTCAAACCGCTGCAGTTGCCCAAGGCCGCCTTCGATTACCTGTCGCCGCGCAGTCGCATCTGCTACTACTTCGAACGGGCACGACACCCCGACGGCACGGGAGAGACCGGCGCATGAGTTCCGCCCATCCCTGGCAGGGCCTCATCGATGGCATGATCGAGGGCGTCTGGATCGTCGACGCTTTCGAGTTGCGCATCGTCGCCACGAACCGCAAGGCCGCCGAACTCCTCGGCATGCGCCCGGATGCGCTGGTCGGCCGCCCGGTGGTCGAGCTTGCCGCAACTCCCGAGGACGTGTACTTCTGGGAGGACGTCGCCGCCGGCTTATCCGACCACATCCTCTCGGAAACCCTGCTGCTCGGCGCGAACGAAGTCGCCGTGCCGGTGGAACGCAGGGTCACACACGTGCTGCTGCCCGATGGTGGCGTGTTCGTCGTCGGACTGCGCGACCAGTCCGAAGAGCGTCGCGTCGGCAACGAGCTCGAAAAGCTCGTCGCCGAACTGCGCGCCACGCTGGAATCCACCGCCGACGGCATCCTCGTCACCGACCTCGACGGCGCAATCAGCGGCTACAACCATCGCTTTGCCGAACTGTGGGAACTCCCGCAGGCCCTCAGCACCGAACGCGACGACGCATCCGTCTATCGCTGGATGGCGCGCAACGTCGCCGACCCCGCCGGCTACGCCGCGCGCCTGGCCGCCATCGAACAAGCGCCCCTGCTGGAAACCACTGACCTGCTCGTCCTGCGTTCCGGCACGGTGCTCGAGCGCGTTTCCATGCCGCAATGCGCGCGCGGCCGCCCCATCGGGCGCGTTTATTCCTTTCGCGACATCACACGGCGCCTCGCCGACGAAGCCCGCCTGCAACTGGCCGCCAAAGTGTTCGAGGCGAGCCTCGATGCGATCTTTGTCACCGATCCCGATTTCGTCGTCATCGCCGCCAACGCGGGCTGCGAACGCCTGACCGGAAAAACACGCGAATCCCTGATCGGCGGTCGTGCCGACAGCATTCTCACCGGCAGCATCTCGCAGGAGCATTTCAACGCGCAGGTACGCAGCCACCTCGACAAGGAAGGCTTCTGGGAAGGCGAAGCCTGGCATCGCGACAGCAGCGGCAACACCCTGCCCTGCCACGCGTCGCTGGTGCGCGTCGTCGACGCCGACGAGCGCGTGCTGCATTACATCGGCTTCTTCAAGGATCTGTCGGAAACCGTCAATGCCAGAAAACGGATCGAGGAACTCGCCTATACCGACGCGCTGACCGGCCTGCCCAACCGCCTGATGCTCACCGAACGCATCGACTTCGCCATCAGCCTGGCCGAACGCGAGCACAGCGCCTTCGCACTCCTGTTCATCGACCTTGATCGCTTCAAGCAGATCAACGATTCGCTCGGCCACCAATTCGGTGATCGCGTGCTGATCGAAGTCGCCGAACGCATCACCGACTGCCTGCGCCAGGTGGACACCGCAGCGCGCCTCGGCGGCGACGAGTTTCTCGTCCTGCTCCACAACATCGATACCCGCGGCGCGGAAATCACCGCCCGACGCATTCTCGACCGTCTCTCGCAGCCGTTCGAACTCGACGGCATGTCGTTCTCGGTGACGTGCAGTATCGGCATCGCCCTCTTCCCGGAGGACGGCCACACGATGGACGATCTCGTCAAGAACGCCGATTCCGCGATGTATCACGTCAAGGAGCGGGGGCGCGCCGGTTTCCGCTTCTATCAGCGGCAAATGAACGTCGGCCTGCTGTCGCGCATGAAGCTCGACCATGCGATGCGCCAGGCGCTGGCCAACGGCGACTTCCGGCTGTGCTACCAGCCGCAGGTGAGTTTCGGCGACGACACGATCTTTGGCGCCGAAGCCCTGCTGCGCTGGCGAAATGCCGAACTCGGCGAGATTCCTCCCGGCCAGTTCATTCCCATCGCCGAGGAAACCGGGCTCATCGTCGGCATCGGCCAATGGGTGATGCGCGAGGCCATCCGCCAGTGCGCTGCCTGGCATGAGACCGGCCTGTCCGTCTCGATGGCCGTCAACGTCTCGGCGCTCCAGTTCCAGCAGACCGATTTCGTCGATGGCGTCGAACGCGAACTGAGCGCACACGGCCTGCCGGCGGAATTCCTCGAACTCGAACTCACCGAATCCATCCTCGTCCATGAAGTCGAGGAAACCATGCGCCGACTGGAAGCCCTCGCCGCGCTGGGCGTGCGTCTGTCCGTCGACGACTTCGGCACCGGTTATTCGAGCCTGTCCTACCTCAAGCGCTTCCCCATCCACAAGCTCAAGATCGATCGCTCGTTCGTCAATGATCTGCCTGCGGACGAAAGCGACGCCGCCATCGTCGACGCCATCGTCCGCATGGCGGGCGCCTTGCGGCTCAGCGTCATCGCCGAAGGCGTCGAAACGCAGGAGCAGCGCGATTTTCTCGTCGCGGCCGGCTGCCACGAATGCCAGGGTTATCTCTACGCCCCGGCCCTCGACCCGGTGGCGTTTGCGGCAATGGCGAAGGGCAACGCGCTCAGCGGCGCATCGACCTCCCCGGCGCCGCCGCCTGCCGCTGCCTGAGCGCCCAGGCCTGCCCGAGCGACAATCCGCCATCGTTGGGCGGCAGCGCGGTCGCCGTCACGAAACGCAGACCCCGTGCCGACAAACCGTCGCGCAGCGCCTCGACCAGCAAGCGGTTGAGCAGACAGCCGCCCGCCGCCACGACGGTCGCAAGGCCCGTGTCGCGGGCGGCACGCGCCAGCCACTCGCAAAACCCGGCGGCAAGGGTCGCATGGAACAAGGCAGCCGCCTCGCCCTGGGCGTCTGCCGTGGCGAGTGCCGCCAACAGCGGCCGGAAATCCAGCCGGCCCGCCTCGATGCACCAGCCGCCCGCCAGTGGCGCGACGCGGCCATGGCGTGCCGCCAGGCCTTCCAGATACATCGCCGCCTGTCCCTCGAAAGTCGCCCGCCGCGACACGCCGAGCAAGCCCGCCGCCGCGTCGAAGAGCCGGCCGGCGCTCGTGGTCGGCGGGCAATTGAGATTGCGCGCAAGCATCGCCGCCACGGTGGTCGCGGCCGGCTCGGTGGCGAAACGTCGGGCGATCTCGTCGCCACGATCCAGCGCGAACAGCGCGGCGGCGGCCATGCGCCAGGGTTCGCGCGCGGCGATGTCGCCGCCGGGCAGCAGAAGCGGATACAGATGGCCCAGCCGTTCAAACGCGGCACCATCGACGCGCAGCAGTTCGCCGCCCCAGGCCGTGCCATCGGCGCCGAGACCGACGCCATCGAGTGCCAGCCCAAGTACCGGCTCGCCAATATCATGCTCGGCGCAAACGGCGGCGATATGGGCGTGGTGATGCTGGATGCCGACGGCCGGAATGCCCCGCGCCGCCGCGAAGGCCGCCGCGAAGCGCGTTGAGTGGAAATCCGGATGCAGGTCGTGTGCGACGATTTCCGGCCGCACGTCGAAGATGTGCAGCAGGTGCGCGATCGTTTCCTCGAAAAAGCCGCAGGCTGCCGCATTGTCGAGATCGCCAATGTGCTGCGAGACGAAGGCCTCGTCGCCGCGTGTGACGCAGATGGTGTTCTTGAACCAGCCGCCGACCGCCAATACGGACGCACCGGAAGACCCCAGCTTGATCGCGCGGGGCACGTAACCGCGCGCGCGGCGAATGAAGATATCCGGCCGACGCACCGAGTCATCGCAGCGCACGACGATGTCGCGGTCATGCATGAGATAGGCGTTGGCGATGCCGGCGAGACGTTGCAGCGCTTCGTCGTTGCTGATCACCAGCGGTTCGCCATGCGGATTGGCGCTCGTCATCACCAGCGCCAGTGCCGGCGCGTCGTGGAACAGCAGGCACTGGATCGGCGTCGCCGGCAGCATCAGCCCGATCTCCGCCAGCCCCGGCGCGACGCCGGGCAGCCGGGCGTCCGTTTCCGCGCGCTTGTCGAACAGCACGACCGGGCGTTCCGGCGAGTCGAGCGCCGTCCCCATTAACGCGGCGGATCCGGCATTCGCCGTCCCGCCGGCCCCGACTTTCGCGAAACGTTCCGCCATCACCACATCCGCAACCATGACCGCGAAGGGCTTTTCCTCGCGCTGCTTGCGTTCGCGCAAGGCGGCCACGGCGGCGGCGTTCGTCGCGTCGCAGGCGAGATGAAAGCCGCCCAGCCCCTTGATGGCGATGATCTTCCCCGCCTTGAGCAGCGTCAGCGTCGCGGTGATCGGTTCTGCGCTTATCGTGCCACCCTCCGCGTCTAGCAGGGCTAGACGCGGGCCACAGCTTGGGCAGCAGGTCGTCTCGGCATGGAAGCGGCGGTCGGCGGGATCGGCATATTCGCGCGCGCAGTCGGGGCACAGCGAAAACGGTGCAAGGCTGGTCTGTGGCCGGTCGTAGGGCAGGCGCCGCGTCACCGTGAACCGCGGCCCGCAGTGCGTGCAGGTGATGAAGGCGTGGCGGTAACGGCGGTTGGCGGGATCAAAGAGTTCGGCGAGGCAATCGGGACAGGGCGCGGTATCGTGGCCGATGGCGGTCGTCACCCTGCCGCCCGCGCTTTCCTCGATGACGAAACCCGTCAAGCCCACCGGCGCCACGGCGGCAACCGATACGTCATCGATGCGCGCCAAGGGCGGTGCCTCGTCGCGCAATCGCTGCGTCAGCGCCTCGAGCGCCCTGTCCCCGCCTTCGGCATGAATCTCGACGCCCGCCGCATCGTTTCTTACCCAACCGACAAGGTTCAGATCGCGCGCCAGCCGCCAGACGAAAGGACGAAAGCCGACGCCCTGAACGACGCCCGAAACACGGACACGCGCGGCGGCGACCACCTCGTCAGCCGCGAACGGCGGCGGCGCCTTTCTCGATCCAGGCCAGCCAGTCGGCCATGCCCTCGCCCGTCCGGGCCGAGACGCGGATCACCTCGATGAGCGGATTGACGCGGCGCGCGTGCGCAATGGCCTTGTCCACGTCGAAATCAAGATGCGGCAGCAGATCGCATTTGTTGACGAGCATCAGTCGCGCGGCACGGAACATGTCCGGATATTTGAGGGGCTTGTCCTCGCCCTCCGTGACAGACAGGATCACCACCTTGCCGGCCTCGCCAAGATCGAAGGCCGCCGGACAAACGAGGTTGCCGACATTCTCGATCATCAGCACGCCGCCCGTGTCGAGCGGCAGCTTTTCCAGAGCGTGGCCGACCATGTGGGCGTCGAGATGGCAGCCCTTGCCGGTGTTGATCTGCACCGCCGGCGCACCGGTGGCGCGGATACGTTCGGCATCGAAACTGGTCTGCTGGTCGCCCTCGATCACGGCGATTCCGACCCTGCCGCGCAGCGCCTCGATGGTCTTGACCAGCAGGGTCGTCTTGCCCGAACCCGGACTCGACACGAGGTTCAGGGCGAACACCCCGCGCGCGGCGAACACCTCGCGATTTTGCGCGGCGTAGGCGTTGTTCTTCGCCAAGATGTCCTGTTCGAGCCGCACCGTGCGGCTGTTGTCATGCGCGTGGGACTGGCCGCGCGGACGATAGCCGTGGTGCTCCTGCCCGGGATGGTGGTGCGTGTGGTCGTGGCTATCGCCGTGTCCATGTGCATAGCTATGGTCATGCGCATGGCTGTGCGCCGTTCCGTCCGCATGCGTGTGCACGTGTTCGTGCGCATGCAGGTCTTCGCCCTCCACTCTCGTTTCACCTTCGCCGCAACCGCAAGTCGTACACATCGCAAATCACTCCACTTGAAGATCGATGACGCGCATTTCCGTACCGGCGATGACCGCGACCGGAAACTCTCCGCAATGTTCGCAAGGATCATAGACGACGGCGAGCGCCGTTTCACGGCCGCAGGCGGAACACTGTCCGCGTCCGGGCGTCGCGACGACCTCGAGCCGCGCTCCCTCGACGATTCCGTCGCGCATTGCCAGATCGAAGCAGAATTCGAAGGCCTCGCGTTCGACGCCGGACAGCTCGCCGATTTCGACCCGCACGGCACTCACCCGCGCAAACCCTTCACGCTCCGCGGCGGCCTCGATCAGCTCGCGCACGCTTTCGACCAGAGACATTTCATGCATCGCCGGATTCTAGCGAGGCAACGTCGAGATTGGCCAAGGGATCGAGAAACATCAGGGTAGTCTTATAAAACCGGATTTGATCGCCAGATTAAAATTCGCTCTTGTCCAAGCTCTTGCGGCCTGCAATAATCGGCGCAACAATGAAAGCCGTGCCGGCCAAGTCGGACGCGGATGTCGTACAAGCATGGAGGAGATCCTGGTCAGCCCGGCAACCGTCTGCCCGATGCTCCTGTGCTTTTCTCTACTTGCGCATATTTTTTGCGCTCCCATGAACAGACAAGGATCGAAGAACGATGGCCGACTCGCAGGAAAACAGGACAAATTCCGTCAGTGGCACCCAGGAGGAGCAGAACAAATCCGGTCTTATCGACCGGCTGAAGACCCCGCCGAAATGTTCGATGCTGCGCATGATCGTCATCGGTGTGCTGGGCGGCATCATCATCTGGGGCGGGCTGAACATCGGCATGGAGTACACCAATCGCTCGACCTTCTGCGTCTCCTGCCACACGATGCAGACGCCCTACGAGGAACTCAAGCAGACGGTGCACTACAAGAACCGCGCCGGTCTCACGGTTCAGTGCGCCGACTGCCACGTCGCCAGCAGCAAGACGCCAACCGATTACGTCTTCAAGTCCTTCCAGAAAATCATGGCCGCCCGCGATGTGATCGGTCAAATCAGGGGCGTGATCGATACCCCCGAAAAATACGAGGCACGCCGCCTGCTCATGGCCGAACGGGTGTGGGCGCAGATGAAGTCGCGCGATTCGCGCGAATGCCGCAACTGCCACAGCTTCGAAACCATGGATCACGAAAAACAGAAGGACCGCTCCGTGGTCAAGCACGAGGGCGCAATGGAGGATGGCGAGACCTGCATCGAATGCCACAAGGGCGTCGCGCACAAGCTTCCCGAAGGCTACAACAAGGAAAGCAGCTGAACGGTCACGACAACCCCAGGCCGGCTGCGGGATTTTCAAAATCAACCGGTCGATTCCGTGCATAATCCCGACTTATAGATACCAACCAAAGAACTGACTAGGAGGAGCATCACATGAGGACAGCAGCGATTGCCGCGGCGGCGGCTCTCATTTCCGGCAACGCCATGGCCAACCCCGACTGGAGCAAGGTTGCGCCAGTCAAAATGAACCTGATTCACCCCGGCCAGGCCAGCCTCGAGTGGGTAATGGAAAGCGCGGAACATTCAGCGGTCAAGGATATCGTCGAAAAGAAGCGCGCCTGTTCGAAATGCCATCTGGGCGATGCCACCGAGGTCGGTGAAAAGATCATCAAGGGGCAACCGGCCGGCGTCAAGAAAGCACCGCTCGAGCCCAAACCCGAACCGGGCAGGGCCGGTTTCGTTCCGGTCGACTTTCAGGCGACACACGACGGCAGCAAGATCTACTTCCGTCTCTCATGGGAGTCGCCCAAGGGCGGCGGTGCCAAACAGGATGCCAAGAACGCCGTCAAGGCGACCATTCTTCTCGATGGCGGCGGCACGGTGGCCGGCGCCGACCTGAACGGCTGCTGGGCGAGCTGCCACGACGACCTGCGCGGCATGAAGACCGCCAAGGATGACAAGAAAACGAAATACATCAAGGACGCCAACCTGGCCGGCGGCAAGTTCTACGACCTGATTCAGTTCCGCAGCGGCGAAAAGGCGGTCGACGGTCACATCGTCGACACACGTGTCATGGATGGCGGCAAGAGCCTCGTCAAAGCCGAAGGGAAGAAAGAGGGCAACAAGTGGGTCGTCACCTTCGAGCGCGACCTTGCCGGCAAGGGACCGGGCGACCACAGCATCGCCCCGGGCAAGATGTACAACTTCGGCATCGCCATTCACGAAAACCACAGCAGCGGCCGCTACCACTATCTGTCCTTCGGCTACCAGTTCGAGCTCGACAACAAGGGCAAGGAACGCTATCAGCTGAACGTCGCCAAACAATAAGTTGCACCACCACCAACCACTGCAGGAGGAGGAAACCCATGAAGTTGAAAACCAGCCTGGTCGGCGCCGTATTGGCGACCGGCCTCAGCCTGGGTGGAGCGGCTCATGCCACCCCACCCACCCCCGAGATGCTCTCGTTTGCCTGTGCCGGCTGCCACGGCACCAACGGCGCCAGCGCGGGCCTGACCATGCCGACCCTGGCCAGCCACTCGAAAGAATCCATCGTCGATGCGATGAAGAAGTTCAAAAGCGGCGAGCGTCCCTCGACCGTGATGGGCCGTATCGCCAAGGGCTATACCGACGCCGACTTCAACGCCATGGGCAACTTCTTCTCGAAACAGAAATTTCATCCGGTTAACCAGAGGGTCGATGCCGCCAAGGCGAAGCGCGGCGCCGAGCTGTCGGAGGAAGCGTGCTCGCGCTGCCACCTCGATGACGGCAAGGAAGGCAAGGACGACACGCCGGTGATGGCCAGCCAATGGCTCGAATACCTGCTGATGCAAGCAAAGCTGTACGATTCCGGCGCACGCAAGATGCCGGATGAAATGGCCAAGCGCTGGAACCGGCTTTCGAAAGAAGACCGGGAAGCGCTGCTGCACTTCTACGCCGGCGTGAAATAAGGGGAACGAAACAATGACACTCGATCGCAGAAACTTCATCAAGATGGTCGGCGGCGCCTCCGGCCTCGCTCTCGCCGGTTGCGCCTCGCAAGGCCCGGCGGTTTCCTCTGGCGCGGCTGCGGAAATCATGCCGAAAGGCTCGGCCCGCCGCGTCGTCGTCGTCGGTGGCGGCTTCGGCGGCACCATCGCCGCCAAATACATCCGCATGCTGGACAAGAACATCGAGGTGGTGCTCATCGACACCAACGACCACTTCGTTTCCTGCCCGTTCTCCAATCTCTATATCGCCAACCTGCTGCCCGACCTCTCTTCCATCACCATCAAATACGACAAGCTTGCCTCCACCTACGGCGTCAAGCTTGTCCGGGCAACGGCGACGGCGGTCGATCCGGCCACGCAGACTCTCGTGACGAACAAGGGCACCATCAAGTATGACCGTCTCGTTCTGTCTCCGGGCATCGATTTCCGCACAGAAGAAATCGAGGGATACGACGCCAAGACCCCCGATCTGATGCCGCACGCATGGAAGGCCGGTCCGCAATCCGTGTTGCTGCGCAATCAGTTGCAGGCCATGAAGGACGGCGGCACCGTAGTCATCTCCGCGCCGCTGGCCCCCTATCGCTGCCCGCCCGGCCCGTACGAGCGCGCCAGTCTGATTGCCCATTACCTCAAGCAGCAAAAACCCAAGTCCAAGATCATCGTGGTCGACGCCAATCCGGACATCGCCTCGAAGAAGGGTCTGTTCGAAAAGGGCTGGAACAAGTACTACAAGGGCGTGCTCGAGTATCGCAAGGCCTCCAAGGTCACGGCTATCAACGCCGGCAAGAAGGTCGTGCTGATCGAGGGGCTCGACGAGGTGAAGGGTGACGTGATCAACCTGGTGCCGCCGCAACGCGCCGCCGACATCGCCGTCAAGGCCGGTCTGGTCGGTCCGGACAAGCGCTGGTGCCCGGTCAATCCCAACACCTTCGAGTCCACCCTGCAGAAGAATATCCATGTCATCGGCGACGCCAGCATTGCCGGCGCGATGCCGAAGTCCGGATACTCCGCCAACAACCAGGCCAAAGTGTGCGCCCAAAACATCGTCAATCTGATGAACGAGCGCCCGGTGGTCGGCCTGTCCGGCATCAACACCTGCTACAGCTACCTCAACGACAAGGAAGCCGTGAGCGTGGCGGCGGTGTACACGGTGAAGGATGGTGCGATCATCAGCGTCCCCAACTCGGGCGGCGTTTCGCCGGATCTCAGCGAAGTGGAAGGCGAGTACGCCAAGAGCTGGATGCGCAACATCCTGGTGGAAATGTCGACCTGATTGCCCTTTATCACCGTACGAAGAAAACCCCGCTCCGGCGGGGTTTTCCGTTTATCGGGGCACGGCGGCGGTCACCCCTTGCCGGTACTGCCGAAACCACCGGCGCCCCGCGAACTTTCCGCGAACTGATCCACGACATTGAAAGCCACCTGGAGAACCGGCACAACGACCAGCTGCGCAATGCGATCAAGAGGATTCAGCAGGAAAACTTCGTGGCCGCGATTCCAGAGCGAGACGAAAATCTCGCCCTGATAATCCGAATCGATCAGCCCCACAAGGTTGCCGAGCACGATGCCATGTTTGTGTCCCAACCCAGAACGCGGCAGGATCATGGCAGCCATGCCTGGATCGGCCAGGTGAATGGCAATTCCGGCCGGTATCAGCATCGTTTCACCCGGATGCAGGCGCAGCGGCGCCTCGATGCAGGCACGCAGATCCATGCCGGCGGCTCCCGACGTGGCGTAATGGGGCGCCGCCTCGCCCTGCTTGTCCCGCAGACGCTGGTCGAGAATGCGCACGTCGATCCTATGCATGGTTCGTCATCTCCGCGATGTGGCGCACGATGGCGCGCGCGATGGTCAGTTTGTCGCCGGGCGGCAGGGGATGCGCGCCCGCCACGTCGAACAGCGTGACGGCGTTGGTTTCACCTCCCAGCCCGTCCTGCACCAGATTGCCGACGACAAGGGGCAAATTCTTGGACTGTCGCTTGCTTTCCGCGTAGCGCGCGAGATCGCGGCTCTCCGCGGCAAAGCCGACACAAAACGGCGCATCGGCACGCGCGGCCACCTCGGCGAGAATGTCGGGATTGGCGACCAGTTCGAGCGTCAGCGTTGCCGCTCCCTTCTTGATCTTGTGTTCGGCCGCGGCCAGCGGACGGTAATCGGCGACCGCCGCCACGGCGATGAAAATATCCGCCGGCAGCCGCGCCGTCACGGCGTCGCGCATCTGCAGGGCACTACGCACGTCGATGCGCGTCACGCCCCGGGGCGTCGGCAGGGACACCGGGCCGCAAATCGCCGTCACGCCAGCGCCGACTTCCGCACAGGCGCGTGCCAGGGCCATTCCCATGCGCCCGGAGCTGCTGTTGGTCAGTCCGCGCACCGGATCGAGCGCCTCGAACGTCGGCCCGAGCGTCAGCAGAACGCGCTTGCCTGCGAGCAGTTTCGGCTGCATGAAGGCGATGAACGCCTCGAACAGTTCTTCCGCCTCGAGCAGCCGGCCGGGGCCGGTCTCGCCACAGGCTTGCGCGCCTTCCGCGGGGCCCAGCAAAGCGATTCCATCTTCGCGCAGGCAGGACACGTTGCGCTGCGTCGCCGGGTTGTCCCACATTGATCGGTTCATCGCCGGCGCCACCAGCAAGGGGCAGGCGCGCGCAAGACACAGCGTCGTCAGGAGATCGTCAGCCAGGCCATGAGCAAGCTTTGCGATAAAGTTGGCGGTGGCCGGGGCCACCAGCACGGCATCCGCGCCACGCGTGAGATCGATATGCGCCATGCCGTTCGCCATGCCGTCGCCCCACAAGGAACAGATCACCGGCCTGCCGGAAATTGCCTGAAAGGTCGCCTCCCCGACGAAGCGCGTGGCGGCCTCCGTCATCACGACGTCGAGACGCGCCCCCGCCTTGACCAGAAGCCGCGCCAGTTCCGCCGCCTTGTATGCGGCCACCCCTCCGGTGACGCCGAGCACGACGCGCTTGTCCTCAAGAATGTCCATGGCATATAGAATGGGCGCTTTGACCCGGCGGATTCTAACCCATGGCTATCATCGACTGGCCCGACGACCAGCGCCCGCGCGAACGCCTGCTGGCACGCGGAGCAACCGCCCTGACCGATGCGGAACTGCTGGCCATCTTCCTGCGCGTTGGCGTAAGCGGCATGAGCGCCGTCGACCTCGCCGGCATTTTGCTGGCTCGCTTCGACAACAGCCTCGGGCGCCTGACAGCCGCCTCGCCGCAAGAGTTGACGCAGGTGAAAGGCATCGGCAGTGCCAAGGCGGCGCAGCTCGTCGCCACGCTGGAACTGGCGCGGCGCGGCTTGCGCGAGGAAATGCGCGAGCGGACCGCGCTTGCCGCACCGGGGGCGGTACGCGACTGGCTACGTCTGACGCTCGCCTCGCGGGGGCATGAAGTCTTTCTGGCACTGTGGCTGGATGCGCAGAACAGGTTGATCGCCGAGGATGAGCTTTTTCGCGGCACGCTCACACAAGCCTCGGTCTATCCTCGCGAAGTGGTCAAGCAGGCGCTGGCGCGCAATGCCGCCGGGGTTATCCTCGCACACAATCATCCAAGCGGCTGCACCGAGCCGTCGCATGCGGACGAACTACTCACCCGCAGTCTCAAGCAGGCGCTCGCACTGGTCGACGTGAAACTCCTCGATCATTTCGTGGTTGCCGGCAATGCGCCCCCCCTGTCTTTTGCCGAGCGCGGGCTCTTGTGACGGGCACGAAAACTTCCGTAGAAAACTCTTGCCCAGCGCCTGGATGCTCTTGTAGAATCGCGAGCTTTTACCGATTCTCTACGTTCAGCCCTGGAGCAAAATATGTCCCGCGTCTGCCAAGTGACGGGCAAGGCCCCGATGGTGGGAAACCACGTTTCCCACGCCAACAACAAGACCAAGCGCCGCTATCTTCCCAACCTGCATTCCCGCCGGTTCTGGGTGGAAAGCGAAAACCGCTGGGTGCGCCTGCGCGTTTCCAACGCCGGCCTGCGCACCATCGACAAGAAAGGCATCGACGTCGTCCTCGCTGAACTGCGCGGACGCGGCGAAGCCATCTGATCACGGAGGTAATCAATCATGGCAGCCAAGGGCGGTCGCGAAAAAATCAAGCTCGAGTCCACCGCTGGAACCGGGCACTTCTACACCACCAACAAGAACAAGCGCACCACGCCGGAAAAACTGGAGTTCATGAAGTACGACCCGAAGGCACGCAAGCACGTGCTCTACAAGGAAGTCAAGCTCAAGTAAGGCATCCGCTTCCCGCGCAACGAAAACGCCAGCCATCGCGCTGGCGTTTTTCGTTGGGAGCTAACCCGCGATGAGCCCGCAATGCGGAAAAAAAGAAGCGGTGCAAGTCGCTACGAAAAATCCGCATTCATCGACCCTGGGGGCAGGAATCCTGCATACGGAGAGTGGAGGAGGTCATCGGGAACCTCGCATCAGGGGGATAACGAGGCTCCGACAGTAGCGACCTGATTCGATGCACCGCTTCTTGCCGTATCCGTATCAAGATGCGTGCCAGCCTGCACAAAATACGCAATCAACTGTTTACGAACAATTTTTACAGATCGCCTAAGGCTCACCGAATACCCGAAAACCTGTCACGATGACACTTATGACATGCTTGCACGCCATGATCGTCACTATTGATCGATGACAGGGCCGACAGCCTGAAGCTTGCGCAGCTTCCGGTAAAGCGTTCGCTCACTGATGCCCAATTCCCCGGCGAGCGCCCTGCGACTGCCCCCATGCCTGGCAAGGCGCTCCATCAGAAGCGCCTGCTCCATCGCGTGTAACGAACCCGACGCCGTTGTGCCAGAGCCGACTCTGGCGAGGGCAGCCGGATGGCCCCCCGACACGACCTCCTCCGGCAGATGATCGGGCAGGATCAGGTCGCCATCGCAGAACAGGGCGGCCCTTTCGAGCACGTTGCGCAGCTCGCGTACATTGCCGGGGTAATCGTAACGCTCCAAATACGCCAGGGTGGAAGGTGCAAGACGCATGACGCGCCCGGGCGCCACACGCGCCAGCAGAGCTTTTGCCAGCAGGGGAATGTCGCTGCGTCGCTCACGCAACGCGGGCAACGTGATCGGGAACGTGTTGAGCCGATAGTAGAGATCCTGACGAAACCGGCCGTCATCGACCATCGCGCGCAAATTGCGGTGCGTGGCGGAAATCAACCGGACGTCCGCCTTGCAAAACTCGCTCGCGCCGACGCGCCGGAAGGTGCCGGTCTCGATCAGGCGCAACAGCTTGACCTGCATGCCGAGGGGAATGTCGCCCAGTTCGTCGAGAAACAGGGTACCGCCCGATGCCGATTCCACCAGACCGATGCGACGCGCCGACGCGCCGGTAAATGAGCCCTTTTCGTGACCGAACAATTCGCTCTCGAACAAGGTTTCCGTCAAACCGGAACAATCCACCGCGATGAACGGGTTTTTGGCGCGCCTGCTTGCGTCGTGAATGGCTTTGGCGACGAGCTCCTTGCCGGTACCGGACTCCCCCTGCAACATCACGGTCGCATCCGATGGCGCCACGCGGCCCATCAACTCGAGCATGCGGCGAAACGCGGGCGCCCGGCCAACGAGCACCCGCTCGCTCTCGATGGCATGCGATTCCCTCAGCGGCTCCATTTTTTCGACAAACCAGGTGATCGAGCCGCTCGCGTCGCGCACGGGCGCCAACTCGATATTCACGTAGGCCTCGCCATCCGGCGTGTGATGCAGGTGCAGCACGCGTTCGCGCTGCCCGGAGGCCAGGCTTTGCTTGAGCGGGCACGTTTCGCCCGCGCGGTCGCACGGCACGTCGTAACGATGCGAAACGGCGTAGCAGGTACGTCCGATCAGACTGGCGGCGACATCGCCAAAACTGCGCAAATAGGCCTTGTTGGCCGCCTGGATGCGATACTGTCGGTCGAAAACGATGTGGGGCTCGTTCAGGGTATCGAGATAGGAAATCAGTTCGGCAGGCACGGACATGGCAAGCGCCCTACAAGACGGTTTGTCAGCGATTATGACACTTTCGTCAGAAGGCATGGTTCGCAGTTGTTAAGCGATTTCTTATAATCTTCCCGCCCCATTTCAAGGGCTCAACGGATTCCGCGCAAAATGACGACGCTCCAGCAAT
This sequence comes from uncultured Methyloversatilis sp., assembly GCA_964527195.1. Classification (GTDB taxonomy): domain Bacteria; phylum Pseudomonadota; class Gammaproteobacteria; order Burkholderiales; family Rhodocyclaceae; genus Sulfuricystis. Next base: position 21,040 of record CAZGOH010000015.1, read on the forward strand.
CGCGCCTCGAACACTTTCCTGTCGCATTTTTCGCCAGCGTGATGGGCACCACCGGCCTCGCCCTCGCCTGGCAGAAGGCGCATCACGTGCTGGGCTTGCCGGCATCCATCGGCACGGCCCTGCAATGGTGGGCGCTTGCATTATTCGCCGTCTTCGCCGTCCTTTATCTTGCCAAGCTCGCCAGCCGGCGCCCGGCCGTCCTGCACGAATTCGCACACCCGATCCGGCTCAACTTCTTTCCGGCGATCTCGATCTCGCTCCTGCTGCTCGCCCCGGCATTCGCCACGACCCTGCCCGCCCCCGCACAAGCGATGTGGATCGCCGGCGCCCTGCTCCACCTGGGCTTCACGCTCGCCGTGATGAGCAGCTGGATCCACCACACCCGCTACGACATCAAGCACGCCAACCCGGCCTGGTTCATTCCCGTCGTCGGCAACATCGTCGCGCCGATCGGCGGCGTACTGTTCGCTCCCGCCGAGGTTTCCTGGTTCTTCTTCAGCATCGGCATCGTCTTCTGGCTCGTGCTGATGACCATCGTCATGAACCGGCTGTTCTTCCACGAGCCGCTGCCCGAGCGCCTGACGCCAACACTGTTCATCCTCATCGCGCCGCCCGCCGTCGGTTTCGTCGCCTGGGTGCGCCTGCACGGCGGCGAAATCGACGCCTTCGCGCGCATCCTCTACTACGCCGCCCTCTTCCTCACCCTGCTGCTGGCGAGCAATGCGCTGCGCTTCTTCCGCCTGCGTTTCTTTCTCTCGACCTGGGCCTATTCCTTCCCGCTCGCCGCGATGACCATCGCCACGCTGATCATGGCGGAACGCTTCGGCGCCTTCTTCATTCCTCTGGGCTGGTTGCTGCTGACCGTGCTGACCGTCGTGCTGGCACTGCTGACGCTGCGCACGGCGCAGGGCGTGCTGCGCGGTGAAATCTGCGTGCCGGAATGAATCTCACCGTTGCGCCGGGGCCGACTTTCGGCCCGACGACGCGGCATAAGACGTCGCCTCGTCATGGTGCCGCCGCCAGTTGTCCAGATAGGCGCGCACCAACTCGGGGTTATCGCGCAGGATCAGCACGTTTTCCGCATTGCGCGCCTGCGCCGAAAAAGTGAAGTTGTAGCTGCCCGTGACGACCGCCGCGTGTTTCGATTCGGCGTCGATCAGCATCACCTTGTTGTGGGCGGCGGCATAACGGGTTTCCAGTCGCACCTCGATGCCTGCGGCGGCAAGCGCGCCGATTTGCGCACGCGGATTGTCGCGCGCCATGGCATCGTCGGCCAGCACCCGAACGCGAACGCCTCGCCGATGCGCCTCGGTCAGCGCACGCGCGAGACTTCTGCTGGTGAAAATGTAGGCCTGAACCTCGATGCTCGCACGCGCGGATTCGATGGTGCGGATCAGCGCGCCCTCGGCATCGTCCCAAGGCGTGAAGAACACCTGCACCGTACCGCGCGCAGGCAACTCGCTGGCAGACAACCACGCCGCCGGCCACAGCAGTGCGGCGACGATCAACCAGCGCTTCATGCGGCACGTTCCAGCACGGCAGCGTAGAAGCCGTCGGTGCCGTGCGTGTGCGGCGACAGGTGCAGATCCTCGCCCGCCAGATCGATGGCGATGCCCCTGGCAGCCAGCACTGCGCCGGCCGGCCGGCGCGAGAACTGCGGGTGCGCGGCGAGGAAGGCGTCCACGATCCGCTCGTTCTCTTCCGGCAGCAGGCTACAGGTCGCATAGACCAGCCGGCCGCCGGGCTTGAGCAGCTTCGCGGCGGCGGCGAGGATGGCGGACTGCTTGACGGTCAGTTCCGCGACGCTTTCCGGCGTCTGCCGCCACTTGAGGTCGGGATTGCGGCGCAGCGTGCCGAGGCCGGAACAGGGCGCGTCGACCAGCACGCGGTCGCACTTGCCGGCCAACCGCTTGGCGTGCGTGTCGTTCTCGTGGGCGATGGCGACCGGATGCACGTTCGACAAGCCCGAGCGCGCCAGGCGCGGCTTGAGCCTGGCAAGACGCTTTGCGGAGACATCGAAGGCATAGAGCCGTCCGGTCGAGCGCATCAGTGCGCCCAACAACAAGGTTTTTCCGCCCGCGCCGGCGCAGAAATCCACCACCATCTCGCCGCGCTTCGGCGCGAGCAGGTGGCCGAGCAACTGGCTGCCCTCGTCCTGCACCTCGAACACCCCGGCGAGAAACAGCGGGTGTTTTGCCAGCGCCGGCTTGCCGGCGAGGCGGATGCCTTCCGGCGCGTAGGGACAGGCGGCGGCCGCGATGCCGTCGCGTTCGAGCTTCGCGATCACCTCGTCACGGTCCGCCTTCATCGCATTCACGCGCAGATCGAGCGGTGCCGGCTGGTTGAGCGCACGGGCGAGCGCAAGCACGTCCCCTGCGGACATCAGCGCCGCAAGACGTTCCGTCAGCCAGTCCGGCAGGTCGGCTTGCTCGGCGAACGATAGTGCCGGCGCTGCACGGTTGCGCAGTTCGTCGAGCCAGGCAGCATCGGACGTCGACAGGGCCTCGTCGAGCACCCGCCGGCTGAGACCGAGTTCGCGCTGCAGGGCCGTCAGGACCAGCCGGCGCGGCGCGGCCTCCGGCGCGGCCCAGGCTGCCAGCGAACGCTTCTTGCGCAGCACCGCATAAGCAGCTTCGGCGATGAAGGCGCGCTCGCGCGGCCCGCAGCGGTGCGCGCGGAAGAAAGCCGAGAGCGCCGCGTCGGCGGGCTGGGCAAAACGCAGCAGCTCGGTGGTGGCGGCACAGGCGAGTTCCAGCAAAGCGCGGGCAACGGGTGTCATGGCGCCCCTCCGATCCGCCATTGCACGAGCACCTGCTCGAACAAGCCGCCCTTGCGGTCGCGATAGCGGATCTTGATCGGCAGCCGCGTCGCCGCGTCGATCCAGACGTCGGTACGCTCCTCGCTTTCCGGCTTTCCGCGCGGGACGATGCCGACATGACGCGCCCGGCGCGGACCGACGCCGGTCGCCAGGGTTTCGATCGCGCCGGGCGTCAGCGCATACTCGGCCAGCTTGCGCCCGGTCGTCGCGAACAGGCTCGCGGGAAAACCATCGGGCGCATGCACGCCAAGCTGGTAGAACAGCGACAGCAGGTCTTGCGCGGGCACGCGAAACGCGTGGGTTTCCCCGTTGCCGAGCACAAGTTTTCCCGCCGCGATATCGAAACGGGCACTGTCGCGCGCCTTGCCGCCCTTTTCCGTCCGAAACTCGATGGGTTGCAAGCCCGCGTCGACGAAAACGCCCTGGCTCTCCTGCACGGCGCGCGCATCCGAGAACAGGCTGGCGATCCCGGCTGGCGCCGTCACCGAACTCAGCCGCCACGCCTGGCCGTCGTGCTGCCAGCGATGCTCGTTGCGACCGATCACGAGGCCGCTGGAAACCTGCCGTACCTCGAATTCGACCTGTCCGTTGCGCGGCCAGACTTCCGGCCAGGCACGGCCGGCAGCCAGCGCACAATGGCACGCCAGCCACAGGATGAAAAAGAAGCCGACCTTCACGCCGGCACCCGCAAGGCCGATGTCGCAGCGGTGGTGTCCGCCGTCCAGACAACCCGCCCATCGACGAGACGGCAACGCCCTTCGAGGATGCCACGCGCCGCCTGCGGGTAGACGATGTGCTCCTGAACCAGCACGCGCGCGCCCAGCGCAGCGGCATCGTCGTCCGACAGCACCGGAACCGCCGCCTGGACGATGATCGGGCCGCAATCGAGCGTCGGCGTGACGAAATGCACCGTGCAGCCATGCACGCGCACGCCCGCCTGCAAGGCGACTTCGTGGGTGTGCAGGCCGGGAAAGGATGGCAGCAACGAGGGATGGATATTGACGAGGCGCCCTGCGAAGCGCCGCACGAAAGCTTCGGTCAGTACGCGCATGAAGCCGGCAAGCAGCACGAGTTCGGCGCCGAGCGCCTCGATTTCGGCGGCAAGTGCCGCGTCGAAAGCATCGCGCGAAGGAAAGGTCTTGTGGTCGACGACGCGCGTCGGCACACCGCGCGCGGCGGCCCAGGCGAGTCCGGCGGCATCGGGACGGTTGCTGATGACGGCAACGCAGTCGCCGGGCAAGCCGGCATCGACGAGCGCCTGCATGTTGCTGCCGCGGCCGGAAATCAAGATCACGTATCTTTTCGTCATATAGGCAGGAAAACCGTGGTGGCGAGGCTTTGCACCACCTTGACGACGGTGCGCTGGGTCTTGTCGGCGACGATGGCGGACAGCAGGTCGAGATTGCCGATCAGGCGGCCGAACTCGCGTTCGAAGCTGAGATTTCTGACCGGGCTCATTTCGTTGGCAAACAGCAGGGGCGAACCGGCGGGCAGGTCGGCCTCCGGCGCCGTCCGACGCGCGTCGGCGAGCTTCCATGCGGCCACCTCGATGTTGCGCGCGGCGTTGTAGAGCTTCTGCGCATCCAGATCGTCGAACAGGAAGAATTCGAACTTGCCATCGAAGGCATCGTACAGCATGTTGGTCAGGCCGCCGACGAAGGCCGCCACGCGGTCATGCGGATAATCCTCGCGCAGGCCGGCAAGCACGAGCGCCGTGCCGCGCCGGCCCCCGGGATCGAAACTGCCCGCCGCCCGGCGCGGATCGGCGAGTCGCGCGAGCGCCGCATCCAGACTGGCGTGGCCGCCTTTCTTCCATTCGCGCGGATTGCGCTTGTAGAGTTTTTCCGCCAGACGCGCCAGACTGGCGGAAACCTCGCCGCGATGTCGTTCGGCGATCCGGTCGATTTCCGTCTTGGCAAACTGGCCCGGCCCCGAAACGCAGCCGGCGAGCGGGAGGGAAAACAGCAGGAGCAGGCAGGCGCGGCGGTTCATGGCGGGCGGAGTTTACAATGCATGGCTCATGCGGCGCATCCACCCCCTCCCCGACCTCCTCATCAGCCAGATCGCCGCCGGCGAGGTGGTCGAGCGGCCGGCCTCCGTGCTCAAGGAACTGGTCGAGAACAGCCTCGACGCCGGTGCGACGAAAATCGACGTGCAGATCGAGGAAGGCGGCGTGAAACTGATTCGCGTCGCCGATGACGGCGCGGGCATCGCGCGGGACGACCTGCCGCTCGCGCTGGCGCGCCACGCGACGAGCAAGATCGCCAGCCTCGCCGATCTCGAGTGCGTCGCCAGCTATGGTTTTCGCGGCGAGGCGCTTGCCTCCATCGCCTCGGTGGCGCGTGTGACCATCACCAGCCGCACGGCCGACGCGCCGCACGCCTGGCAGATCGACTCGACGAGGCTCGCCGTCAAGCCCGCCGCGCAAGGCCAGGGCACGACCATCACCGTCGCCGACCTCTACTTCAACACGCCGGCGCGGCGCAAGTTCCTCAAGAGCGCGACCACCGAATTCGCGCACTGCGACGAGGTGCTGGCGCGCATGGCGCAGGCGCGGCCTGACGTCGCCTTCGCACTGACGCACGACGGGAAGGACAAGCGCCGTCTCGCCGGCGCCGACTTTCAAAAACGCACGCGCGAACTGATGGGCGACGCGTTCATGGCCCATGCCCGCGCCGTCGATGCAGCCGGCGGCCCGTTGCGGCTATCCGGCTTCGCCGCCTTGCCGGCCTATGCGCAATCCACGCGTGCCGAACAGCGCTTCTACGTCAACGGCCGTTTCGTGCGCGACAAGCTGCTCATCCACGCCGCGCGCGAGGCTTACGCCGACGTGCTGCACGGCGCCCATCATCCGGCCTGGGTGCTGTTCCTCGAACTCGACCCGGCGGCGGTCGACGTCAATGTGCATCCGGCGAAGACCGAAGTGCGCTTCCGCGACGCACGCGGCGTGCACCAGTTCGTCTTCCATGCCGTGCAGAAGGCGCTGGCGACGCCACTGGCCGCCGCTCGTCCGCAACCGGCCGCCGTCCCGCCAGGGCCGACTTTCACGCAGGGCAGCCTCGCCGTGCGCGAGCCCGACGCCGCGGCCTATCTCGAATTCGCGCGGCAGGCGTTTACGGACGCCGTCCCCATCCATGCGGCGCATCCGGCGACTTTCGGCGACGCACCACTGGGCCACGCCATCGCCCAGTTGCACGGCATTTACGTTCTCGCCCAAAACGCGCAGGGCCTCGTGCTCATCGACATGCACGCCGCCCACGAGCGCATCCTCTACGAGCACCTGAAACGCGCCGCCGACGCCGCGCCCGGCGTGCAGCCGCTGCTGGTGCCGGTGCTGTTCGCCGCGAACCCCAAGGAACTCGCCTGCGCCGAGGAACGGCAGGACACGCTCGCCGCGCTCGGCTTCGAAATCGCGCCCGCCGGGCCAAGCCAGCTCGCCGTGCGCGCCGTGCCCGCGCTGCTCGCCGGGGGCGACATCGAAAAACTCGCGCGCGCCCTGCTCGCCGAGCTGGCCGAGCACCCGACCAGTCGCGTGCTGGAAACGCGCCGCAACGAACTGCTCGCCACCCTGGCCTGCCACGGCGCCGTACGCGCGCGCCGCCTGCTGTCGGTCCCTGAAATGAACGCCCTGCTGCGCCAGATGGAGGAAACCGAGCGTGCCGACCAGTGCAATCACGGACGGCCGACCTGGGTGCAACTGTCGCTGGCCGACCTCGACAAGCTGTTCATGCGCGGCAAGTGAGCGAACTGCCTCCCGCCCTTGCCTTGATTGGCCCCACCGCGAGCGGCAAGACCGACCTCGCGCTGGAGATCGCCGCGCGCTTTCCGGTCGAGATCGTCAGCCTCGATTCGGCGCAGGTCTTCATCGGCATGAACATCGGCACGGCGAAGCCGGACCGGGAAACGCTGGCGCAGTTTCCGCACCACCTGATCGACCTCGTGACGCCCGAGGAAAGCTACTCGGCCGCACGCTTTCGCACCGACGCTCTTCGCGTCATGGGCGAAATCGCCGCGCGCGGCCGCGTGCCGCTGCTGGTCGGCGGCACGATGCTCTACTTCAAGGCGCTGATCGGAGGGCTGGCCGACATGCCATCGGCCGACCCCGCCTTGCGCGCCGCCATCGACGCCGAGGCGGCGGAAAAAGGCTGGTCGGCACTGCACGCGGAACTGGCAGGCAGCGATCCGGCCACCGCCGCGCGGTTGGCACCAACCGATGCGCAACGCATCCAGCGCGCCCTGGAGGTCGTGCGCCTGACGGGCCAGCCGCTCGGCGCATTTTGGGAAAAACAGCGCACCGCCGAACTTCCCTTCGACCTCTTGACCGTCGCGCTCGTCGCGCCGGAACGCAAGGTGCTCCACAATCGCATCGCCAGGCGCTTTCGCGCGATGCTCGCCGCCGGGCTGGTCGCCGAAGTCGAGCACCTGCGCGCGCAATACCGCCTGACGGCAGATCTGCCCTCGATGCGCTGCGTCGGCTATCGCCAGGCATGGGAAAGGCTGGCAGGCCGCCTGTCGGCGGAAGACCTGGAAGAACGCGGCATCGTCGCGACACGCCAGCTCGCCAAGCGGCAGCTCACCTGGTTGCGCGCCTTCATGGATGACAAACAGATCGACATCGCAAAAGATTTGGCGGATTCGTCTTCTGCTGCGAAAATACTGGAAAAAGTGGAGGCGCATCTGGCCGTACCCGGCCAGCATCGAAACGAAACCTGGGCATGAGCAACCAAACCATCACCGTCGAAGACCTCGAAAAGTTCACCACGGACAATCGTCGCGAGATCGTTTTCTACCTGCATCAGCTCATCAATGATGGCGAACGTATCAGCGTCATTTTCAATGATGGTGGCGATGCCATACTGACCGTGCTCCTGCATGTCGATGAAGCGGAGGGCATGCTCGTCTTCGACTGGGGCGGCAGCGAAGACGTCAATCGCAGGCTGCTGCGCAGTGATCGCAATTTCTTCGTCGCCACGCCGCACGGCGTGCGCAACCAGTTCGCCTCGGGAATCGTTTACGAGACGACCTACAAGGGCCGGCCGGCGTTCGCAACCCGCATCCCCAAGTCCTACACGCGGTTGCAGCGGCGCGAATTTTTCCGTCTGATCCTGCCCCTGACGCGTCGTCCGCTCTGCCGTGTCGCGCGAGAAGATGGTGCCATGCTGGAGTTGTCCGTCGTGGACATCAGCATCGGCGGCATTGCCGCGGAGTTTCCGGACGGCAAACTGCCTTTTGCGCCGGGAGCCGCGCTGAACGGCGCACGCATCGAACTCAAGGGAATCGGAATCCTCGAAGTCGACCTGGAAGTGCGCAACGCCTCGGAAGTCCATCGTGGCAGCAAGACCTACGGCCGGATCGGTTGCAAATTCGTGAAACTGAGTCGCGGCATGGAGGGGCAGCTGCAGCGCTTCATCACGGACGTGCAACGCGAAGAGCGCGCCCGCATGGGTGGCTGACCCGTTGGTCGCTACCGAAGGTGTGTGCCGATGCGCAACGGCGTGATGCGACGCTCTTTGCTTTCCTTCCCCGCAGCGGCGCTGCCGTTTTTCGCCCTGCTGTTTCCCCTGTTTGCCTTCGCCATGGTCGAAACGAGCGAGAAGCATCGCTTTCGCGTGACGACCGTCGTTTCCGGACTGGAGCACCCCTGGAGCCTGGCCTTTCTCCCCGATGGCCGCACGCTGGTCACGGAACGCCCCGGCCGGTTGCGCATCGTCGATCCCCGTGGCCACCTCGATCCCAGACCGCTCGATGGCTTGCCGCAAATCGCCGTCGCAGGCCAGGGCGGCTTGCTCGACGTCGTCCTGCATCCGGAGCATGCGAAGAATGGCTGGATCTACCTTTCCTTCGCGGCCCCGGGCAGCGGTGGCCACGGCACGGAGGTCTTGCGCGCACGCCTCGTCGGCCACGAACTCCGCGATGTGCAGGTGTTGTTCCGCATGACGCCGAAAACCCGGTCCGGCCAACATTTCGGAGCGCGGCTGGCATTCGATCATCAAGGCCATCTTTACATCAGTCTCGGCGACCGCGGCGACAAGGATCGCGCGCAACGTCTCAACGACCATGCCGGCTCGGTAATCCGCCTGCACGACGACGGCCGCGTGCCGTCCGACAACCCCTTTGTCGGACGTCCCGGCGCGCTGCCCGAGAAGTTCACTCTCGGCAACCGCAACGTCCAGGGCATGACCCGCCATCCGGAAACGGGCAAGCTCTGGATGCATGAGCACGGGCCGCAGGGTGGCGACGAGATCAACATCGTGCGCGCCGGCGCCAACTACGGTTGGCCGGTGATTACCCACGGTCGCAATTACGTCACCGGCACCCGGATCGGCGAGGGCACGGCCAGGACCGGGATGGAACCACCACTGCACCAATGGACGCCATCGATCGCCCCCTCGGGCATGGCGTTCTACGTGGGCGAGCGTTTTCCTGCCTGGCGCGGCAACCTTTTCGTCGGTGCCCTGCGTGGCCAGATGCTGGTGCGACTGGAAGTCGACGGCGAACGTATCCTGCACGAGGAGAGGCTGCTGGAAAACAAGGTCGGCCGCATCCGCGACGTGCGCCTCGGCCCCGACGGTTTGCTGTACCTGCTGACCGATGCGCCGCAGGGCCGCCTCCTCCGTCTCGAACCGGCGCGCTAATCCACGGCCGCTCTGGCTATACTCGCGGCACAACAAACCCGACAACCTTTTCCGGAGGAGAGTGCATGAAACTCGAAACTTTGGCCGTCCATGGCGGCTTCACGCCCGACCCGACCACCAAGGCGGTGGCGGTGCCGATCTACCAGACGACGTCCTACGCCTTCGACGACACGCAGCACGGCGCCGACCTGTTCGACCTCAAGGTCGCCGGCAACATCTACACGCGCATCATGAATCCGACCACCGATGTGCTGGAGAAGCGCATCGCGGCGATGGAAGGCGGCGTCGGCGCGCTGGGGCTCGCCTCCGGCATGGCGGCGATCACCTACGCGATCCAGACGATCGCCGAGGCCGGCGACAACATCGTCTCGGTCGGCACGCTCTACGGCGGCACCTACAACCTGTTCGCCCACACGTTGCCGCAGTACGGCATCGAGGTGCGCTTCGCCGATTACCGCGACCCCGCTTCCTTCAAGCCGCTCATCGACGGCAGAACCAAGGCCGTGTTCTGCGAATCGGTCGGCAACCCGCTCGGCAACGTCGTCGACATCGCCGCGCTGGCCGACATCGCCCATGCCGCCGGCGTACCGCTGATCGTCGACAACACGGTGCCGACACCCTACCTGTGCCGCCCCTTCGAGCACGGCGCCGACATCGTCGTGCATGCGCTGACCAAGTACCTCGGCGGCCACGGCACCAGCATCGGCGGCGCCATCGTCGATTCGGGCAAGTTCCCCTGGGCGGAGCACAAGGAACGCTTCAAGCGCCTCAACACGCCGGACGTGTCCTACCACGGCGTGGTGTATACCGAGGCGCTCGGCCCGGCCGCCTACATCGGCCGCGCGCGCGTCGTGCCGCTCCGGAACATGGGCGCGGCGATCTCGCCCTTCAACAGTTTCCTGATCCTGCAAGGCATGGAAACGCTGCCGGTGCGCATGGACCGCATCTGCGAGAACACCATGAAGGTGGCCGAGTTCCTCAAGGGCCATCCGAAGGTGAGCTGGGTGCGTTATGCCGGCCTGGCCGACCACCCTGAAAACGTGCTGGCACGGAAATACATGGGCGGCCGCGCCTCGGGCATCCTCTCCTTCGGCGTGAAAGGATCTGGCAATGAGGGCGGCCGCGAAGCCGGCGCGAAGTTCCAGGATGCGCTGAAACTCATCACCCGCCTCGTCAATATCGGCGACGCCAAGTCGCTGGCCTGCCATCCGGCGAGCACGACGCACCGTCAGCTCGGCCCCGACGAGTTGCAGAAGGCCGGCGTATCGGAGGACATGGTGCGCCTGTCGATCGGCCTGGAACACATCGACGACCTCAAGGCCGACCTGACGCAGGCCCTGGCCGCGGTGTAAAAGCAAAACGGCCCTGGTGCCGCCGTGGCGCCAGGGCCGACTTTGATGCGAACGATTCTTACAGCGAACGCATCAGGGCGTAGGTGCAGAGCGAGACCAGCGTATCCGGGAACAGGCCGAAGAGGACGACGGCAGCCCCGTTGAGGCTGAGCATCAGACGCATGTCCGGACTCGCGGTGATCGGGGCGGTGTCGGTCGGTGCATCGAAGTACATCAGCTTGACGACACGCAGGTAGTAGAAAGCGCCAACCAGCGAGAACATCACGGCGAACACCGCCACGGCGATATGTCCGGCATCGACAGCGGCGAGCAGCACCGAGAACTTGGCGAAGAAGCCGACGAAGAAGGGCACGCCCGCCATCGAGAACATCAGCACCATCATCACGGCGGCGAACCAGGGGCTGCGCTGGTTGAGCCCCTTGAAGTCGTCGAGTTGCTCGGCCTCGTGGCCGGCGCGCGACATCAGCAGGATGACGCCGAAACCACCCAGCGACATGATCACGTAAGCGATGACATAGTACATCGCGGTGCTGTAGGCGTTCAGCGCGTAATGCTGATCGCCGCCCGAGGTTCCGGAAAGCAGCGCGATGAAGACGAAGCCCATGTGAGCGATCGTCGAATAGGCGAGCATGCGCTTGATGTTCGTCTGCGCGATGGCCGCGAGGTTGCCGAGCGCGATGGAGAGCACGGCAAGGATCATCAGCATCTGCTGCCAGTGCTCGGCCAGTTCAAACAGGCCATAGACCAGCAGGCGCAGGGCCATGGCGAAGGCGGCGATCTTCGGCGCGGTGGCGATGAACAGCGTGATCGGCGTCGGCGCGCCCTGATAGACGTCGGGCACCCACATGTGGAAAGGCACGGCACCGAACTTGAAGGCGATGCCGGCAACGAGGAACACCAGGCCGAAGACCAGCACGGTCTTGTTGGCGACCCCGAGGTGTAGGGCCTGCGCGATGCCGCCGATTTCGAGGGTGCCGGTGGCACCGTAGATCATCGACATGCCGTAGAGCAGCAGACCGGAGGCCAGCGAGCCGAGCACGAAATACTTCATGGCCGCTTCGGTGGAACGCGGGTTGTCGCGATCGATGGCGACCAGCGCATACAGCGAAAGCGAGAGCAGCTCGAGACCGAGATACATGGTGACGAGGTGCGAGGCGGAAATCATCACCATCATGCCGACGGTGGCGAACAGCACCAGCACGTAATACTCGCCCTTGTCGATCTGGCGGGTCACCAGATAGTCGCGGCTGTAGATCAGCACGACGACGACGGCCAGATACAGCAACAGCTTGAGGAAATCGGCGACCAGATCGTCGACGAACATGTTGCTGAAGGTCAGCACCACCTGACCGTCCATCGTCTGGTAGGTCAGCAGGGCCGCGCCAACCAGGGTGATCAGCGTCAATGCGGGCGTTATCCAGCGTTGCCTGCGGCCAATGGTGGCATCCACGAGCAGGATGACGCAGGCCATCAGCACGACGAAAATCTCCGGCATGGCCGGGAAAAGATCGGGCGGAGTGAAATTATTGAGCATCGCTTGTCTCGTCGCTGCTTACAGCTTGCTCACCGCGACATGCTTGAGCAGGTTATCCACGGAGGCGTGCATCACCTCGGTGAAGGGGAAGGGATACACGCCCATCGCCAGCACGCAGAAGGCGAGGATGGCGAGGAAGAGGAATTCACGCCCGTTGATGTCCTTCAATTCGGCGACATGGGGGTTCCCCACCGGGCCGAAAACGACGCGCTTGAACATCCACAAGGTGTAGGCGGCGCCGAGAATCAGGGTCGTGGCAGCGAGGAAGCCGATCCAGAAGTTGTACTTCACCGCGCCGAGGATCACCATGAACTCGCCGACGAAGCCGGAGGTGGCCGGCAAGCCTGCGTTGGCCATGGCGAACAGCAGGAAGAATCCGGCGAACTTCGGCATGGTATGGACCACGCCGCCGTAATCGGCGATCTGGCGCGAATGCATGCGGTCGTACATGACGCCGACGCACAGGAACATCGCGCCGGAGACGAAGCCGTGCGAGATCATCTGCACCAGGGCGCCTTCGATGCCGATCTGGTTGAAGATGAAAAAGCCGAGGGTGACGAAGCCCATGTGCGAAATCGACGAATAGGCGATCAGCTTCTTCATGTCGGCCTGCACCAGGGCGACGAAGCCGATGTAGATGACGGCGATCAGCGACAACGTGATCATCAGCGGCGCGAGATACTGGCTGGCGTCCGGCGCGATCGGCAGGGAGAAGCGCAGGAAGCCGTAGGCGCCGAGCTTCAGCATGATCGCCGCCAGCACCACCGAGCCGCCGGTGGGCGCCTCGACGTGGGCGT
>CAZGOH010000016.1:0-33135 GCA_964527195.1 uncultured Methyloversatilis sp.
TGCTGTTCAAGAAGTTCGCCGGCATCGACGTCTTCGACATCGAGATCGCCGAGAACGACCCCGACAAACTCGTCGACATCATCGCCGCGCTGGAACCGACCTTCGGCGGCATCAACCTCGAGGACATCAAGGCGCCCGAATGCTTCGTGGTCGAGCGAAAACTGCGCGAACGCTTGCGCATCCCGGTCTTCCACGACGACCAGCACGGCACGGCGATCATTTCCGCCGCCGCGGTGTTGAACGGCCTCAAGCTGGTCGGCAAGGAGATCGCGGCGGTGAAACTGGTCTGCTCGGGGGCCGGCGCCGCGGCGATCGCCTGTCTCGATCTGATCGTCAGCCTCGGCGCGCGCCGCGAGAACGTCTTCGTCTGCGATTCCAAAGGCGTGATCCACGCCGGCCGCACGGGGCTGGATGAATCGAAGCAGCGCTATGCGCAGGAGACCGACGCGCGCACGCTCGCCGACGTCATGCCTGGCGCCGACATCTTTCTCGGCCTGTCGACCGGCGGCGTGTTGAAGCCGGAGATGGTCGCCGGCATGGCCAGGGATCCGATCATCCTGGCGATGGCCAATCCCGACCCGGAAATCCTGCCGGAGGATGCGAAGGCCGTGCGCCCCGACTGCATCATCGGCACCGGCCGTTCGGATTACCCGAATCAGGTCAATAACGTGCTGTGCTTCCCCTACATGTTTCGCGGCGCCCTCGACGTCGGTGCCACCACCATCAACGAGCCGATGAAAATCGCCGCCGTGCGCGCGATCGCTGAACTGGCCCACGCCGAGCAGTCCGAGGTGGTGGCCGCCGCCTACGGCGACGCACAGCTTTCCTTCGGCCGCGATTACCTGATTCCCAAGCCTTTCGATCCGCGCCTGATCCTCAAGGTGGCGCCGGCGGTGGCGCTGGCGGCGATGGAATCCGGCGTGGCAATGCACCCGATCGCCGATATCGCCGCCTATCGCCAGCAGCTCAACGAATTCGTATACCACTCCGGTCTGGTGATGAAGCCGGTGTTCGCGGCCGCGAAACAGAAACCGGCGCGCATCGTCTTCTGCGAAGGCGAGGACGAGCGCGTGCTGCGTGCCGTGCAGACCGTTTGCGACGAGGGTCTGGCCAGGCCGATCCTGATCGGGCGTCCGGAAGTGGTCGAACGCCACATCGAGCGGCAGGGCCTGCGCCTCGCCGCCGGCGAGCACTTCGAGCTGGTCAATCCCGATTCCGACAGCCGCTACAAGGAACTGTGGCAGGACTACTACGAGCTGATGTGCCGCAAGGGCGTCGGCATCGAGTACGCGAAGAGGGAGATGCGCCGCCGCACCACGCTCATCGGCGCGATGCTGGTACGCCACGGCTACGCCGACGGCCTGCTGTGCGGCACTTTCGGCAAGCACTCGCTGCACTTGCGCTACATCAACGAGGTGATCGGCAGGAAGCCGGGCATCGGCAGCTTCTACGCCATGAACATGCTGATGCTGCCCAATCGCACGGTGTTCATCGGCGACACCTATGTCAATTACGACCCGACGGCCGAGCAGCTCGCCGAGATGACGCAGCTCGCCGCCGACGAGTTGCGCCGCTTCGGCATGACGCCGAAAGTCGCGCTGCTTTCCCATTCCAGCTTCGGTACCGAGGAAACGCCAACGGCGCGCAAGATGCGGGAAACCCTTGCCCTGCTGCGCGCGCGTGCCCCCGGTCTCGAAGTGGATGGCGAAATGCACGGCGACGCCGCCCTCGATCCGGACATTCGCCGCCAGGTGTTTCCCGGTGCCGATCTGGATGGTCAGGCCAACCTGCTGGTGATGCCGACGCTGGATGCCGCCAACATTTCCTTCAACCTGCTGAAAACCGCCGCAGGCGGCGGGGTGTCGATCGGCCCGTTGTTGCTCGGCGCCGCACGGCCGGCGCATATCCTGACGCCGACGGCCACCGTGCGGCGCATCATCAACCTGACCGCCTTGCTTTCCGTCGAGGTCGCGCAGTCGCGCGCGTCGGCCTGAAGAGACTGAGAGTCCATTGCTTGAGAAATTGGTGTAAGATTTGCGCGCAGTGACTTAATTTTTCAACGCTTTGATCGTTAAACAGGCATGAGAACCTTGTCCAGATTCCTGCTGATTCCTGCCGTCGTCGCAGGCCTGACGATCGCACCCCTGTCGGGTACGCAAGCGGCCGAACCGAGAAAAAAAGCCGTCGCCGTCAAGAAAAAGGCCGCTGTCCACAAGGTCAATCGCGTCAGGCCGCCGGTGGCGGTTCCCGTGGCGCGCAAGGCGGCGGTGATCGCGCCCGTCGCGGCCGTCGGAGGCGCCGCGCTGGCTGCCGGCGTCGAGCCCCAGATCCAGTCTTCCGCTGTCGCCGTCATCGATCAACGCACCGGGGCGATGCTCTATGAGCGCAACGCCGGCACGGTGGTGCCAATCGCGTCCATCACCAAGCTCATGACGGCCATGGTGGTGCTTGACGCCAAGCCCAGCCTCGATGAGCCCATGACCATCAGCCGCGAGGATCTCGATACCCTCAAGGGCACCTCGTCGCGCCTGGCCATCGGTACGCGGCTGACGCGTGAAGAAATGCTGCGCCTCGCGCTGATGTCGTCGGAAAACCGTTCCGCGGCCGCGCTGTCGCGCTACTACCCCGGTGGCCGGCCGGCCTTCATCGCGGCCATGAACGCCAAGGCGCGCGAACTCGGGCTCGACGCCACACACTTCGCCGACGCGACTGGACTCAGCCCCGCCAATGTCTCGAATGCGCGCGACCTGATCGGCCTGGTGGCCGCCGCGCACAGCTATCCGCTGATCCGCGAGTTTTCGACCGCCGAGGAGTACCAGATCACGGTGCGTGGCCGGCCGCAGATGTTTCGCAACACCAATGCGCTGGTGCGCAGCGAAGACTGGCAGATCGGCCTGTCGAAAACCGGTTACATCAGCGAGGCCGGCCGTTGCCTGGTGATGCAGACCTGGTTCGACAACAAGCCGACCATCATCGTGCTGCTCGACTCCTGGGGCAAGCTCACCCGCATCGGCGATGCCAAGCGCATCCGCCAGTGGCTCGAATCCGTCGCCGCGACCGGCGCCGCCGCGCTGAGCGGCTGATCGCGCCGTCCCGCCGGGGCCGACTTTCGTCCATGCGCGTCGCCCTCTTCGTCACTTGCCTCGTCGACCTGATGCGCCCGCGCATCGGCTTCGCCGCCATCGAATTGCTCGAAGCGGCCGGTTGCGAGGTCGTCGTGCCGGCGGGGCAGACCTGCTGCGGCCAGCCGGCCTGGAACAGCGGTGACCGCTCTGCCGCCGCGAAGCTGGCAAGGAAGGTCATCGCCGAGTTCGAAGGCTTCGACCATGTCGTCGCGCCCTCCGGCTCCTGCGCCGACCACATCCGCAACGAATACCCCGCCATCCTCGCCGGCGACCCGGCCTGGCACGCACGCGCGATCGCGCTCTCTCCCAGGGTGCATGAACTCACCGATTTCCTCGTCAATGTCGCGAAGCTCGCGCGGGTGCCGGGCAGCTTCGTCGGCCGTGTCACCTACCACGATTCCTGCGCAGGACTGCGCAGCCTCGGCATCAAGGCCCAGCCGCGCGCGCTGCTGCAAAAGGCCGGCGTCGCGGTCGACGAGATGAACGGCGCCGAGGAGTGCTGCGGCTTCGGCGGCACGTTTTCCGTCAAGTTCGGCGAGATTTCTGCCGCCATCGCCGGGCGCAAGTGCGAGAACGCGCTGGCCGCCGGCGCGGACGCCATCGTCGGCGGCGACCTCGGCTGCCTGCTCAACATCGAAGGCAAATTGCGCCGCATGGGCGACGAGACCACGCGCGTCCTGCACGTCGCCGAAGTCCTCACCACAAAATAATGGAATCGCGTTCGCATCGCTTCAAGGAAAACGCCGCCGCCGCGCTGGCCAATCCGGTCCTGCAGGCGAACATGCGCACGGCGAAAGGCAAGTTCGTCGACAAGCGCGCCATCTCGATCAGGGAGTTGGGTGACAAGGATGACTTCGAGGCCACGCGCGAAGCGGCGAAGCAGGTTCGCAACGCGGTGCTGGAACACCTTGATCTCTGGCTGGAAAAGTTCGAGGAAAACGCGACGGCACGCGGTGCCACCGTGCTGTGGGCGCGGGATGGCGATGAAATCTGTCGCCACGTCGCGGCGATCGGCAGGAAACACGGCGTGAAGAAAGCCGTGAAATCCAAGTCGATGCTCTCCGAGGAGGCCGGCCTCAACCAGGCGCTCGAGGCCAGCGGCATCCGCCCGGTGGAGACCGACCTCGGCGAGTACATCCTGCAGATCAACAACAACGAGCCGCCCTCGCACATCATCGCGCCGGTGGTGCACAAGAGCCTCGACGAAGTGGCCGACCTCTTCGAAAAGGTGCACAAGACGCCGCGCAAGACCGAGATTCCGGCGCTGACGCGCGAGGCGCGTGAGGTGCTGCGTGAGCACTTCCTCACCGCCGACATGGGCATCTCCGGCGGCAATTTCCTCGTCGCCGAGACCGGTTCGGTGGCGCTCGTCACCAACGAGGGCAACGGCCGCATGGTCACCACGCTGCCGCGCGTGCATGTCGTCATCACCGGCATCGAGAAGATTATCCCGACGCTGGAAGACCTGTCGCTGCTGATGCGCCTGTTGCCGCGTTCGGCCACGGGCCAGTCGATCTCCAACTATGTGTCGGTGCTCACCGGCGTCAAGCAGCCGGAAGACCTCGATGGCCCCGAACATCTCTACTACATATTGGTGGACAACGGCCGCGCCGACGTGATCGGTTCCGAATTCCAGGACATGCTGCGCTGCATCCGCTGCGGCGCCTGCATGAACCATTGCCCCGTCTATCAGACCATCGGCGGGCATGCGTATGGATGGGTTTATCCCGGCCCGATGGGATCGGTGCTGACACCGCTCTACACGGGTCTGGAGAACGCCATCGACCTGCCGCACGCCGCCACGCTGTGCAACCAGTGCGGCGTGGTCTGCCCGGTGAAAATTCCGCTGCCGGATCTGTTGCGCAAGCTGCGCGAGAAGCAGACCGAACGCAATCTGCGGCCGTGGTTCGAACGCCTCGCCCTCAAGGCCTGGGCCTTCGTGGCCGGCTGCCCGAAGCTCTACGCGCTCGGGACGTGGTTCGGCGTGCGTTACCTCAAGTGGCTGGCCGGCGGGGCAAAAAGCATCCCGATTCTGGCGGCCGCGCCGGAATGGACGCAGGGCCGCGACTTTCCCGCCCCCGAGGGCCGTACCTTCCGGGAACTGTATGCGAAGAGGAAGCGGTGAGTAGCCGCGAAGACATTCTCGGCCGCGTGCGCGCAAAACTGGGGCGCGACATCGCGAATGCCGCCGCCGGACGCGCGGCCATCGACGCGATGCTGGCTGCGCAGACGCAAGGACCGCGTCCGCACGTCGATTCCGCAAAGTCGGCGCTGGCGGGACGGTTCGTCGAAAAATCGCTGGCCTATTCGAGCACGGTCGACCGCGTCGCCACGCTTGCGCAGGCGCCCGCCGCCGTGGCGAAGTATCTGCGCGAGCAGCAGTTGCCTGTCCGCGCCGTCATCTGGCCGCAACTCGCCGATCTCGACTGGGCGGGCGCCGGCCTGGCGGTCGAAGCGCGCGGCGCGCAGGACGCCGATCTCGTCGGCATCACCGGCTGTTTTTGCGCCATCGCCGAAACCGGCACGCTGATGCTGTGCGGCGGCCCGACCACGCCCGCGACCGTCAGCCTGTTGCCGGAAACGCACATCGCCATCGTTGCTGCGACGCGCATCGTTCCCGGCATGGAAGAAGCCTTCGCGCTCGCCCGTGCCGAACTCGGCCAGCTGCCGCGTGCGGTGAACTTCATTTCCGGCCCCTCGCGCACCGGCGACATCGAGCAGACCATCGTGCTCGGCGCGCACGGGCCGTATCGCGTTCACCTCATCCTGGTGGACGGCGAGTGATTGGCGCTTGAGGGGGCGATGGCCGCAATCCGATCCTGAGCCTGCCGCCGAATCACTGGGGGCCCTTCACTGACAGAAACAACAGCAACGGGTTATCCGGCGATACGTCAAAGCCGAAGTTCAGGTAGTAACCCGCCGCCTTTTCATCCGGTAAGGGAAGTTGGCCGGCCACCGCCGTCCCCGGGTCGCGGCACACCACCTTGCCCGGGTTCATCAGCCCGCGCAGCCCCCGACCTAATTTGGTAGCATCAGGGTTTTGGGTTTTTACGCAATTTCAGTTCATTTTGGACAGAAACGGGTCTTGCCATGAGTAAGGAACCCTCAGGTTTTTGCGCTTCCGCGGGTCCGCTTTGGCGGCTATGCCGTTTGCTGACCTTCGTCGATTTGCCGATCAAGCAGAAATTTTTGTTGTTCGCGGCAGGCGCGCTGTTCTGGTTCGGTTCGATGGCGGGCGTCACGGTGCTCTCCCTGACGGCGATCCACTACAAATACCATCAGATCGCGGAACGCACCATTCCGCACGAGCAGATGGTCAGCACTGTGCTCGCCCATCTTCGCAATCTGGAAGGCGACCTGCGACTGATCCGGCAGGCTGGGACGGCCGTCGAGCCGAACACCGTCCAGTCCGCGCGCGAGCACGTCAAGGCGATCCGCGTTGCGAATACGGAGCTCAGTCTCAGGCAGAGTTCGGCCTCCCATACGGGCTCGCCGGTCGAGAACCTCGTCCGTTCGATGGCGACGGTCGATCCGGACGGCATCCAGTATCTACAGCGTATGGTCGGGATAACCGACGGCATCGACCATGCGCTCGACTCCTTCCTCGCGGCACACGATCAGTCGGCCCAGGCGAACGGCACGGCATACGAGCAGGCCATGGCGACCGTCGGTGCGGCGATCAAGATGTCCGAAGCGCATGCCGAGTACATCGCCAAGGAGTACGCCACGACCAACGACGGCATCTACGGGATCATCCGTAATTCGGTGCACGCCATACTCATCGTCCTGCTGGTCGCATCGACGCTCCTGATCTTTTTCGTAGGTTGGATCATCGTCGCCTTCCAACAACCGATTGCTGCGATCATCCAGCAGATCGATTCCCTGCGCACCGGTGATATCGATGTCGCGAAGAAGGTCTCGATCCGCTCGCAAGACGAAATCGGCACGCTTTCCCGTAAATTCAACGCACTTGTTGAAAGCGTTTACGGGATGACCATCTACAAGCGGGTGATCGAGGAGGACGGCTCGCTCGACGACATCTACCGGCGGCTCGGCGAGGTTTTCGCAAACGACCTTGGCATCGAGCGCTACACGATCTACGAGGTCAAGCCGCACAGCCACGAAATGCAGGTCGGCTACCCGCCGATGGTGGGCGACGCGCAAATGCATTGCGACCCGGAAATCCTCGCCGACTGTACGTTGTGTCGCGCCATCAAGACCGGCCACAACGTTTCGTCGTTCGATTTTCCGGGGATCTGCCGGCGCTTCATTCCTGAAGAGGGCGTCGGACATGTCTGCATTCCCATGATGGCGGGAGGCAACACGAGCGGCGTGGTGCAGTTGCGTTTCGCCATGGACGCCAACGGCGACATGCTTGATCCCCAAACGCCGCAGAGGCTGTTCAACGCATCCACCTATATCGACCAGTCACTGTCGGTGATCGAAGCCAAACGCCTGATGCAGACCCTGCGGGATTCGGCGATGATCGATCCACTCACGGGACTTTACAACCGCCGCTTCTTGCAGGAGCACACCAAACAACTCGTCAGCGGGGTGCTGCGTCGCCAGAAGCAGGTCGGCCTGCTCGTCTGCGATCTCGATTACTTTAAAAAAGTGAACGACACGTACGGCCACGACGTCGGCGATCTGATACTCAAGGAAACCGCGCATGAGATGAAAAAGGTGGTGCGCGACGCGGACGTCGTGATCCGTTTCGGCGGCGAGGAATTCCTTGTCCTGCTTCTCGATGTGGAAGCAGGTGACGCCATGGCCGTGGCGGAAAAGATTCGCGCGACGGTCGAAAAGATGAAGATGAATGTGGGCGAGAAAATATTACAGAAAACCATATCCATCGGCGTCGCGGAGTTCCCCATGGACTCCGAAGGTTTCTGGCAGGCCATCAAATACGCCGACGTGGCGCTCTATCAGGCCAAGGAGCGGGGCCGCAACCGGGTGGTGCGCTTTTCGCCAGAAATGTGGCAACAAGGGGATTTCTGATTCGTCCCGGCGTCGTGGTGCGTTAAACCACCTTGCCCGGGTTCATCAGCCCGCGCGGATCGAGCGCCTGCTTGACGGCGCGCATCATGTCCATCTCGACCGGGCTCTTGTAGCGCAGGAGTTCTTCGCGCTTGAGCTGGCCGATGCCGTGCTCGGCGGAGATCGAGCCGTCGAGTGTGTGGACGAGGTCGTGCACGATGCGATTGACGGCTTCCGTCTGGGCGATGAAGGCGGCATTGTCCTGCGCCGAGGGCTTGGACTGGTTGTAGTGCAGGTTGCCGTCGCCGAGGTGGCCGAAGCAGACGATGCGCAGACCGGGGAAGGCGGCGGCGAGGGCCGCGTCGCAGTGCGCGATGAATTCCGGCACGCGCGAGACGGGCAGCGAGATGTCGTGCTTGATCGACACCCCTTCGATCTTTTGCGCTTCGGCGATGTTCTCGCGCAGGGCCCACAGCGCGGCAGCCTGGCCGGCGCGTTGCGCGATGGCGGCGTCGATCACCTCGCCGGCCCCGACGGCCTGCGCCAGCACCGTTTCGAGGGGTGCGACGAGATCGGATGCCATGGTGTCCGAAACCTCGATCAGCACTTGCCAGGGGGAGCTGGCGGGCAATGGGTCGCGGCTGTCGGGGATGTTCTTCAGCACCAGGTCGAGCGCCGCCCGGCCGACCAGCTCGAAGGCGGTGACGCGCCCGCCGATCACTTCGCGCAGCCGCGTCAGCAGGGCGACGGCCGCCGCTGGCGTCGGCACGCTGGTCCAGGCGGTCGCCACGGCGCGCGGGCGCGAGAAGAGCTTGAGCACGGCGGCGGTGATCAGCCCGAGCGTGCCTTCGGCACCGATGAAGAGGTGCTTCAGGTCGTAGCCGGTGTTGTCCTTGCGCAGGCCGCGCAGGCCGTTCCAGACGCGGCCGTCGGGCAGCACGACCTCGAGGCCGAGACACAGTTCGCGCGCGTTGCCGTAGCGCAGCACCTGCACGCCGCCGGCGTTGGTGGCGAGGTTGCCGCCGAGGGTGGCCGTGCCTTCCGCCGCGAGGGAAAGCGGAAAGAGGCGCCCGGCCGTTTCCGCCGCCGCCTGCACGGCGGCGAGCGTGCAGCCGGCCTCGGCGACCAGCGCGTTGTTGTCGGTGTCGATGGCTCTTATTCGGTTCAAGCGCGTCAGGCTGACGATGACTTCTCCGTTGGTCGGCGTGGCGCCGCCGCACAGGCCGGTGTTGCCGCCTTGCGGCACGATGGCGACGTTTTCCGCCGCACAGGCGCGCACCACGGCGGCGACTTCCTCGGTGCTCGCCGGTTTGACGACGCACAGCGGTTGCCCCGAGTAGCGACCGCGCCAGTCGGTCGCGTGAGGTGCGATGTCGACCGGTTCGGTCAGGCAAAAGTCGGCCCCGACGAGACGGCGCAGCGTGTCGATCAGATCACTCATGCCAGCGTCGCATACAGATCGTGCACGTCGCAGTCGGTGATCGTCACCTCGGCGAGGTCGCCGATCCCGAGCGCGTGGCCATTGGTGATATAGACGAGGCCGTCGATGTCCGGCGCGTCACCCGCGCTGCGCGCGATGGCGCCCTCATCGTCGATGTCATCGACGAGCACCGTCAGCGTCTTGCCGATCTTTGCCTCGAGGCGCTGCGTCGAGATGTCTTCCTGGTGGCGCAGCAGGCGCATCTTGCGTTCCTCGCGCACTTCCTCCGGCAAGGCACCGGGCAGGGCGTTGGCGACTGCGCCCTCGACGGGCGAATAGGCGAAGGCGCCGACGCGGTCGAGCTGCGCGGCGTCGAGGAAATCGAGCAGTTCGTTGAATTCGCTTTCCGTTTCGCCGGGGAAGCCGGTGATGAAGGTCGAGCGGATCGTCAGATCCGGCACGGCCTTGCGCCACGCGGCGATGCGGTCGAGCACCTTGTCAACGTCGCCGGGACGCTTCATCAGCTTGAGAATGCGCGGGCTCGCGTGCTGAAAGGGCACGTCGAGATAGGGCAGCAGCTTGCCTTCCGCCATCAGCGGCAGCAGGTCGTCGACGCTGGGGTAGGGATAGACGTAATGCAGGCGAATCCACATGCCCAGTTCGCCGAGTTCCTTGCAGAGTTCGTAAAGCCGCGTCTTGACGGGCTTGCCGCCGACGAAGCCGGTGCGGTACTTGACGTCCACGCCATAGGCGCTGGTGTCCTGAGAGATGATCAGCAGCTCGCGCACGCCGGCGTCGGCCAGGGTCTCGGCCTCGGCGAGCACTGCGCCGACGGGGCGGCTCACCAGATCGCCGCGCAGGCTCGGAATGATGCAGAAGCTGCAACGGTGGTTGCAGCCTTCGGAAATCTTGAGGTAAGCGTAGTGATCGGGCGTCAGGCGGATGCCCTGCGGCGGCACGAGATCGATGTAGGGATCGTGCCGTGGCGGGAGATGCGCATGCACGGCGTCCATGACTTCCTGCAATGCGTGCGGGCCGGTGACGGCGAGCACGGCGGGATGCGTGTCCTGGACGATGGTGCCCTTGGCGCCGAGGCAGCCGGTGACGATCACCTTGCCGTTTTCGGCGAGTGCCTCGCCGATGGCGTCGAGGGATTCCTCGACCGCGGCGTCGATGAAGCCGCAGGTGTTGACGACGACGAGATCGGCGCCGGCGTAGCTGCCGGAGATTTCATAGCCCTCGGCGCGCAGCCGGGTAAGGATCAACTCGGCGTCGCTGGCGGCCTTGGGGCAGCCGAGCGAGACGAAACCGACCCGCGGAACGCGGGCCCTGCCGCGAGCCGGCACTATTTCTTTTTCTCGCCGGCCCTGTCGTTGGCGGGCGGGGCGGGAAACTGGAAGCCGCCGAACATCTTGCGCGTCTGTTCCTGGATGTTGTCCTGCATCTGCTGGAACATCTTCTGGCTTTGCTCGACGTAAGCGCCCATCATGCTCTGCATGGCAGGGCCCTGGAAATTGAGAAATTGCGCCCACAGATCCTTGCTCATGGCGGCGTTGTCGCCGACCATGTGCTTGGCCTGGTCCTGCAACTTCTTCTGCATGTCGGCGAAGGCGTTGATGTTGTTCTCGAGATACTGGCCCATCATGCCCTGCATCGCGTTGCCGTAGAAGCGGATCATCTGGGCGAGCAGATCGGAAGTGAACATCGGCGCGCCGCCGGCCTCTTCCTCGAGGATGATCTGCAGCAGGATGCTGCGTGTCAGGTCGTCGCCCGTCTTGGCGTCCACGACGCGGAATTCCTCATGCTTCAACACGAGTTCCTTGACGTCGACCAGCGTGATGTAGGTGCTGGTGCGCGTGTCGTAGAGGCGGCGGTTCGGGTATTTCTTGATCAGGCGTGTTTGTTCGACCATGTTCGGTTCTCCTCCTCGATACGGGTGACACGCTGCCTCGCGACAGCGTGCCGTTCCGCACGGTACGGCCGGATGTTACTGGAAGTGCAGGCCACCGTTGATGTTCAGCGTGGCACCGGTCATGTAGCCGGCCAGGTCCGACGCCAGGTAGCTGCACAGGGCGCCCATTTCCTCGGGCTTGGCCAGGCGCTTCATCGGGATGGTGTCGATGATGCCCTTCAGCACGTCTTCGCGGATCGCCATCACCATCTTGGTGGCGACATAGCCCGGGGCGACTGCGTTGACCGTCACGCCCTTGGTGGCCAGTTCCTGGGCCAGCGCCTTGGTGAAGCCGATCACGCCGGCCTTGGCGGCCGAGTAGTTGGTCTGGCCGGCCTGGCCCTTGACGCCGTTCACCGACGAGATGTTGATGATGCGGCCCCAGCCGCGCTCGGCCATCTTGGCGGAGCACTGCTTGGTCAGGTTGAACAGACTGGAGAGGTTGGTGGCGATGACGGCATCCCACTGGTCCTTTTCCATCTTGGCGAACATGCGGTCGCGCGTGATGCCGGCGTTATTGACGAGGATGTCGACCGGGCCGCCGGCTTGCGCCTCGGCTTCGGCGACCATCTTCTGGCAGTCTTCGAGCGACGCGACGTCGCCGGCGACGCAGATGAAGTCCTTGAAGCCGGCTTCGGCCATTTCCTTCAGCCACTCGTCCTTGTTGTCGAACTGCGGATGGTAGGCGGCGACGACCTTGTGGCCGTCCTTGGCGAAGGCCTGGCAGATGGCGGTGCCGAGGCCGCCCATGGCGCCGGTGACGAAAGCTACGCGTTGAGTCATGATTCTTCCTTTCCCTTGTTGTGGTTGGTTGCTGCGGTTAAGCCTTTTCCTTGACATAGCGGCCGGGTGCCGGCTCGCCCGTGGGGTAGTTGTCGCTGCCGAGCCGGCCGCGTGCGGATATCGTGCCACCAGCAAACTGGCGCAGCCAGTCGGTCCAGCGCGACCACCAGCTGCCCTTGACTTCGCTCGCTCCGGCGAACCACTCGTCGGGGTTTGCCGTGTCGCTGTCGCTGATCCAGTGGCTGCGCTTGTTCTTTGCGGCCGGGTTGATGACGCCGGCGATGTGGCCCGAAGCCCCCAGAACGAAGGTGGAGGGACCGCCGAGCAGATGGCGGCCCAGATACGAGGATTGCCAGGGGACGATGTGGTCCTCGCGCGTGGCGAGGATGAAGTGCGGCATGTCGACCCTGCCGAGATCGGCGCGGACGCCGCACATGGCGAGCTTGCCAGGCACGCGCAGGCTGTTTTCGAGATAGAGGTTGCGCAGGTACCAGGCCGCGAAGGGGCCGGGCAGGTTGGTCGAATCCGAGTTCCAGTAGAGCAGGTCGAAGGCGGCCGGCTTGTCGCCTTTCAGGTAGTTGCCGACGACATACTGCCAGATCAGGTCGTTGGCGCGCAGGGCCGAGAAGGTGGTCGACAGTTCCTTGGCGGTGAGCAGCCCGCCCTGGCCGATGGTCGCCTCGCGCGCCGCCACCGATTGCTCGTCGACGAAGAGGCCGATCTCGCCAGTGTCGCTGAAATCGAGCAGGGTAGTGAGCAGGGTCAGCGAGGCCACCGGCTGTTCGCCGCGCGCGGCGGCGACCGCCAGCGCGGCGCTGAGGAGGGTGCCGCCGACGCAGAAGCCGAGCGCGTTGATCGTGTCCTCGCCACAGATTTCCCTGACGACCTTCAGGGCGGTCAACGGTCCTTGTTCGAGATAGTCGTCCCAGGTCTTGTGGCCGAGATCGGCCTTGGCGTTGCGCCAGGACATGAGGAAAACGGTATTGCCCTGTGCGACGGCGTGGCGCACGAAGGAATTTTCGGGCTGCAGGTCGAGAATGTAATACTTGTTGATGCACGGCGGCACGATCAGCAAGGGACGCTGGGCCACCGTGTCGGTGAGCGGTGCGTACTGGATCAACTGGAACAGTTCGTTCTCGAAGACCACGGCGCCCGGGGTGGTGGCCAGATTGCGGCCGACCTCGAAGGCGCTGTCGTCGGTCATCGAAATGCGTCCTTTTTCCAGATCGGCGATCAGATTCTGCAATCCCGTCCGGATGCTTTCGCCGTTGCTCTCTATTGCCTTCTGGATGAACTCGGGGTTCGTCGCCGCGAAGTTCGAGGGAGCAAGGGCATCGACGAACTGGCGTGTGGCGAAATGCAGGCGGTTTTTCGTCAGAGGATCCGGCGCGGGCAGGGTATCCGCCATGCGCTTGAGGTACTGCGCGTTGAGCAGGTAGGCCTGGCGCACATAGTCGTAGATCGGGCTCGCCGCCCAGGCCGGATGGGCGAAGCGCTTGTCGCCGGGCTCCGCTGCGATCAGGGGAGTGGGGATGGCATCGCCAGACTTGCGACCGAGCATCGATTGCCAGAGCGCGGCATGGCGCTCGCGCCATTCCTGTTGCAGGGCGAGCAACGCGGCATTGGGTTGGTTTGACATGATCTGCGCGCCGACGGGGGCGTGGTCTCAATGAAGCGCGCGATTCTGCAATGCAGCAAGCAGGCTGTCAATGCATCTTCCTTTATGGGCCGGCCGTGATCCGGGCCTCGCGACGACGTCCGGATGGGCGGAGTGCATCCTCATAATCAACTTTCACAATAACTCATGACCCATTGAATTTTATGGAAAAATTAGTTTGAGATTTTCGTAAAAAGCCTTGTAACCCATTGTCTCGATTAAAAAATTTGCGATTTCGTATTGACTGCCTGTTTTTGGTGGAATAAAGTGGGGGCTTGTGGGGTTTAGTGGGTTTTTCGGGAGGATTTCGGCGCATGTTTCAGGGGGCGGCTCAACTGAGTCTGGATGCCAAGGGGCGGCTGGGGATCCCTGCCCGGCACCGCGAGGCGCTTGCCCTGGCCGGCGAGCGCCTGATCCTGACCGCCCATCCGCATCGTTGCCTGTTGCTCTACCCGGAGGTTGCGTGGGAGCCGATCCGCGACAGGATCGGTGCCGCGCCGAGCTTCGATCCGCGCTCGGCGGCGATCAAGCGAGTCCTGATTGGCCTGGCCGAGCCGCAGGAGGTCGATTCGGCCGGTCGCATCCTCGTCAAGCCCGAGTTGCGCGACTACGCGGGTCTCGAGAAGCAGGTCTGGCTGGTCGGCATGGGGTCGCATTTCGAGATCTGGAGCGATGCCGGCTGGCGTCGCCAGCATGAAACCGCCTTCGAGGCCCTGGCCGGCGATCAGCCGCCGCCGGGATTCGAGGGCATTTCCCTGTGATCGTCGTCCATGACCGAACCCGATACGCATCGACCCGTGCTATTGGTCGAAGCGCTGGCAGCGCTGGCTATCCGGCCGGAGGGCATTTACGTGGATGGCACCTTCGGGCGAGGCGGGCACAGCCGGGCCATCCTGGCGCAGATCGGTCCGGCGGGAAAACTGATCGCGCTGGATCGCGACCCGCAGGCGATTGCCGCAGGCGCCGCCATTCAGGACAAACGCTTCACGCTCGTGCATGCCGCCTTCAGCCAACTGGACACCGTGCTGGACGCGCAGGGCATCACACAAGTGGATGGGATTTTGCTGGACGTGGGTGTGTCGTCGCCGCAGCTGGACGACGCCACCCGGGGAATGAGTTTTCGTTTCGATGCGCCGCTGGACATGCGCATGGATACGACACAAGGGGAGACCGCGGCAGATTTTCTGGCGCGGGCGGAACAATCTGAAATCGAGGAGGTGATTCGTGAGTATGGCGAAGAACGGTTTGCTCATGCGCTTGCAAAGGCGCTTGTTATTGCTCGGCAGCAACAGCGTGTTTCATCCACAGGACAGCTTGCCGCGCTCGTGGCGGCGGTCGTCCGCACGCGCGAGCCAGGGCAGCACCCGGCGACGCGCACCTTCCAGGCTCTACGGATTCACGTCAATCGGGAGCTTGAGGAGCTGTCGCTAACCCTGCCCCAGGCGCTCGCTCGCCTGCGACCCGGAGGCCGCCTTGCCGTGATCAGCTTCCATTCGCTCGAAGACCGCATCGTCAAGCGTTTCCTGCGCGATGCGGCCAACCCGCCGCAACCCCCGAAGGGCGTGCCGGTGCGCGCCGCCGACCTGCCGGCGCCGACTTTGCGTCTGGTCGGCAAGGCGGTGCGCGCGGGCGCTGCCGAAGTGGCCGCCAATCCGCGCGCGCGCAGCGCGATCTTGCGCGTCGCGGAGAAAGTCGGCGCCGGGAGCACGGCGTGATCCGCGTCAACCTCGCCCTGGTCGCCGCCGTTCTCATCTGTGCGCTGGCGGTTGTGTCGTCGAACCATCGCGCCCGCAAGCTGACGATCGAGTACGAGCGCGAGCACAAGCGCATGCAGGCGCTGGACGTGGAGTGGGGGCAGCTGCAACTGGAACAGAGCACCTGGGCGGCGCACGGTCGCGTCGAGCAGATCGCGCGTCAGCGGCTCGGCATGCACCCCCCTCGGGCGGGACGCATCCTCGTCATGGAACCCTGACCGACCATGCGTCCCGTCGCCAAAAGCCCGCTCCTCGACGCCGCGCTGCCGGTATGGCGTGCGCGCCTGGTCATCGGCATGCTGCTGGCCGGTTCGCTGGCGCTGGTGGCGCGCGCTTTCTGGCTGCAGGGCATCAACAAGGAATTTCTCATCGGCCAAGGCGAATCGCGCTACGAGCGCGTTATCGAGATGCCGGCGACGCGCGGCCGCATTCTCGACCGCCATGGCGACGTGCTGGCGATCTCGACGCCCGTGAGGTCGGTCTGGGCGATTCCCGAAGACGCCAAGCTGACCCCGGCGCAGATGCGCCAGCTTGCCGGGCTGCTGGAGGTCGATGCCCGTGAACTGGCGCGCCGCATCGCCGGTGCGCGCGACTTTGTTTACCTGAAGCGGCGCATCCCGCCCGATGTCGCCCATGCCGTCGCCGCGCTCAAGCTGCCCGGGATTCACTTCCAGAACGAATTCCGCCGCTACTATCCGAACGGCGATGTCGTCGCCCATCTGCTCGGCTTCACCGGCACGGACGACGTCGGCCAGGAAGGCATCGAGCTGGCGATGGAGGCCCAGCTGGCCGGGCGTCCCGGCAGCCGGCGCGTCATCAAGGATCGCCTTGGCCGCATCGTCGAGGATGTCGAGTCGATCCGCGTGCCGCAGGAAGGCCGGGATGTCGTGCTGGCCCTCGATGGCAAGTTGCAGTACCTCGCCTACTCGCAACTGAAGCAGGCGGTCACCGAGCATCGGGCCCAGGCCGGCGGAATCGTCGTGCTCGATGCGAAAACCGGCGAGGTGCTGGCGCTGGCCAACCTGCCGAGCTACAACCCGAACAACCGCGCCCGGCTTTCCGGGGCGCAGATCAGGAATCGCGCCTTCACCGATACCTTCGAGCCCGGTTCAACCTTCAAGCCCTTCGGTGTGGCGCTGGCGTTGGAAAAGGGCATGGTGCGCTTCGACACGGCGATCGACACGGCGCCGGGCAGGCTGACCATCGGCGGCGCGACCATCTCCGATCCCAAGCGTTACGACCTGCTGTCCGTCGCCCAGGTGATCCAGAAATCCTCGAACGTCGGCACGGTGAAGATCGTCCAGCAGATTCCGGCGGAAACGCTCTGGCAACTGTTCGACGATCTGGGCTTCGGCCAGCCCATGCGGCTGGGTTTCCCCGGCGAGGCGGGCGGGCGCGTGCGCCCCTGGAAGCGCTGGCGGCCGATCGAACAGGCGACCATGTCCTATGGTCATGGCATTTCGGTGACGTTGATCCAGTTGGCGCGTTCCTATCTCGTCTTCGCGCGCAACGGCGATCTGTTGCCGCTCTCGCTTGCCCGCGGTGAGGGCGTGCCGACGGTGGGCGGCCGGATCTTTTCCGAACAGACCGCGCGGGAAATGCGCGCCATGCTCGAAATGGCCGTCCAGCCGGGCGGTACCGCGCCGCTGGCGCAGGTGCCCGGCTATCGGGTCGCCGGCAAGACCGGCACCGCGCACAAGCTCGAGGGCGGCACCTATGCCAACAAATACATCGCCTCCTTCGTCGGTTTCGCGCCGGTCTCCGACCCGCGCCTGGTCGTTGCGGTGATGGTCGACGAACCCTCGGCGGGCAAGTATTACGGCGGGCAGGTCGCCGCGCCGGTCTTCGCCGCGGTGATGGGCAGTGCCCTGCGCAGCCTGGGGGTGGCGCCCGACGACACGCCGCGTCCGCTGCAGGTGGCCCGCCTGCCGGGCGACAGGGAGGGCATGTGAGCGATCTCTCCGCCCTGCCGCTTTTCATGGTCGGCGTGACCGGCACCAATGGCAAGACCTCGGTCACCCAGTGGATCGCGCAGGCGCTCGAAACGCTCGGCCAGCGCTGCGCCGTCGTCGGCACGCTCGGCAACGGCTTTCCGGGCGAACTCGTCGCCGGCCCCAACACCACGCCGGGCGCCCATGTGCTGCGCGAGCTGCTGCCCGAATTTTGCCGGCAGGGCGCGCAGGCGTGCGCGATGGAGGTTTCCTCCATCGGCCTGCACCAGGGGCGCGTCGCCGACGTGCGCTTCGATGTCGCGGCCTTCACCAATCTTACGCGCGACCATCTCGAATACCACGGCACGATGGCGGCCTACGCTGCCGAAAAGGCCAAGCTGTTCCGCATGCCCGGCCTGCGCGGCGCCGTCATCAATCTCGATGATGCCTTCGGTCGCGAACTGGCGGCGAATCTGCCGGCCGGGGTGCACCTCGTCGGCTACACGCTGGAAAGCGCGCCGGACATCGATCGGCATGGCGGCCAGCGCCTGCGTGCGGAAGAGATCGTCATGGGCGAGGCGGGCGTGCATTTTCGCGTGCGCGACGTGCAGTTCGCGGCGCCGGTCGTCGGCCGCTTCAATGTCGCCAACCTGCTGGCGGTGATCGGCGTGCTGCAATTGCGCGGCATCGCCCTGAGCGACTGCGCGCGCGCCCTGCGGGGAATCGCGCCGCCGCCGGGGCGGCTGGAACCGCTGGGCGGGGCGGGGGAACCGCTGGTTTTGGTGGATTACGCCCATACGCCGGACGCGCTCGAACAGGCGCTCCTGACGCTGCGCGAGACCGCCACGGCGCGCGGCGGCCGCCTGTTGTGCGTCTTCGGTTGCGGCGGCGAGCGCGATCCGGGCAAGCGGCCTCTCATGGGCGCGGTCGCGGAGCGCCTGGCCGATGCCGTCGTGCTGACCAGCGACAACCCGCGCGGCGAAGACCCGCAGGCCATCCTCGACGCGATCCGCGCGGGCATGCGCCGTCCGCCCGCGATCGAACCCGACCGCGCGGCGGCCATCGCCGCCGCCATCGCCGCCGCTGATCGTGCCGACGTGGTGCTGGTCGCCGGCAAGGGACACGAACCCTACCAGGAGATCGCCGGCGAGCGCCGGCCGTTCTCCGATTCCGCAACCGTACGAGCCGCCCTGGAGAAACGGCGATGCTGAGCCTGTCCGCCACCGCGCAAATCCTTGACGGCCGCCACCACGGCCGCGATATCGACTTCACCAGCGTCGGCAGCGATTCGCGTGCCGTCGTGCCCGGCATGCTGTTCGTCGCCATCCCGGGCGAGCGTTTCGACGGCCATGCGTACGTTGCCGAGGCGCTCGCGCAGGGTGCCGCCGGCGCCCTCGTGTCGCAAGAGTTCGCGGCGCGCCACGCCGACCTGCCGCTGGTCGCGGTCGCCGACACGCGCCTGGCGCTCGGCGCGCTGGCGGCGCACTGGCGCGGCCATTTCCGCATCCCGCTCATCGGGGTGACCGGCAGCAACGGCAAGACGACGGTCAAGGAAATGTGTGCGGCCATCCTGCGCGCCGATTATGGCCGACACGCCGTGCTTGCCACCGCAGGCAACCTCAACAACGACATCGGCATGCCGCTCACGCTGCTCAAGCTGCGTCACGAACACCATGCCGCGGTGATCGAGATGGGGATGAACCACGCGGGCGAGATCGACGTCCTGACGCGCATCGCGCGCCCCACCGTCGCGCTGGTGAACAACGCCCAGCGCGCCCATCTCGCCGGCCTGGGCAGCGTCGAGGGCATCGCCCGCGCAAAGGGAGAGATCTTTGCCGGGCTCGGCGCCGAGGGCGTCGCCGTCATCAATGCCGACGATTCCTACGCCGACTACTGGCGCGGCCTGAATGCCGGCCGGCGCATCGTCAGCTTCGGCTTTGATGCCGAAGCGGACGTGCGCGGTGCCTGGCGCGCCAGCGGGTTCGGCGGCGAACTGTCGCTGGCGACCCCGCAAGGCGATACGATCCTCGCGCTGCCGGTGCCGGGCGCGCACAATGCGCGCAACGCGCTCGCCGCCGCCGCCGCCTGTCTTGCGGCCGGCGTTCCGCTGGCGCCCGTGGTGCGCGGACTTTCCGGCTACACCGGGGCCAAGGGGCGGTTGCAGCGGCGTGCCGGCCTCAATGGCGCACTGGTCATCGACGACAGCTACAACGCCAACCCGGACTCGATGCGCGCCGCCATCGACGTGCTGGCTGCCCTGCCGGGACGGCGCATCTTCGTGATGGGCGACATGGGCGAGGTGGGCGAGGCGGCTGGCCAGGTGCATAGCGAGATCGGCGGACACGCCAAAAGCATGGGAATCGACCACCTGTTCGCCCTCGGCGACAAAAGCGCCGCGGCCGCCCACGATTTCGGTGCCGGCGGCAGTCATCATGCCGGCGTCGATGCGCTCGTCAAGGCGCTGAAGCCCCTGATGAACAAGGAGGCCACGGTGCTCGTCAAGGGATCGCGCTTCATGCGCATGGAGCGGGTGGTGGAACAGATCGCGGAGCGTGCCGACGATGCTGCTTGAACTTTTCCAGTGGCTGGCGCAGGACATCCGCGCCTTCAACGTGTTCGGTTACCTGACCCTGCGTGCGGTGCTGGCGACCATGACGGCGCTGACCATCTCCTTCGTGCTCGGCCCGGCGGTGATCCGCTGGCTGGCAGCGAAGAAGATCGGCCAGGCAGTGCGTGACGACGGCCCGCAGACCCATCTCGTCAAGGCCGGCACGCCGACCATGGGCGGCGCGCTGATCCTGCTGTCGCTGGGGCTGGCCACGCTGCTGTGGGCCGATCTGTCCAACCGCTTCGTCTGGATCGTGCTGATCGTCACCTTCGGCTACGGCGCGGTCGGCTGGGTGGATGACTGGCGCAAGGTGGTGCATCGCAACCCGAAGGGGCTGTCGGCGAAGGCCAAGTTCTTCTGGCAGACGGTGATCGGCATCGTCGCGGCGGTGTGGATCGCCTTCTCGATCTCGGCGACCTCCAACGCACAGGCGCTCGAGCTCTTCCTGCAATGGCTGGGCAGCGGCTTCACCCAGGAAGTACCGATGAAGACCGACCTGATCGTGCCCTTCTTCAAGAGCGTCTCCTATCCGCTGGGCATTTTCGGTTTCATCGTGCTGACCTATCTCGTCATCGTCGGCAGCAGCAATGCCATCAACCTCACCGACGGCCTCGACGGCCTGGCGATCATGCCGACGGTGCTGGTCGGCGCGGCGCTCGGCATCTTCGCCTACGTCGCCGGCAACGCGGTGTTCGCCAAGTACCTGCTGCTGCCCTACATCCCGGGTGCGGGCGAACTCGTGGTGTTCTGCGGTGCGCTGGCGGGCGCGGGACTCGGTTTCCTGTGGTTCAACGCCTATCCGGCGGAAGTGTTCATGGGCGACGTCGGCGCGCTGGCGCTCGGCGCGGCGCTCGGCGCGGTGGCCGTCATCGCGCGCCAGGAAATCGTGCTCTTCATCATGGGCGGCGTGTTCGTCGCCGAAACGGTTTCGGTGATGTTGCAGGTGGCGTATTTCAAATACACCAAGGCGCGCACCGGCATCGGTCGCCGCATCCTGCGCATGGCGCCGCTGCACCACCACTTCGAGCAGTCGGGCTGGAAGGAGACACAGGTGGTGGTGCGTTTCTGGATCATCACCATCCTGCTGGTGCTGGTCGGCCTCTCCACGCTGAAGATTCGATGATGAACCTGCGCGGCAAGCAGGTCCTCATTCTCGGCCTCGGCGAATCGGGCCTCGCCTGCGCGCGCTGGTGCGCGCGTAACGGCGCGCGCGTCACCGTCGCCGACACGCGGGCGAACCCGCCGGGGCTGGATGCGCTGCGCCGCCGTGTCGCCGGCGCCGACTTTTCGAGCGGGGAATTCAGCAAGTCGCTGCTTGACGGCATCGACCTCGTCGTCATCTCCCCCGGCCTGTCGCCCGGGTTGATGATCGCGATCCATGCCCGTGCGCAAAACATCCCCGTGGTCGGCGAAATCGAACTCTTTGCCCAGGCCATGCGCGAACTGGCACCCCTGACACCCGTCCTCGGCATCACCGGCACCAACGGCAAAACCACCACCACGGCACTCACCGGCCACCTTCTCGCGCAATGCAAGAAGCGCGTCGGCGTCGCCGGCAACATCTCGCCCGCCGCACTCGACGCGCTGATGGACTGGCAGGATCGTGGCGCGCTGCCCGATGTCTGGGTACTTGAGCTATCCAGCTTCCAGCTCGAAACCACGTTCACGCTCAATTGCGCCGCCGCCGCGATGCTGAATCTCTCGGACGATCATCTCGACCGCTACATCGATCTCAAGGATTACGCCACCGCCAAGGCACGCATCTTTCATGGCATCGGTACGCAGGTATTGAACCGCGACGACGCTTGGTCGCGCGGCATGGCGATTCCCGGACGTCGCCTGATCAGCTTCGGACTCGACGCACCCGGCGAGGCCGCGGACTTCGGGCTGCGCCCGCGCAACGGCCAGACGTGGATCGTGCGGGGAGAAGAATTTCTCCTGCCGCTCGCCGACCTGCCGCTCGCCGGTCGCCACAATGCCGCGAACGCCATGGCGGCCATGGCGCTCGCCACCGCGCTCGGCTTCGATGCCGAGGATCTCGTTCCCGCGCTCAAATCATTCAAGGGACTGGCGCATCGCGTCGAGAAGGTCGCCGAGATCGGGGGCGTGACGTATTACGACGACTCGAAAGGCACCAACGTGGGCGCCACGGTCGCCGCGCTGCAAGGCTTGGGCCGCCCATCGGTGGTGATCCTCGGCGGCGACGGCAAGGGCCAGGATTTCGGGCCGTTGAAGGCCGCCGTCGCGGCGCACGCGCACGGCGTGGTGCTGATCGGTCGCGACGCGCCGGCGATCCGCGCGGCCATCGAGGGATGCGGCGTCCCCATGCTGGATGCCGAGGACATGGCAGCCGCCGTGCGCCTCGCCGCGCAGCGCGCGCGTCCCGGCGACGCGGTGCTGCTCTCGCCGGCCTGCGCGAGCTTCGACATGTACCGGAACTATGCGCACCGTGCGGAGGTTTTCGTCACCGCGGTCAATGCGCTGGCGGAGCGGGGGCGATGAATACCGCGGTAATCGGTCGCCGGCCGGCCACTGTGGCCGAAATCGATCCCATGCTGCTGTGGCCGGCGCTGGCGCTCCTGCTGCTCGGCCTGGTGATGGTGTATTCGGCCTCGATCGCCACCGCCGAAGGTTCGGCGTTCACGCGCAACCAGCCGGCCTTCTTCCTGGTGCGCCATGCGGTCTATCTGACGGTCGGCCTGGTCGCCGCGTTGATCGCCTTCCAGATTCCCTTGCGCTTCTGGCAGCAGTTTGCTCCCTGGCTGTTCGTCGCCGGCGTCGTCCTGTTGGTCGTCGTGCTGGTTCCCGGCATCGGCAAGTCGGTGAATGGCGCGCAGCGCTGGATCGGCCTCGGCCCGCTCAACGTGCAGCCGTCCGAATTCATGAAGCTGTTCGTCGTCCTCTACGCCGCCGACTACACGGCGCGCAAGCTGGAAAAGATGGACAGTTTCCGCCACGGTTTCGTGCCGCTGGCGGCGGTGATGATGCTGGTCGGCGCCCTTTTGCTGCGCGAGCCGGATTTCGGCGCCTTCGTCGTCATCGTCGGCATTGCCATGGGCATCCTGTTCCTCGGCGGCATCAACGGCCGGCTGTTCGCCTTCCTCATCGTCGCCATGCTGGCGGCCTTCGCCTTCCTGGTCTGGTCGTCGCCGTATCGCTGGGAACGCATCGTCAGCTACATGGATCCGTGGCAGCACGCCTTCGGCAAGGGCTACCAGCTCTCGCACGCGCTGATCGCCTTCGGGCGCGGCGAGTGGTTCGGCGTGGGCCTCGGCGCCAGCGTCGAGAAGCTGTTTTACCTGCCCGAGGCGCACACCGACTTCCTGCTCGCGGTGATCGCCGAGGAGCTCGGTTTCGTCGGCGTCGTCACCGTCGTCGGCCTGTTCGCGCTGCTCGCCTGGCGCGCCTTCGCGGTCGGCCGCCAGGCGCTGCTGCTCGATCGCGTCTATGCCGGCCTCGTCGCGCAGGGCATTGGCATCTGGATCGGCTTCCAGAGCTTCATCAACATGGGCGTGAACATGGGCCTCTTGCCGACCAAGGGGCTGACGCTGCCGCTGATGAGCTTCGGCGGCTCGGGCATCGTCGCCAACTGTCTCGCGCTCGCCGTGCTGTTGCGCGTCGATTACGAAAATCGCCGTCTCATGCGGGGGCTGCCCGCGTGAAGAAAATCATCGTCATCATGGCGGGCGGTACGGGCGGACACATCATGCCGGGACTCGCGGTCGCCGCCGAGATGACGCGCCTGGGCTGGAAGGTCGTCTGGATGGGCAATCCGGAGGGCATGGAAGCGCGCCTGGTGCCGCAGCACGGCTACGAAACGGCCTGGGTACGCTTCGCCGCGCTGCGCGGCAAGGGCATCGTGCGCATGCTGCTGCTGCCCTTCAACCTGCTGCGCGGCTTCGCCCAGGCCTGGCGGCACTTTTCGCACATCCGGCCGGACGTCGTGCTCGGCATGGGTGGCTTCGTCAGCTTCCCCGGCGGCATGATGGCGGCCTTGCGCGGCATTCCGCTGGTGCTGCACGAACAGAACGCCGTCGCCGGACTCGCCAATCGCGTGCTGGCCGGCGTCGCCGACCGGGTGCTGACCGGTTTCCCCGGCGTGCTGAAGAAGGGGGAGCATGTCGGCAACCCGGTGCGGCGCGACATCGCCGTCCTGCCGGAGCCGACTTTGCGTTACGCGCACCACGACAAGGAGGAGGGCAGCCGCCTGCGCCTGCTGGTGATCGGCGGCAGCCTCGGCGCCCAGGCGCTCAACGAGAACGTGCCGCAGGCGCTGGCGCTGCTGCCCGCCGGCGCACGGCCCGATGTCGTGCATCAGGCCGGCGAGAAGCATCTCGATGCCCTGCGCGCGGCCTACGCGGCGGTGGGCGTCGAGGCGCACACCGTCGCCTTCATCGAGGACATGGCGGGCGCCTACGGCTGGGCCGACCTGGTGATCTGCCGCGCCGGCGCGCTGACGATCGCCGAACTCGCCGCCGCCGGCGTGGCGAGCGTGCTGGTGCCCTTCCCGCATGCCGTGGACGACCACCAGACCGCCAATGCCCGCTTCCTCGTCCATGCCGGCGCGGCGATCCTGCTGCCGCAGGCGGAGCTCACGGCGGAGACGCTGGCCCTGATCCGCAACCTGACGCGCCCGCAACTGCGCGAGATGGCCGAGAAGGCGCGCGCGCTGGCGCTGCCGGAGGCCGCACACACCGTCGCCAACCTCTGTCGGGAAATCGCGAAATGAAACACAAGGTCAAACGCATTCACTTCGTCGGCATCGGTGGCGCCGGCATGTCGGGCATCGCCGAGGTGCTCGCCAACCAGGGTTTCGAGGTCAGCGGCTCCGACCTCGCGGCCTCGGCGACCACGCAACGCCTCGCCACGCTGGGCGTGCGCATCGTCATCGGCCATGCGGCGGAAAACGTGCGCGGCGCCGACGCGGTCGTGGTGTCGACCGCCGTGAAGGACGACAACCCGGAAGTCGCCACCGCGCGCGCGCGCCACGTGCCCGTCGTGCCGCGCGCGCAGATGCTCGCCGAGCTGATGCGCCTCAAGCAGGGCATCGCCATCGCCGGCACCCACGGCAAGACGACGACGACCAGCCTGACCGCGAGCTGTCTCGCCGAGGCCGGCCTCGACCCGACCTTCGTGATCGGCGGACGTCTCAATTCGGCGGGCGCCAACGCGCGCCTCGGCCTGGGCGAATTCCTCGTTGCCGAAGCCGACGAATCTGATGCCTCCTTCCTGTTCCTGTCGCCGGTGATTTCCGTCGTCACCAACATCGACCAGGACCACATGGACACCTACGGCCACGATTTCGGCCGGCTCAAGCAGACCTTCGTCGACTTCATCCACCGCCTGCCGTTTTATGGCGTCGCCGTGATGTGTCTGGACGACCCGCACGTGTGCGACATCCTGCCGCAGATCGCCAAGCAGGTGGTGACCTACGGATTCGACCCCGCCGCCAACATCCGCGCCGAAAACGTGCGTGCCGCGGGCGGGTGCATGCACTTCGACTGCGTGCGCACCAACGGCAGCGTGTCGCGCTTCCCGGTCACGCTCAACCTGCCCGGCGAGCACAACGTGCGCAACGCGCTGGCCGCCATCGCGGTGGCGACGGAAGTCGGCGCCGGCGACACGGCGATCCAGAAGGCGCTGGCCGAGTTCCACGGCGTCGGCCGCCGCTTCCAGCGTTATGGCGAGGTCGCGCTGGCTGCTGGCGGCGCCTTCACGCTGATCGACGACTACGGCCATCACCCGGTCGAGATGGCGGCGACGCTCGCCGCCGCGCGCGGCGCGTTTCCCGGGCGACGCATCGTGCTTGCCTTCCAGCCGCACCGCTACACCCGCACGCGCGACTGCTTCGAGGATTTCGTCAAGGTGCTATCAAACGCCGACGCGGTGCTGCTCGCCGAGGTCTACGCGGCGGGTGAGGCGCCGATCGTCGCCGCCGACGGCCGCTCGCTGGCGCGTGCGCTGCGCGTCGCGGGCAAGGTCGAACCGCTATTCGTCGAAGACATCGCCGTGCTGCCGCAGGCCATCCTCGATGCCGCGCAAGACGGCGATGTCGTCATCACCCTCGGCGCCGGTTCCATCGGCGCCGTGCCCGGAAAGCTCGCGTCCTGATGGAAATCCGCGCGAACGAGGCGATGGCGCGCCATGTCACCTGGCGCGCGGGCGGGCCGGTGGCGCGCGCCTGCTTCCCGCGCGACCTGGCCGAGCTGACAGGCTTCATGGCCGCGCTGCGCCACGACGAGCCGCTGCTGATGGTCGGCCTCGGTTCGAACCTGCTGATCCGCGACGGCGGCTTCGACGGCACCGCGATCTTCACCCACGGCGCCCTCGACGTGCTGCACATGGAAGCGGACGGCACGCTGTACGCCGAAGCCGGCGTCGCCGCGCCGAAGATCGCGCGCCACGCCGCGAAGCAGGGCCTGGCGGAAGCGGA
The DNA here is from genome assembly GCA_964527195.1 of uncultured Methyloversatilis sp. Classification (GTDB taxonomy): domain Bacteria; phylum Pseudomonadota; class Gammaproteobacteria; order Burkholderiales; family Rhodocyclaceae; genus Sulfuricystis. Next base: position 26,640 of record CAZGOH010000016.1, read on the forward strand.
GTTCCTCGCCGGCATTCCCGGCACGCTGGGGGGCGCCCTGGCGATGAACGCCGGCTGCCATGGCGGCGAGATCTGGTCCTTCGTCGAGTGCGTGCGCATGCTGAACCGCAAGGGCGAGCTGATCGAGCGCCCGCCCGCCGACTTCGCCATCGCCTACCGCCATTGCGGCCTCAAGGCAGCGACTGACGAGATCTTCGTCGCCGCCTGGCTGCGCTTTCCCGCCGGCGACCCGGCGACGGCGCGCGCACGCATCCGCGCGCTGCTGGAAAAACGCATCGCCACGCAACCGCTGCAACTGCCGAACGCCGGTTCGGTGTTCCGCAATCCGCCCGGCGACCATGCCGCCCGGCTGATCGAGGCGGCCGGCTTGAAGGGAATGGAAATCGGCGGTGCCAGGGTGTCCGAAAAGCATGCGAATTTCATCGTTAATCCGCATGGCAGGGCCAGTGCGGCCGCGATAGAAAGCCTGATCGGCCGCGTTCGGGCCGAGGTGCATGAACAGTTTGGCGTTGATCTGGTGCGCGAGGTGCGCATCCTTGGGGCAAGCAATTGAAACAACTGGGTAAGGTCGCGGTGCTGATGGGTGGCGTTTCCGCCGAGCGCGAGATTTCGCTGATCTCGGGCAAGGCGGTGCTCGACGCCCTCCTGGCCGCCGGTGTCGATGCCTTCGCCTTCGATCCGGCGGAACGTCCGCTGTGGGATCTGCGGGCCGACCGCGTCTTCAACATCCTGCACGGCGGTGCCGGCGAGGATGGCACGGTGCAGGGCGCCCTCGACCTGATGGGCATTCCCTATACCGGCAGCGGCGTGCTTGCCTCGGCCCTGTCGATGGACAAGATCCGCGCCAAGTGGGTCTGGCAGGCGAACGGAATTCCGACGCCGCGCGCGCGACGCGTGCGCGCGGCCGCCGCGGGTCCGGCGGTCGTCGCCGAACTCGGCCTGCCGCTGATCGTCAAGCCGGTGCGCGAGGGTTCCTCGATCGGCCTGGCGAAGGTTGTCCATGCCGACCGGTTCGCGGAAGCCTTTGCGCTCGCCGCCGGGAAAGGCAACGCCGTGATGGCCGAGGAGTTCGTCGCGGGCGCCGAGTACACGGCTGCGGTGCTCGGCCGCACGGTGCTGCCCCTGATCCGCATCGAACCGCCGGCCGCCGGCTACGATTACCAGAACAAGTATTTCACCGATGCGGTCAAGTACCACTGTCCCGCCGGCCTGCCGGCGCCGGTCGAAGCGGAAATCGCCGCGACGGTGCTGGCGGCCTTCGATGCGCTCGGCTGCCGCGGCTGGGGGCGCATCGACCTGATCCGGCGTGAAGACGGGCGCATCGATCTCCTGGAAATGAACACCAACCCGGGCATGACCGGGCATTCGCTGGTGCCGATGGCGGCGCGCGCCGCCGGCATCGATTTCGGCGATCTGGTGCTGCGCATTCTCGCGGAGGCCGCCTGTGGCCGCTGCTAAGGGCAATTCCCGCGCGCAGGGCGGCGAGCCGGGCGGGCTGTGGCATCAGCCCGCCTTGCTGAACCTGCTGGCCGACCTGCTGATCGTGTTCGCCGTCGCGGCGCTGGCCTGGGCGGCGGTCACGGCCTTGCAGCGCCTGCCACTGTTTCCCTTGCGCGAGGTGACGCTCGCCGGCATGCCGGCGAAAGTGACGCTGGCGCAGATCGAGCACGCGGCGCGTACCGCTGTGACCGGCAACTTCTTCACGGTGGATATCGAAGCGGCGCGCACGGCCTTCGAGGGCCTGCCCTGGGTGCGCCGCGCCGTGGTGCAGCGCCAATGGCCCGCCGGGCTGGTGTTGACGCTGGAGGAACACGAGGCGGTCGCCCGCTGGCGACATGCCGGCAGGGAGGATGCGGCGCTGGTCAATGCGCAGGGCGAAGTCTTCGACGGCGAACTGGCCGCCGACGTGGTCCTGCCCTGGCTTTCCGGCCCGGACGGCAGTGCGCCGGAAATGCTGCGGCGTCTGGGCGAGTTTGCCGTGGCGTTCCGGACCATCGGCCGCTCGGTCGATGTCCTGGCGCTTTCCCAGCGTCGTGCCTGGCGTGTCAGGCTCGACGACGGTACGCTCGTCGAACTCGGTCGCGACCAGGAACGTCATCCGCTCGCCGAGCGGGTGGCGCGCTTCGTCACGCATCAGGAAGCCGCGCGCAAGGAGGCGGGAGATTTCCGGGTGGCCGACATGCGCTACCCGGGGGGCTTCGTCATCGGCGGGCTGGCGCCGGCAAGGGCTGGAACGGAGGGGCGTTCATGAGCCGCGAAAAGCACCGCGACCTGATCGTCGGCCTCGATATCGGCACTTCGAAGATCGTCGCCATCGTCGCCGAGATCAACGCCGAGGGCCAACTCGGCATCCTCGGCATCGGCACGCAGGACACGCAGGAATCGCGCGGCCTCAAGAAGGGCGTGGTGGTGAATATCGAGGCGACGGTGGGCAGCATCTCCAAGGCGGTGGCCGAAGTGGAGATGATGGCCGGCTGCAAAGTGCGCGAGGTCTATACCGGCATCGCCGGCAGCCACATCAAGAGCAAGGATTCCAACGGCATGGCGGTGGTGAAAGACAGGGAGGTGACGCAGTACGACGTCGCCCGCGCCATCGAGGCCGCCAACGCCACGCCGATCTCGGCCGACGACCAGATCCTGCACACGCTGGTGCAGGAGTTCATCGTCGACGGCCAGGACGGCGTCAAGGAACCGATCGGCATGGACGCCAAGCGCCTCGAGGTGAAGGTTCATCTCGTCACCGGCGCCGTCACCGCCGTGCAGAACATCGTCAAGTGCGTGCGCCGCTGCGGGCTGGAGGTCGTCGACCTGGTGCTGCAACCGCTCGCCTCGGGTAATGCCGTGCTGAGCGACGACGAGAAGGATGTCGGCGTCTGCCTCGTCGATATCGGCGGCGGCACCACCGACATCGCCGTCTTCAGCCAGGGCGCGATCCGCCACACCGCCGTGATCCCGATCGCCGGCGACCAGATCACCAACGACATCGCCATCGCCCTGCGTACCTCGACGCAGGATGCCGAGGAGATCAAGCTGAAGTACGGCGTGGCGCTCAACCAACTGGCCGATCCGGAGGAGATGCTCGAGGTGCCCGGCGTCGGCGACCGGCCGGCCACGCGCCTGTCGCGCGCGACGCTGGCCGGCTTCATCCAGCCGCGCGTCGAGGAAATCTTCATGAAAGTGCAGGACGAGCTGGCCAAGAGCGGCTACGCGCGCTTGTTGCGCGCCGGCATCGTGCTCACCGGCGGTACCGCGCAGATGCCCGGCATGCGCGAGCTCGGCGAGGAAGTTTTCCACAACACGGTGAAGGTCGGCATGCCGCACTACGCCGGCAACCTGCGCGACTTCGTGCGCAATCCGCGCTACGCGACCGCCATGGGCCTGCTGCTCGAGGGCGTCGGGCAACGGCAGCGCGGGCCGCGCGAACCGGTGGGGTTCAGGGATGTGCTGGCGCGCATGAAGGCCTGGTTTGCAAGAAATCTTTAATACTGACCCGCAACACAAGGAGAGGCGAAATGTTCGAAATCATCGACAAAGACCCCAACACCACGATCATCAAGGTCGTCGGCGTCGGCGGTGCCGGCGGCAATGCCGTCGAACACATGATCCGCGAAGGCGTCGGCGGCGTGGAGTTCATCTGCTGCAACACCGACGCCCAAGCGCTCAAGCTCTCGTCGGCCGGCGTCAAGCTGCAGCTCGGCCCGGGTCTCGGCGCCGGCGGCAAGCCGGAACGCGCGCGCGAACATGCCGAGGCCGAGCGCGAGAGGATCGCCGCCGCGCTGTCGGGCGCCCACATGTGCTTCATCACCGCCGGCATGGGCGGCGGCACCGGCACCGGCGCCGCGCCGATCGTCGCCGAGGTGGCGCGCGACCTGGGCATCCTCACCGTCGCGGTCGTCACCAAGCCCTTCGAATACGAGCGCAAGCGCCTCAAGATCGCCGAAGAAGGCCTGGCCGAGCTCCAGCAGCACGTCGATTCGCTGATCGTCATCCTCAACGAAAAGCTCATGGAAGTGCTCGGCGAGGATGTCGCCATGCTCGAGGCTTTCAAAGCCGCCGACAACGTGCTGAAGAACGCGGTCGGCGGCATCGCCGAGATCATCAACGTGCCGGGCCTGGTGAACGTCGACTTCGAGGACGTGCGCACCGTGATGGGCGAGATGGGCAAGGCGATGATGGGTTCCGCCAGCCAGGCCGGGGTCGACCGGGCACGGCTCGCCGCCGAAGCCGCGGTCGCCAGCCCGCTGCTCGAGGGCATCGAACTGTCCGGCGCCAAGGGCGTGCTGGTGAACATCACCGCCAGCAGCACCCTCGGCCTGCGGGAATACAAGGAAGTCATGGCTACCATCCACAACTACACGGCGCCGGACGCCACCGTCATTTGCGGTGCGGTGTTCGACGACTCGATGGAAGACCAGCTGCGCGTCACCGTGGTCGCCACCGGCCTCGGCAGCAAGGCGATGCGCAAGGAAAAGCCCTACGTCATCGAAGGCACGGGCCTGCGCGCCCTGGCGCGCACCGGCACCGACGACCTGCCGCTTGGGACGGGCGTTTCGGCGGGTACCGCCGGCAACCTCGTCGCCGGCAATGCGGCGGGCAGTGGCCTCGACGACCTGTTCGTTTCCGTCCGCCAGCCGCGCGATGGCCGCCATCAGGCCATGACGGATCTCAACATGGACAAGTACGAGATTCCCGCCTTCCTGCGCCGGCAGGCGGACTGACAGGCTGACAGACTGCGGCGCAAAACGGCCCCCGGGGAAAAATCAATGTCAGTAGCACAAGGCAGGCCGCCAGATTTCCTCGGGTCAGGCAAAGACGACAGAGACGAAATTGAATCCAACAGTAGGGTCGGAGGGGCGGCGGGCAAGAAAAAGCCCAACCGATCAGGGTTGGGAGTCATGTGCAGACATCGGCTGGACAGCGGCGAGGAAAGCCCACTGATCGTGGTAAGGGCTATTTCTATGGCATCTCTATGCTTGCCACCCATCTGCATCAAAATGACCTTCAAATTCATGTCGAAAGTCCGGGGGTTATCAGTCGTACTCCTGAAAAATAAGATGCATAACGTCGAGTGTCGCGCGTAAGGATAGGATGGCCTGATACGGCGGCATGGGCACCGATGAAGAAGTCAGCCAACACGTTCTCTTTCTTGCCACCCTGACGCCGGTAGCGCACGAAGGCCTTACCGGCGAGGAACAGTGCGGGCCGGGGAATTTCGATCATCGCCAGGCCGAGATCATCGACGGTGCGATCTAGGGCCTCGACCGTCGAGAATGTCAGCGACAGTTCCGAGTAGATGACCGGGTTGATGGCGAGGCGGTGAATCTTGGACTGCGCCCGCAACTGGCCGATGGACCAGTCCGCCCACTCCGGATCGTCTTCCAGAACGTCGACAAGTACATTGGTATCGACCAGCAGCATCAGTTATTCACCGCGCAGCAGAGCCATCAGATCGTCGGTACGCCACTTCACATCGGCCTTGCCGCGCGCCGCCTCGAAGCGGTCTGGCTTGCGACTGGGCCGCGCCCCAACCTTGTGAATCACGACGTCGCCTTCACGGTTGACAGCAAAATCAACGGAGCAGCCCGGTGCCAGATTCAGCGCATCGCGGATCTGCTTTGGGATGGTGACCTGCCCCTTGCTGGTGAGTGTGGTTGCCATTTGATGACTCCTGCCGTATTACAGTGGCGATGATTGTAATACTGCCGGGCTGCAACGGCAATTCGCACAATGTTCGATGAATGGCTATGAGCCTTGTCCAGCCACTGGTCAAAAACCCAACCGATCAGGGTTGGGTTTTAGAGTTGGTGGGCCCGCTGGGACTCGAACCCAGGACCAAAGGATTATGAGTCCTCTGCTCTAACCGACTGAGCTACAGGCCCGCGGTGTCGCGCATGGCTTTGCCGACCGTGCCTTGTCGTGCTGTTCGCACTGTCTTCGGCTTGTCTTCGTGCCCTGCCCGGCCCGGGTGAAACTTATTCGCTACCGTCGAGGAAGCTGCGCAGTTTCTCGGAACGCGACGGATGTCGCAGCTTTCGCAATGCTTTCGCCTCGATCTGGCGAATGCGCTCGCGCGTGACGTCGAACTGCTTGCCGACTTCTTCCAGGGTGTGGTCGGTGTTCATCTCGATGCCGAAGCGCATGCGCAGCACCTTGGCCTCGCGCGGCGTCAGGCTGTCGAGGATGTCCTTCACGACGTCGCGCAGGCCGGCCTGCATCGCCGCATCGACCGGGGCCACGCTGTTCGTGTCCTCGATGAAGTCGCCCAGGTGGCTGTCGTCGTCGTCGCCGATCGGCGTTTCCATGGAGATCGGCTCCTTGGCGATCTTCATGATCTTGCGGATCTTGTCCTCGGGCATCTCCATCTTCTCGGCCAGCGTCGGCGCGTCCGGCTCGTAGCCGAACTCCTGCAGGTGCTGCCGCGAGATGCGGTTCATCTTGTTGATCGTCTCGATCATGTGCACCGGGATGCGGATGGTGCGCGCCTGGTCGGCGATGG
>CAZGOH010000017.1:0-32820 GCA_964527195.1 uncultured Methyloversatilis sp.
AAAAGTCGGCGCTGGCGGGACGGCATCTATAATCATCTCATGATAACTGCCACCGATGCGCTCATCGTAGAAACGCTACGCGCCCTTCTGCCCGACGTGCAGGCGGTGTATCGGTACGGCAGCGCCGGCAGCGAGTACCAACGGGACGATAGCGATATTGATCTTGCGGTGATGGCTGGACATCTCCTCGATTTCCCCCTGCTGCTCAAGGCCGCGAGTGAGTTGGCCCGACTGACCGGCAAGGAAATCGACCTGAACGATATGCGCCGCCTGCCGGTAACCTTGCGGGTACAGATTGTGACCAACGGCGTGAGGTTGTTCGCACGCGACCCTGCCAAGGCCGAGGAATACGATTCGCGCGTGTTGTCCGAATATGCCTACCTGAACGAGGCACGCAAGGGCATCCTCGAGGACATCCGTGCCCGGGGCAGCATCCATGGATGAGGTGCTGCTGGGCAAGGCCGGCATCATCGAGCGCTGCCTCGCGCGCATCAGCGAGGAATATGTCGGCCATGAAAGCGAACTGGCAACGAACTTCACCCGCCAGGACGCGATTGTGCTGAATCTGCAACGGGCGTGCGAAGCCAGCATCGACGCGGCGATGCATCTGGTACGCATCCGCAAGCTGGGAATTCCCACAGAGAGCCGCCAGGCCTTCGAGTTCCTCGTTTCCGAGGGGTGTCTGGAAAGCGGGCTCGGACGCAAGTTGGCTGCCATGGTCGGCTTTCGCAACATCGCCGTGCATAACTATCAGGAAATTGATCCGGAGATCCTGCGCGGCATTCTGGATTCCCGGTTGGATGACCTGCGTACGTTTGCCCAGTTGCTGGTACGGCAGGCCTTACCGTAAGTCGGCAGAAAATAGTCGGCGCAGCCTCTTCGGGCCGCTTCCGGCCTGATGGCCTCCCTGCTGGCAGGACAGCATTAACAATGAAAATTCTTCTTGTATAGTTGAATTTTCAAATATAATAACCCCATGGAGCGCCCCAGCTTTCTGCACCTTGTTGATAGCCGCCTGGCAGCGAATCCCGTCGTCGCGCTGCTGGGGCCCCGCCAGTGTGGCAAGACGACGCTAGCGCGGCGTGTGGGTGAGCGCTTCGCGGGCAAGGTGAGCCACTTTGATCTGGAAGACCCGACCGACCTGGCGGCATTAAGCGCACCCCGTCTGGCCTTACAGGACTTGTCGGGACTGGTGGTGATTGATGAAATCCAGCGCTTGCCCGACTTGTTTCCGGTATTGCGGGTGCTGGTGGATCGCCCCGACAACCCGGCGCATTTCCTGATTCTTGGCAGCGCATCGCGCGACCTGATTCGCCAGTCGTCCGAAACACTGGCCGGGCGCATCAGCTACCTTGAGATGACGCCATTCACTCTGGGCGAGGTCGGTGTGGCCGCGCGCGATCAACTCTGGCTGCGGGGTGGATTTCCGCGTTCTTTTCTGGCCGCCAGCGAGGCCGACAGCCGTCAATGGCGCAAGGACTACATCGCGACCTTTCTGGAGCGCGACCTCCCCGCGCTCGGCATCACGATTCCGCCGCAATCGCTGCGCCGTTTCTGGATGATGCTGGCGCACTACCACGGGCAAATCCTCAACTATTCGGAACTGGGACGTTCGTTCGGCATCACCGATACCACCGTGCGCCGTTATCTGGACATTCTCTCGGCCACCTTCATGATCCGCCTGCTGCCGCCCTGGTACGAGAATGTTGGCAAACGGCAAGTGAAGGCGCCCAAGCTGTTTCTTCGGGATGCCGGGCTTTTTCATGGACTGATGGCAATTCCCAACATGGAGGCGTTGCGCACACACCCGAAGCTGGGCGCTTCATGGGAAGGATTCGCGCTCGAAGAGATCATCCGCCGTCACACTGCCACCGCAGAAGAAGCCTATTTCTGGGCGGCGCATGGCGGGGGTGAGGTCGATTTGTTGCTGATCACGGAGCAAGGCAGGCTGGGGTTCGAGGTGAAATATACCGACCAGCCCAAGGTCACCCGCTCGATGCACACAGCCATGGATGTCCTACAACTAAGCAGGTTAAGCATTGTCTACCCCGGCGACCGCTCGTTCCCTCTCACCGAAAAGATTTCAGCTATTGGCCTGGACAACATGTTCAGCCAGGCCACAGTCACTTAAACTTGTGCCATCGTCTTCAGGGAAACCGTCATGCCCCGCTTCATTCACCTCCTTGCCGCCACGCTGCTGGCCTTTGCACTTGCCCTGCCCGCCGCCGCCGAACCAAAAGTCGGCGCCGGCAAGACGGCGCTGGCCGAGAAGAACCGCATCGTCATTCAGGTCAATGAGGAGGATGCCAAGAAGTGGATGGCGGTGCTCGCCAATATCCGCAACATCCAGGCCGAGCTTGGCGCGAAAGATGTCCGCATTGCCGTGGTTGCCATCGGCTACGGTCTTGGCATGCTGACGGCCGAATCGCTCGCCGCCAACGATGTGCAGGATGCCCTCGCCACCGGCGTCGAACTCATCGCCTGCGGCAATTCGATGACGGCGCAGAAAGTGGCGAAGGACGATCTCGTCGAGGGCGTGCGGATCGTCAAGGCCGGCTACGTCGAGATCATGAAGCGCCAGCAGCAGGGCTGGACGTATTTGCGCCCATGAGTGCGCCCATGATCGACTGGCAGGATATTGACACCGTCCTGCTCGACATGGACGGCACGCTGCTCGACCTGCATTTCGACAACCACTTCTGGCAGGCGCACGTGCCGCTGCGCTACGCCGAGGCGAAGGGCCTGCCGCACGACATCGCGCGCGAGGAGCTGATGGCGCGCTACCACGCGCGCGCCGGCACGCTTGAATGGTATTCGGTCGACTTCTGGGAAACGGAACTCGAACTCGACATCATGCAACTCAAGGAAGAGGTGGCCCACCTCATCGCCGTACATCCGGCCGTGGTCGAATTTCTCGCCGCCACGCGCGCCGCCGGCAAGCGCATCGTGCTCGCCACCAACGCCCACCACAAGAGCCTCACCCTCAAGATGGCGAAGACCGGACTCGCTCCCCACTTCGACGCCCTCGTCAGCTCGCACGCCCTCGGCGCTGCCAAGGAACAGCGCGCTTTCTGGGAAAGGCTGCGTGAACTCGAACCCTTCGACCCGGCGCGCACGCTGCTCGTCGACGACAGCCTGCCCGTACTCGACGCCGCGCGCGCCTACGGCATCCGTCATCTCGTCTGCGTGCGCACCCCCGACACGCAACAGCCGCCAAAAGATACCCGCGACTACCCGGCCATCGACAGCTTCGCCGAACTCATGCCAGCCTGAATCAGCGCTGCGATGCGCAGCAGCATCTCCAATACGTCGGGCGTCAGGATGTTTGCCTTGCTACTTACAGTCTGCCAGATAGTCTTTGACCGCGAGATCGAACTCGGGCCTCTTTCGCCATGGCCGACCGTTACTTGTCGTAGGTGTAGAAGCCGCGCCCGGTCTTGCGGCCGAGCCAACCGGCATCGACCATCTGCTTGAGCAGCGGGCAGGGGCGGTACTTCGAATCGTTGAAGCCTTCGTGCAGCACGTTCATGATGTTGAGGCAGGTATCCAGCCCGATCAAGTCGGCCAGCGCGAGCGGGCCCATCGGGTGGTTCATGCCGAGCTTCATGACGGTGTCGATGGCCTCGGGCGTCGCCAGCCCTTCGTGGAGCGTGAAGATCGCCTCGTTGATCATCGGCATCAGCACGCGGTTGGAGACGAAACCAAAGGCATCCTTCACCTCGACCGGGGTTTTGGCGATGCGGCGCGTCATGGCCTCGATGGTCGCGTAGGTGGCGTCCGCCGTTTGCAGCGCGCGGATGATCTCGACCAACTCCATCAGCGGCACGGGGTTCATGAAGTGCATGCCGATCACCTTGTCGGGGCGCCGGGTGGCGGCGGCGATGCGCGTCATCGAGATCGACGAGGTATTGCTGGCAAGGATGGCCTCCGGGCGGCAGAGGCCGTCGAGTTGCCGGAAGAGATCGAGCTTCAGTGCCTCGTTTTCGGTCGCCGCCTCGACGACGAGATCGGCGGCGGCGAGGTCGGCCAGATTCGTCGTCGTGCGGATGCGCGAGAGCGTCGCGACGGGCGCGTCGGCGGGAATCTTCTCCTTGCCGGCGAGGCGTTCGAGACTCTTCTTGATTGTCGCCAGGCCGCGCTGCACGGCCGCGTCGGAGACATCCGACATGACGACTTCGAAACCGTGGAAGGCGAATACCTGGGCGATGCCGTTGCCCATCGTGCCTGCGCCCACCACGCCAATCGTTCTGATGTCCATGGCCAGTTTCCTCACGCGGTTTCGTTGAACAGCTCGCGGCCGATCAGCATGCGGCGAATCTCGCTGGTGCCGGCGCCGATTTCGTAGAGCTTGGCGTCGCGCCAGAGCCGACCGGTGGGATATTCGTTGATGTAGCCATTACCTCCCAGCGTCTGGATCGCCTCGCCGGCCATCCAGGTGGCCTTCTCGGCGGCGTAGAGGATGGCGCCGGCGGCGTCCTTCCTGAGCGTGCGTGCGTGGTCGGTGTTGTCGCAGGCCTTGCCCAGCGCATAGACGTAGGCGCGGCAGGCCTGCCAGGTCGAATACATGTCGGCCACCTTGCCCTGCATGAGCTGGAATTCGCCGATGGGCGTGTCGAACTGCTTGCGCTCGTGCAGATACGGCACCACCACATCCATGCAGGCCGCCATGATGCCCAGCGGCCCGCCGCACAGGACGGCGCGCTCGTAGTCGAGTCCGCTCATCAGCACCTTGACGCCCTGGCCCACGCCGCCGAGCACGTTTTCCTCGGGAATCTCGCAGTCGTCGAAAAACAGCGGATAGGTGTTCGAGCCGCGCATGCCGAGCTTGTCCAGATGCGAGCCACAGGTGAAGCCCTTGAAACCTTTCTCGACGATGAAGGCCGTCATCCCCCTGGCACCGGCGGCGGCATCGGTCTTGGCGTAAACGACCAGTGTGTCGGCATCGCCGCCGTTGGTAATCCACATCTTGCTGCCGTTGAGCACATAGCGGTCGCCCTTCCTGTCGGCGCGCAGCTTCATCGAGACGACGTCGGAGCCGGCGTTCGGCTCGGACATCGCCAGCGCGCCGACCTGTGTTCCGGCGATCAGGCCCGGCAGGTATTTCGCTTTCTGGGCGGCGTTGCCGTTCCTGCGAATCTGATTGACACACAGGTTCGAGTGCGCGCCGTAGGAGAGGCCGACGGAGGCGGAAGCGCGCGAGATTTCTTCCAGCGCAACGATGTGGGCGAGGTAGCCCAGGCCGGTGCCACCGTCTTCTTCCGGCACCGTCATGCCGTGCAGGCCGAGGTCGCCGAGCTTTTTCCAGAGATCGGCGGGGAAGAGGTTGTCGCGGTCGATTGCCGCCGCGCGGGGGGCGATCTCGGCGGCGGCGAAGTCGCGCACCGTGTCGCGGATCATCTCGACGGTTTCGCCGAGTCCGAAATCGAGGCTGGGTATCTGCATGATTTTCTCCTGGTAATTGCTGCCTATTTTTCCGGTTTGCCCGGCATGTTCATCACGGTTTGCGTCATCTTGGCGCACAGGTGACGATGGCCCTCGCGGATGGCATACACCTCCGCTTCGGTGATGGTCAGCGTGCGGCCGCTTTTCACCACATGGCCGTGCGCTTCGAGGCGCTCGCCCTCGGCGGGCGCGAGAAAGTTGGTGCTGTGCTGCACGGAGAGCACGCTGGTGTCGGCCGGCACCAGGGTCATCGCCGCGTAGCCAGAGGCGGAATCGGCGATCATCACGACGATGCCGCCGTGGATGTAGCCGTGCTGCTGCGTCACTTCGGGGCGGAACGACAAATGGATTTCGATGCGACCGGCCTCGACGCGCGCCAGTTCGGCGCCGATCAGCGCCATCGCCTGCTGCTTCGCGAAGCTCGCCTTGACGCGCGTTGCGAAGTTTTCGTCGCGGGGCTTGAAGTTCATGATCCGACCACCGCGCGGGCGATGACGAGGCGCTGGATGTCCGACGCGCCTTCGTAGATCTGGCAGACGCGCACGTCACGGTAGATGCGCTCGACCGGAAAGTCCGCCACGTAGCCGTAACCACCGTGGATCTGGATCGCATCCGAGCAGACTTTCTCCGCCATTTCGGAAGCAAAAAGTTTCGCCATGCTCGCTTCCTTGAGGCAGGGCTCGCCGGCGCTGCGCAATGCGGCCGCATGCCAGACCATCTGGCGCGCGACGTCGATTTGCGTCGCCATGTCGGCTAGGCGGAAGGCCACGGCCTGGTGCTCGGCGATGGGCTTGCCGAAGGCCTCGCGCTCCTTCGCATACGCCACGGCCGCTTCCAGCGCGCTCCTGGCCATGCCCACCGACTGCGCGGCGATGCCGATGCGGCCGGCTTCGAGATTGGAGAGCGCGATCTTGTAGCCCTCGCCCTCGCTGCCGAGCAGACAGTCGGCGGAAATGCGGCAATTCTCGAAGACAATCTGCGCCGTATCGGACGCCGACTGGCCGAGCTTTTCCTCGATGCGCGCGACGACGTAGCCCGGTGTGTCGGTCGGCACGCAGAAGCAGGAAATGCCCTTGCGGCCGACGGCCGGGTCGGTGACGGCGAAAACGATGGCGATCTGCGCGTGCTTGCCGCTGGTGATGAACTGTTTGACGCCATTCAGAACCCAATGATCGCCGTCTTTCACCGCACGGGTCTTGATCGCAGCGGCGTCGGAGCCGACATGGGGCTCGGTGAGGCAGAAGCAGCCGAGCAACTCGCCGGTCGCCGCGCCCCTGAGCCAGCGTTCCTTTTGCGCATCGTTGCCATACTTGTTGAGAATGCCGCAGACCAGCGAGTTCTGGACAGACAGGATGGTGGAGGTGGCGCCGTCGCCGACGGCGATTTCCTCGATGGCGATGGCGAGCGACACGTAGTCGAGACCGGGGCCGCCCCATTGCTCCGGCACCACCATGCCCCAGACGCCGAGGCCGGCGAGTTCCTGCAGCGCCTCGGCCGGGAAGGTGGCGTGCTGCGCCCACTCCGCCGCGTTGGGCGCGAGGCGTTCCCGCGCGAAATCGCGCAGGGTGTCGCGGATCATCCGCTGGTCGTCGTTGAGGATCATCAGAGCATCTCCACGGCCATGGCGGTCGCTTCGCCGCCGCCGATGCACAGGCTGGCGACGCCGCGCTGCTTGCCGTATTTCTTCAACGCGCCGAGCAGCGTGACGACGATGCGCGCGCCCGAAGCGCCGATGGGGTGGCCCAGCGCGCAGGCGCCGCCATGCACGTTCACCTTGTCGTGCGGAAGATTCAGTTCCTTCATCGCCGCCATGGCGACGACGGCAAAGGCTTCGTTGATCTCGTAGAGGTCCACGCTGTCGGCGGTCCAGCCGGTCTGGACGAACAGCTTCTGCATCGCGCCCACCGGCGCGGTGGTGAACCAGGCCGGCGCCTGCGCGTGCGTGGTGTAGCCGACGATGCGCGCGACGGGCTTGAGTCCGCGCTGTTGCGCATCCGATTCGCGCATCAGCACCAATGCGGCCGCGCCGTCGGAGATCGAGGACGAGTTGGCCGGCGTCACCGTGCCGTCTTTCTTGAAAGCGGGTTTGAGCGAAGGGATCTTGTCGATCTGCGCCTTGGCCGGCTGTTCGTCCGTCTTGACGACGACATCACCCTTCTTGCCGGAGATCGTCACCGGTGCGATCTCCCAGTCGAAGCTGCCATCGGCGCCCGCGGCCTGCGCGCGCTTGGTGGAGGCGATGGCGAAGTCGTCCTGGTTCTGGCGCGTGAAGCTGTAGTGCGCGACGCAGTCCTCGGCGAAGGTGCCCATCAGGCGGCCCTTCGTCTCGGGCTTGTACGAATCTTCGAGACCGTCGAAGAACATGTGGTCGAGCACCTGGCCGTGGCCGAGGCGATAGCCGCCGCGCGCCTTGGGCAGCAGATACGGCGCGTTGCTCATCGACTCCATGCCGCCGGCGACGATGACGTCCTGGCTGCCGGCCTTCAGTGCATCACAGGCGATCATGGTCGCCTTCATCGCCGAGCCGCAGACCTTGTGCACCGTGGTGCAGCCGGCCGACAACGGCAAGCCGGCCTGCAGCGCGGCCTGGCGCGCCGGCGCCTGCCCCTGGCCGGCCTGCAGCACGCAGCCGAAGACGACTTCCTGCACGTCGGCCGCTGGCAGGCCGGAACGCTCGACGGCGGCCCGGATGGCAACAGCGCCGAGATTGGCGGCGGTGAGGCTGGCGAAGTCGCCCTGGAAGCCGCCCATCGGCGTACGGGCGGCGGCGACGATAACGATGGAATCCGTGGTCATGGCGTTTCCCTCCACACAGAAATCGGATGAATCAGATGACGCCGCAAGCGGCGAGTCGTTCGATGCGTTCCGGCGCGAGGCCCCAGTCGGCGAGTGCCGCGCGCGTGTGTTCGCCCGGCAGCGGCGGCGGGGCCTGGATGGCACCGGGCGTGCGCGAAAAGCGCGGCGCCGGGGCGGGCTGCACCACGCCGGCGACTTCGGTATAGGTGCCGCGCGCGCGGTTGTGCGGGTGGCGCGGCGCCTCCTCGAGATCGAGCACCGGGGCGACGCAGGCATCCGAATCGGCAAACAGCTCGCACCACGCGTCGCGCGGGCGGGTGGCAAGCACGGCGGCGAGTTCTTCCTTGAGGCGCGGCCAGAGGGCGGCATCGAACTGCGCGCCAAAATCGGCATCGTCGATGCCGAGGCGGTCGAGGAACTCGCGGTAGAAGCGCGGCTCGATCGGGCCGATCGCCAGCCACTTGCCGTCGGCGCAGGCGTAGGTATCGTAGAAGTGCGCGCCGCCATCGACGATATTGACGCCGCGCGCGTTCTGCCAGTGGCCGCCGCCCTTGAGGGCATAAATGAGCGACATGAGCAGGGCCGAACCATCGGTGATCGCCGCGTCGATGACCTGTCCCTTGCCGGATTTCTCGCGCTCGTAAAGCGCGGCGAGGATGCCGAAGGCGAGCATCATCGCGCCGCCGCCCATGTCGCCGCCGAGCGTCGGCTGCGCCGAAGGGGCCTCGCCGGCGCGACCGCCGATGAACAGCGAACCGGCGATGGCCATGTAGTCGATCTCGTGGCCGGCGCGCGGCGCCAGTGGGCCGCTTTGCCCCCAGCCGGTCATGCGGCCGTAAATCAGATGCGGGTTGCGCGCCATGCAGACGTCCGGCCCGAGGCCGAGGCGCTCCATGACGCCGGGACGGAAGCCCTCGATCAGCACGTCGGCGCCGGCAATCAGATCGAGCGCGATAGCCACGCCGTCCGGTTGCTTCAGATCGAGCGCCACCGAGCGCTTGCCGCGCCGGATGACCGCCGCGCGACCGGGGTTGAAGATGTCGATGTCGGCCGTATCGGCGTGCGTCTGCTTGCGGTCGATGAGCAGCACGTCGGCGCCCATGTCGGCCAGCATCATGCCGCAAAAGGGGCCGGGGCCGATGCCCGAGAACTCGACGACGCGCAGCCCCGCCAGGGGACCGGAGCGGCCACCCGCAACCTGCGCACCGGTAACGCCTGCCTGCATGACCTCTCCCCACGCACGAATGAAGTTTTGACGTGACGCAGCATACAAGAGATTGACGTTAACGTGAACCACGGCATGTCAAAGTCGGCGCCGGCGGGACGGCGAGCCCGGCTCAGCCGCCGAAGCGACGCAGGCCGTCGAGGTCGAGGATGGCGATGCCGCCGTACTCCACCTTGAGGAAGCCGGCGTCTTCCAGCAGCTTGAGCGAACGGTTGGCACGCTGGCGCGATACGCCGGCGAGGTGGCCGATTTCCTCCTGGGAAATCGTCAGCGTCTGCTTCTGGCCGGGGTAGAGCACGGGATTGAACATGATCGAGAGGCTGCGCGCGACGCGCGTGTCGGTGTCGTGCAGGCGCTCGGATTCGAGCAGGCCGATGAACTGGCCGAGGCGCTCGTTGATCTGCTCGATGATGGCGTGGTTGAAGGGAATGCTGTTGTCGAGCAGCCAGCGGAAGGTTTCACGCTTCATGCAGACGACGTGCGTTTCGCGCAGGGCGACGACATCGTAGCGGCGCGGTTCGGGCTTGAGCAGCGAACCCTCGCCGAACCAGCCGCCCGCCGGAATGCCAGCATAGGAGGCCGTCTTGCCCGTCACCCAGTCGGAAGACATCTTCGCCAGGCCGTCGATGACGCCGAACCAGCAACAGGGTTGCTCGCCCTGGCGGCAGATGAAGCCGCCGGCCTCGACCTTGCGCTCGACCAAGCCTTCGCGCGCGCGGCCCATCTCTTCCACCGAAAGCCCGCGCGCCCAGCGCGACTGGGCGATGGCGTCGTCGAGCGTGGGTGGGGGCAAAATATTTTTTGGCGAATTGTCAGGCACGTGACAATTATAAGCAGGCTTGCAGGCTAGAGTCTGCAACCATCAAAATGCAGGATCAGCCTTGTGCAGTGCGGCATTTCACCGCACGGGGTTACAAAAACGGGATCGTCCGCCATGACGCGAACATACCCGCCACCGGAAGGAGGAGTTGCACATGACAGCAGCGATATCGGGCGTGGCGCCCGATAATCTGGACACCTTTCCGCGCCTGTTGCTGGCGCACGGGCGCACACGCGGCGACCGGCCGGCTTACCGCGAGAAGGACCTCGGTATCTGGCAAAGCTGGACCTGGGCCGAGACGGCGCGCGAGGTGCGCGGCCTTGCCTGCGGCCTGGCCGAGCTCGGATTCAAGCGCGGCGACCGCCTGGCGATCGTCGGCGACAACCGCCCGCGGCTGTACTGGACGATGTGCGCCGCGCAGATGCTCGGCGGCATCCCCGTACCGATGTACCAGGACGCCGTAGCGCAGGAGATGACTTTCGTGTTGCAAGACGCGGGCATCCGCATTGCGGTGGTCGAGGATCAGGAGCAGGTCGACAAGCTGCTCGAGGTCATGGACCAGTGCCCCGATCTCGAACACATCATCTACGACGACCCGCGCGGCCTGCGCCACTACTCGCAGACCTTCCTGCACGGACTCGACGAGATCATCGCCGCCGGCAGGATCCACGACGTCAACCATCCCGACTTCCTCGATGCGGAAATCGCCCAGGGGCGTGCGGACGACGTCGCCATCATGCTCTACACCTCCGGCACCACCGGCAAGCCGAAGGGCGTTTCGCAAACGCACGGCGCGCTGATCGCCGCCGGCAGCGGCGGCTGCTCCTTCGACGGCCTGACGGAGACCGAGGAAACGCTCTCTTACCTGCCGATGGCCTGGGTGGGCGACAACCTGTTTTCCTACGCGCAGGCACTGGTCGCCGGCTTCACGGTGAATTGCCCGGAATCGGGCGACACGGTGTCGACCGACATGCGCGAGATCGGCCCGACCTTCTACTTCGCGCCGCCACGCGTGTTCGAGAACCTGCTCACCCAGGTGACGATCCGCATGGAAGACGCCGGCGCCATCAAGCGCGGGATGTTCAACTACTTCATGGAAGTGGCGCGGCGCTGCGGCGCCGACATTCTCGACGGCAAGCCGGTAGCCGGCAAGGACCGGATGCTCTACGCCCTGGGCGGCCTGCTCGTCTATGGGCCGCTCAAGAACGTGCTGGGCATGAGCCGCATCCGCGTCGCCTATACCGCCGGCGCGGCCATCGGCCCGGACCTGTTTCGCTTTTACCGCTCGATCGGCATCAACCTCAAGCAGCTCTACGGCCAGACGGAAACCTGCGCCTACGTCTGCCTGCAGCCGGACGGTCAGATCAAGCTCGACTCGGTCGGCCTGCCGGCGCCCGGCGTCGAGATCAAGATCGCCGACAACGGCGAAATTCTCGTCAAGGGGCCGATGCTGCTTAAGGAATACTACAAGCGGCCCGACGCCACGGCCGAATCGATCAACGCCGAGGGCTACTTCATGACCGGTGACGCGGGCTTTCTCGACGAGGACGGCCATCTCAAGATCATCGACCGTGCCAAGGATGTCGGCAAGCTCTCTGGTGGCGCCGTGTTCGCGCCCAACTACATCGAGAACAAGCTCAAGTTCTTCCCGCACATCAAGGAGGCGGTGGCCTTCGGCCACGACCGCGACATGGTGTGCGCCTTCATCAACATCGACATGGGCGCGGTGGGCAACTGGGCCGAGCGGCGCGGCATTCCCTATTCGGGTTATGTCGATCTCGCCGGCAAACCGGAAGTGCTGCATCTGATCCGGGAGTGCATCGAGAAGGTGAACGCCGAGCTGGCGCGCGACGCCATGGTCGCCGCCACGCAGATTCACCGCTTCCTCGTGCTGCACAAGGAACTCGACCCGGACGACGACGAGCTGACGCGGACGCGCAAGGTGCGCCGCAACTTCATCGCCGAGAAGTACGCCGTGCTCATCGACGCGCTCTACGGCGGCAAGGCGAACCAGTTCATCGAGACCGAGGTGAAGTTCGAGGACGGCCGCAAGGGCAAGGTCGCCGCCGACCTAAAGATACTGGACTTGAAGGTGTTTCCGGCGGTACAAGGGAGGGCTGCCTGATGGCGCGCGAAATCGGCGAGGTCATC
The DNA here is from genome assembly GCA_964527195.1 of uncultured Methyloversatilis sp. Lineage (GTDB taxonomy): Bacteria > Pseudomonadota > Gammaproteobacteria > Burkholderiales > Rhodocyclaceae > Sulfuricystis. Next base: position 12,435 of record CAZGOH010000017.1, read on the forward strand.
CTCGACCTCAAGAACGTTTCCCTGTCGTTCGGCGGCGTCAAGGCGCTCACCGACATTTCATTCAACGTGCGCGAGCACGAGGTCCGCGCCATCATCGGCCCCAACGGTGCGGGCAAGAGCTCGATGCTCAACGTCATCAATGGCGTCTACCGGCCGCAGGTGGGCGAGATCGTCCTGCGCGGCGAGCACTTCGACAAGATGAGCCCCTACAAGGCGGCCTGTTCCGGCATTGCCCGCACCTTCCAGAACATCGCGCTGTTCAAGGGCATGAGCGTGCTCGACAACATCATGACGGGCCGCACGCTGAAGATGAAGTCCAACCTGCTACAGCAGGCCTTCCGCCTCGGCGCGGCGGAGCGCGAGGAGCTGGCGCACCGCGCCAAGGTCGAGGAGATCATCGACTTCCTCGAAATCCAGCACATCCGCAAGACGCCGGTCGGGCGCCTGCCCTACGGCCTGCAAAAGCGCGTCGACCTCGGCCGCGCGCTGGCGATGGAGCCACAGATTTTGCTGCTCGACGAGCCGATGGCGGGCATGAACGTCGAGGAAAAACAGGACATGAGCCGCTTCATCCTCGATGTCAACGACCAGTTCGGCACCACGATCGTGCTGATCGAGCATGACATGGGCGTGGTGATGGATATCTCCGACCGCGTCGTGGTGCTCGACTACGGCAAGAGAATCGGCGACGGCACGCCCGACGAGGTGCGCGCCAATCCCGAAGTGATCAAGGCTTATCTGGGCGCGGGGCACTGACATGGCATTCTTTCTCGAAACCCTGATCGGCGGCCTGATGGCCGGCATGCTGTATTCGCTGGTGGCGCTCGGCTTCGTGCTGATCTTCAAGGCTTCCGGCGTCTTCAACTTCGCGCAGGGCGCGATGGTGCTGTTCGCGGCATTGGCGATGGCGCGCTTCTCGGAGTGGATTCCGGGCTGGCTCGGCGTCGCCAACCCTTTCATCGCCAACATGCTCGCCTTCATCATCGCCGCGCTCATCATGTTCGCGGTCGCCTGGCTGATCGAGCGCCTGGTGCTCAGGCACCTCGTCAACCAGGAGGGCGCGACCCTGCTAATGGCCACCCTCGGCATCGCCTACTTCATGGAAGGCATGGGCCAGACCATCTTCGGCAGCGACATCTACAAGATCGACGTCGGCATGCCGAAGGATCCGGTGATGGTGCTCGAAGGCGTGTTCGAAGGCGGCCTGCTGATCAACAAGGAAGACTTCTACGCCGCGCTGATCGCCGCCGCCCTGGTCGCGGCGCTAGCACTGTTTTTCCAGAAGACCGGCACCGGACGGGCGCTGCGTGCGGTAGCGGATGACCACCAGGCGGCGCAGTCGATCGGCATCCCGCTCAATCGCATCTGGGTGATCGTCTGGTGTGTGGCCGGCATCGTCGCGCTGGTGGCCGGCATCATCTGGGGCTCCAAGCTCGGCGTGCAGTTCTCGCTTGCCACGGTGGCGCTGCGCGCCTTACCGGTGGTGATTCTCGGCGGGCTGACCTCGGTGCCCGGCGCCATCGTCGGCGGGCTGATCATCGGCGTCGGCGAGAAGCTCTCCGAGGTCTATCTCGGCCCGCTGGTCGGCGGCGGCATCGAGATCTGGTTTGCCTACATGCTGGCGCTGGTGTTCCTGCTGTTCCGCCCGCAGGGACTGTTTGGCGAAAAAATCATCGACCGAGTATAGAAAATGGCCCCCCACGCTCACCTCATTTGTCAATTCGGTTCGCTGCCCCCCACGGGGGGGCGTTGCCTCCCTCGGGGCGGCCCTTCGGGAGACAAGTCATGATTTACAGAGAAAACGGCCAGTTCAAGACCTCCTACAAGGCGGACCAGCAGATCTTCCCGATCCTGCAGGACCGCTGGGCGATCCTCGCCCTGATCGCCTTCGCCTTCGTCGGCGTGCCGCTGCTGGCCGACGAATACCTGTTCAAGGCGATCCTCATTCCCTTTTTGATCCTTTCGCTGGCAGCGCTCGGGGTGAATCTGCTGGTCGGCTATTGCGGCCAGATCACGCTGGGCGCGGGCGCCTTCATGGCGGTTGGGGCCTATGCGGCCTACAACTTCATGATTCGCATCGACGACATGCCGCTACTCGCCGCACTGTTGCTCGGCGGCCTCGCCTCGGCCGGCGTCGGCATTATCTTCGGCATTCCGAGTCTGCGGGTGCGCGGCCTCTACCTGGCCATCGCCACGCTGGCGGCACAGTTCTTTCTCGACTGGGCTTTCCTGCGCATCGGCTGGTTCACAAATTACTCGACTTCCGGTTCGGTATCGGTGTCCGGTCTTAGCGTTTTCGGTTGGGCCGTTGACAGCCCGGTAGAGAAATATCTCCTATGCCTACTCTTCCTCGTGTTTTTTGCCCTGTTGGCCAAAAACATGGTTCGCGGCGCGATTGGCAGGCAATGGATGGCGATCCGCGATATGGATGTCGCTGCCGAGGTGATCGGCATACGTCCGATGCATGCAAAGCTTTCCGCTTTCGCCGTCAGCTCTTTCTTTGTAGGCGTGGCGGGAGCGCTATGGGGGTTCGTGCATTTGGGTTCGTGGGAACCGGCTGCCTTTTCGATCGAACGATCTTTTCAGTTGTTGTTCATGGTCATTATTGGAGGGCTTGGTTCAATCATGGGCAGCTTCTTTGGAGCAGCTTTCATTGTGTTGTTGCCGATTGTCCTGAACCAGTTCCTGCCCTGGGCTGGAGAGTTGATGGGCATGACGATTTCAACGGCTGCCGTTTCCCATGCCGAGTTCACCATCTTTGGTGCTCTAATCGTGTTCTTCCTGATTGTTGAACCACATGGAATCGCGAGGCTCTGGTCGACAGGCAAGGAAAAACTACGGCTCTGGCCGTTCCCACATTGAATTATTTCTAACCACAAGCAGGAGGAGACGACCCAATGAAACTTCATCAACTTGTATTGGCTGCAGGAATTGCCTCGATGGGCCTGACTGCCGCAGTGACCGTACACGCCCAGGCGAAAGAGCAGTTTTTCCCCGTATTGACCGGTCGAACCGGGCCGGTTGCCCCGAACGCCGCCCCTTGGGCGAATGGCTATGTTGATTACCTGAAGCTAATCAATGCCAAGGGGGGGATAAATGGCGTCAAGCTGGTCTTCGAAGAATGCGAAACTGCATACGCCACCGATAGAGGCGTCGAGTGTTACGAGCGTCTCAAGGGAAAGCACGGCGGAGCGACCGTATTTCAGCCGCTTTCGACAGGGATTACCTTCGCGCTTACCGAGAAGGTTCCTACCGACAAAATTCCAATGATCACCTCCGGATACGGTCGTAGCGACTCTGCCGACGGCCGAATTTTCAAGTGGAACTTTCCTTTGATCGGACATTACTGGGTCGCTGGCGATACGCTGCTGCAGCATATTGCGGCAAAAGAAGGCGGCTGGGACAAGCTCAAGGGCAAGAAGATTGCTGTTGCTTACCACGACAGCCCGTTCGGGAAAGAACTGCTGCCCATCATTCAGGAACGCGCGGGCATGCATGGTTTTTCCGTGCAATTGCTACCCATTCCGGCACCCGGCGTGGAGCAGAAATCAATTTGGCTGCAAGTTCGCCAGCAACGTCCCGACTACGTCATTCTTCAGACTTGGGGAGTCATGACGGCCACGGCCATCAAGGAAGCGATTGCTACGGGCTATCCGCGCGAAAAAATGTTTGGCACCTGGTGGTCCGGCGCCGAACCGGATGTCAGGGACATTGGCCAGCTTGCAAAAGGTTACAGTGCCGTGATGATGCAGCATGGCTCGCATTACGACTCAAAAGTCATCAAGGAAATTCTTGAAAAGGTGCATGGCAAAGGCCAAGGCACAGGGCCGCGCGATGAAGTCGGATCGGTGCTCTACGTGCGCGGGGTTGTCGGCGCGTTACTCGCCACCGAGGGAGTGCGCGCTGCACAAGAACGTTTTGGCAAAGGCAAGGTTGTTACTGGAGAGCAGGCGCGCTGGGGGTACGAAAACCTCAACCTGACGCAAGAAAAACTCAGTGGCTTAGGGTTCGACGGAATTATGCGTCCGGTTTCGACAAGCTGTACGGATCACATGGGTTCGGCTTGGGCGCGAGTGCATACGTGGGATGGCAGCAAGTTTGTTTGGTCGTCGGACTGGTTGCAGGCTGACGAAAAGATCATCAAGCCGATGGTGATGACTTCAGCCGGCCGCTATGCGGAAGAGAAGAAGTTAGTCCCGCGCACTCCCGAAGATTGCAAGCAGTAAGTTGAGCGAACGGTGCGGAATCTCCCGGTTCCGCACCGCTGCGACTTTTTGACCGACCAAGGGCGCCCATGACTACCGCCAACATCATTCTCAACGTCAACAGCATCGAGGTCATCTACAACCATGTGATCCTCGTGCTCAAGGGCGTTTCCTTTTCCGTGCCGGAGCGCGGCATCGTCGCCCTTCTCGGCGGCAACGGCGCCGGCAAGACCACCACCCTGCGCGCGGTCAGCAACCTGCTGCACGGCGAGCGCGGCGAAGTGACCAAAGGTTCCATCGAACTGCGCGGCGAGCGCATCGAGGCGCTGACGCCAGCCGATCTGGTCAAGCGCGGCGTCATCCAGGTGATGGAAGGCCGCCATTGTTTTGGTCACCTGACCGTCGAAGAAAACCTGCTGACCGGCGCCTACACGCGCACCGACGGCAAGGGCGGCGTGGCCGCGACCCTCGAAAAGGTGTACAACTACTTTCCACGTTTGAAAACCCGGCGCAGCAGCCAGGCGGCCTATACCTCGGGCGGCGAGCAGCAGATGACCGCGATCGGCCGCGCCCTGATGGCCAACCCGAACATGGTGCTGCTCGACGAGCCCTCGATGGGCCTCGCCCCGCAGATCGTCGACGAGGTGTTTTCCATCGTCAAGGATCTCAATCAGAAGGAGGGCGTGACTTTCCTGCTGGCCGAACAGAACACCAACATGGCACTGCGCTACGCCGACTTCGGCTACATCCTCGAGAACGGCCGCGTCGTCATGGAAGGCGCCGCCGAGGAACTGCGCAACAACGAAGACGTCAAGGAGTTCTACCTCGGTCTGTCTTCGCAAGGCCGCAAGAGCTTTCGCGAAGTCAAGCATTACCGGCGCCGCAAGCGGTGGCTGGCATGAACACGTTTTTCGACGCGCGCGAGACGCGCAACCCCGAAGCCCGCGAACTCGACCTGATGATGCGCCTGCCGGCGCAGATCGCCCATGCCCGGTCGCGCAGCCCCTGGTTCGCCAGCGCGCTGGCCGACATCGACCCCGCCCGCATCGCCTCGCGCGACGCCCTGGCGACACTGCCCGTCCTGCGCAAGCACGCGCTGATCGCGCTGCAAAAACGGCAACCGCCCTTCGGTGGACTGGCCGCCGCCGGCTGGGGCGCCCTGGGCCGGGTATTCGCCTCGCCCGGGCCGATCTATGAACCCGAGGGCCGCAGCACCGATTACTGGCGCACCGCGCGCGCCCTGTTCGCCGCCGGCATTCGCGCCGGCGAACTGGTGCATAACAGTTTCTCGTACCACATGACGCCCGGCGGCTGGATGCTCGAAGCGGGTGCCCGCGCGCTCGGCTGTACCGTGTTTCCCGGCGGCGTCGGCCAGACCGAGCAACAGGTGCAGGCAATGGCCGACCTGCAGCCGCAGGCCTATGTCGGCACACCTTCGTTCCTGCGCATCCTGCTCGAAAAGGCCGATGAACTTGGCCTGCAAATTCCCTCTCTGACCAAGGCGCTGGTGTCGGGCGAGGCCTTCCTGCCGCCGGTACGCGAAGCCTTCGCCGCACGCGGCATCGCCGGCTATCAGTGCTACGCCACGGCGGATCTGGGCCTGATCGCCTATGAAACGCCGGCGCGCGAGGGGCTCGTCGTCGACGAGGACGTCATCCTCGAAATCGTCCGCCCCGGCACCGACGAACCCGTGCCGGAAGGCGAGGTCGGCGAAGTCGTGGTCACCCTCTTCAACGCCGACTACCCCCTCGTGCGTTTCGGCACCGGCGACCTCTCCGCCGTGCTGCCCGGCGCTTCGCCCTGCGGCCGCACCAACACGCGCATCAAGGGCTGGATGGGCCGCGCCGACCAGACCACCAAGATCAAGGGCATGTTCGTCCATCCCGAACAGGTGGCCGCCGTGATCAAGCGTCATCCCGAGATCGCCCGCGCGCGCCTCGTCGTCACCAATCCGGACAGCAGCGACCAGATGGCCCTCCATTGCGAAGCCGCCGTGCAGGATGGGCTCCCCGCCGCCATCGCCGACAGCCTGCGCGAGCTGACCAAGCTGCGCGGCGAGGTCAGCCTCGTGCCGACGGGCAGCCTGCCCAACGATGGCAAGGTGATTGACGACCAACGCAAGTACGATTGAGAGGCCACGCGCCGTATCGCCAGCGCCGACTTTTGCGTTCGGACGGCGCCACGGCCAGAATTCCGACCCCACATTCAGGAGAGCACGCGCCATGTCCAGCATCGTCAATGTCGTTTTCGATCATCATCGCGATTACGAACTCATCGTTCATGAGACGATTCCCCGCGAGGCGGCGAATCGCTGGATGGACGAGCAATGGGAAGATCTCGATTGCCAGCCGACCAACCCGATGGGCAAGGTGCTGGTCCTCGACAAAATCCTCGGCGTGGCCAAGTACGCCGGCGAAAAGCGTTTCGCCGAACCCGGCGCCTGGGCGCAATCCTATGCCCAGGCCGTTTCCAGCCTGCTGTTGCGTCCGGCGGTGCGCGTCGATGTCGATGCGCACGTGGTCGGCTGAAAGGCGTGCCACATGAATGAAGTCGGCGGTTACACCATCGAGGAACTGGCGCCCGGCATGAGCGCCGAGTACGTCAAGACCGTCACCGAGGCCGACCTGCTGATGTTCGGCGCCGCCTCCGGCGACATGCAGCCGGTGCATTTCAACGAAGAGTACGCGCGTACCACGATGTTCGAGGGCCGCATCGCCCACGGCATGCTGTCGGCCGGCATCGTCTCGGCCTGCGCCGGCATGCGGCTGCCCGGACCAGGCGCGATCTACCTGAGCCAGACGCTCAAGTTCAAGGCGCCGGTGCGGATCGGCGACACGGTGCATGCCCGCGTGACGATCAAGGAAGTGGTGGCGGCCAAGAAGCGCGTCGTCGCCGACACGACCTGCACCGTCGTCGGCCGCGTCGTCCTCGAGGGCGAGGCGGTGTTCATGGTAGCCGCCGCCGCCTGACGGCCCCCCCGTTGACGTTAACGTCACGTGCTAGACTCGCCCGCCATGCCACGTCAGCACAGCGAGTTTGCACATGACCGACAAAAACCGGCTGTACACCGTGTCGGAGCTGGCCCGGGAACTCGGCATCACACCCCGGGCGCTCCGCTTCTACGAAGACAAGGGTCTGATCGCGCCGCGCCGCGCCGGCGGCAGCCGCGTCTTCGACTATCGCGACCGCGGCCGCCTGGCCCTGGTCCTGCGTGTCAAACGGCTCGGCTTCACGCTCGACGAGATCAAGGATTACCTCGGCCTCTACCGCGTCGATGGGCGCGGCATCGCCCAATTGAAGCGCGGCTACCGGCTCATTCTCGATCGCCTCGAACATCTGGAAGCGCAACGCAACGATCTCGACAAGTTGCTGGCCGACATGGAGTCCCTGCGCGAGGAAACCTTGCGGCTGTACCGCGAGCGCGGCGGCGATCCGGACGAATTGCGCGGCCTATCGAATACGACATCAAGTTGACGTTAGCGTTAACCTGATTTATAACTCGACCCCGGGTCGAACGGAACAGGGAGATTTGCATGGCAAACTACGCTGCGCCCCTGCGCGACATGCGTTTCGTCTATCACGAACTCACGGATGGCGCGGCCTTGCGCCATCTGCCGGGCTACGAGGACATCGACGCCGACCTCGTCGACAGCGTGCTCGACGAAGCAGCCCGCTTCTGCGAAAACGAGTTGCAGCCCATCAACCGCTCCGGCGACGAGGAAGGCTGCCGCTTCGAAGCCGGGCAGGTATTCACCCCCAGGGGATTCAAGGAAGCCTATGCCGGCTATACCGGCGCAGGCTGGAATGCGCTGGCCTACGAGCCCGACCACGGCGGCCAGGGCCTGCCGAAAAGTCTTTCCCTGCTGGTCGAGGAAATGACCTGCGCGACCAACGCGGCCTTCTGGCTCTACCCGAGCCTGACGCACGGTGCCTACCAGGCCATGCGCCTGTACGCCGCCGATGCCATCAAGGAACGCTATTTCCCGCGCATGGCCGAAGGCGTCTGGAGCGGCACGATGTGCCTCACCGAGCCGCACTGCGGCACCGATCTCGGCCTGCTGCGCACGCGCGCCGAGCCGCAGCCCGACGGCAGTTACAAAATCACCGGCACGAAGATATTCATCACTTCCGGCGAACACGATCTCACCGAGAACATCCTGCATCTGGTGCTGGCGCGCACGCCGGACGCTCCGAAGGGCATCAAGGGCATCAGCCTGTTTCTGGTGCCGAAGTTCCTCGTCAATGACGACGGTTCGCTGGGTACGCGCAACGCGGTTTCCTGCGGTGCCATCGAACACAAGATGGGCATCAAGGGCTCGGCGACCTGCGTGATGAACTTCGACGGCGCCACCGGCTACCTGATCGGCGAACCTAACAAGGGCATGCGCGCGATGTTCGCGATGATGAACACCGAGCGCCTCGCCATGGGCCTGCAGGCCACCGGCCACGCCGAGGCGGCCTACCAGGGCGCACTCGCCTACGCGCGCGAGCGCCTGCAGGGGCGCGCCGCCGGCGGGGCGAAGTGTCCCGACCAGCCGGCCGACCCTTTGATCGTGCACCCCGACGTGCGGCGCATGCTGCTCACCCAGCGCGCCCTCGTGCAGGGCATGCGCGCCAGCGCCTGCTGGGTCGGTCAGGCGCTCGACACCGCCCTCAAGCATCCGGATGCCGCCGAGCGCCAGCACGCCGAAGACTTCCTCGCGCTGGTCACGCCGATCGTCAAGGGCTTCTTCACCGACCTGGGGTTCGAATGCACCAACCTCGGCATGCAGGTGTTCGGCGGCCACGGCTACATTCGTGAACACGGCATGGAGCAGCATGTGCGCGACGCGCGCATCGCGCAGATTTACGAAGGCGCGAACGGCATCCAGGCGATGGACCTGGCCGCGCGCAAGCTGCCGATGAACGACGGCCGGCTCGCCGACAGTTTCTTCGCGCCCGTGGAGACATTTCTCGCCGCCTGTGCCGGCGAGGCGGCGATGGCGGAGTTCATTTCCCCGCTACGACAGGCGCTGAACCGCTTGCGCGAAGCCATCGACTTCGTGCGTACCACTTCCGACGCCAACGAGGTCGGCGCAGCCGCCTACGACCTCATGCATCTGTTCGGCTACACCCTGCTGGCCTACCAGTGGGCACGCATGGCGCACATCGGACTGGCCAAGCAGGCAGGCGACGAGGCGGCATTCTATCGCGCCAAGGTGCAGACGGCACGCTTTTACATGCAGCGCATCCTGCCGCGCACCGAGGGTCTGGCGGCAGCCATCCGCGCGGGCGGTGCCAGCCTGAGCACATTCGACGACGCCGGCTGGTAGGCGGCCACACCCAGTGAGAAGGAAGACAACATGAAGATTCTCGTGCCCGTCAAACGGGTGATCGATTACAACGTCAAGGCGCGCGTCAAGGCCGACGGTTCGGGCATGGACCTGGCCAACGTCAAGATGGCGATGAATCCCTTCGACGAAATCGCCGTCGAGGAAGCGGTACGCCTCAAGGAGGCCGGCAAGGCCACGGAGGTCGTCGCCGTCAGTCTTGGCGAAACCAAGTGCCAGGAGCAGCTGCGCACCGCGCTGGCGCTCGGCGCCGACCGCGCCATCCACGTCGAAACGACAGTCGAATTGCAGCCGCTGGCCGTTGCCAAGCTGCTCAAGGCGGTGGTCGCGCGCGAAATGCCGGGGCTCGTCATCCTCGGCAAGCAGGCCATCGACGACGACGCCAACCAGACCGGCCAGATGCTCGCCGCCCTGCTCGACTGGCCGCAGGCCACCTTCGCTTCGAAGGTGGCGCTCGGCGCGGACGAGGTGGAAGTAACGCGGGAAATCGACGGCGGCCTCGAAACGCTGGCGATGAAACTGCCGGCCATCATCACCACCGACCTGCGCCTCAACGAACCGCGCTACGCCACCTTGCCGAACATCATGAAGGCGAAGAAAAAGCCGCTCGACACGCTCACGCCGGCCGACCTCGGCGTCGATCCCGCCCCCCGGCTGACGACGCTGAAGGTTGAGGAACCGCCGGTGCGCAAGGCCGGCATCCAGGTCGGCAGCGTCGCCGAACTGGTCGACAAACTCAGGAACGAAGCAAAGGTGATTTCATGAGCGCCGACAACAAGGTATTGGTCATCGCCGAACACGACAACGTCGCCCTCAGGAAGGCGACGCTGTGCGCCATCGCCTGCGCCGCGCACCTGGGTGAAGTGCATGTGCTGGTCGCGGGCAGCGGCTGCGCGGCGGCGGCGCAGCACGCCGCGCAGGTCGAGGGCGTCGTCGCAGTGCGCTGTTGCGACGATGCGCGCTACGCGCATCCGCTCGCCGCCGTGCTGGCGCCGCTGGCGGTTGCCGCCGCCGCAGGCCGCACGCACATCGTCGCCCCGGCCACCACTTTCGGCAAGGACCTGATGCCGCGCGTCGCCGCGCTGCTCGACGTGGCACAGATCTCCGATGTGATCGCCGTCGTTGCGCCGGACACCTTCAAGCGTCCGATCTACGCCGGCAACGCGATCGCCACCGTGCAAAGCGCCGATGCTGTCAAAGTCCTGACGGTGCGCGCCACGGCCTTCGATCCGGCGAAAGTCGGCGCTGGCGCCACGGCGAGCATCGCGGTGCTCGCACCCGTCGATGCGCCGAACGCGACACGTTTCGTCGGCCAGGAAATCGCCGCCTCGGATCGCCCCGAACTCACGGCCGCGCGCGTCATCGTTTCCGGCGGGCGCGGCATGGGCAGCGCGGAAAACTTCCACCTGCTCGACACGCTGGCCGACAAACTCGGCGCCGCGGTGGGCGCCTCGCGCGCCGCCGTCGATGCCGGCTACGCACCCAACGACTGGCAGGTCGGTCAGACCGGCAAGATCGTCGCGCCCGACCTCTACATCGCCGTCGGCATTTCCGGCGCGATCCAGCACCTGGCCGGCATGAAGGACAGCAAGGTGATCGTCGCCATCAACAAGGATGCGGACGCGCCGATCTTCCAGTCGGCTGATTACGGCCTGGTCGCCGACCTGTTCCAGGCCATCCCCGAACTGACGCAGGCGCTCGGCTGAGCCGGCAAGGACGGGGGGCGCGCATGGAATCCGTGGGACGCGAATCGATGGAATTCGACGTGCTGGTGGTCGGCGGCGGCCCCGCCGGCCTGGCAACGGCCTGCCGCCTGCGCCAACTGGCGAGCGAACAGGAACGCGAACTGTCGGTCTGCCTGATCGAGAAAGGCGCCGAGATCGGCGCCCACATCCTCTCCGGCGCGGTGTTCGAACCGCGCGCGCTGGAGGAACTGTTCCCCGACTGGCAGGAACGCGGGGCTCCGCTCGATACCCCCGTGGCGCGCGACGAAGTGGTTTACTTCCCCCACGAAAGCAACGCCCTGCGCCTGCCCGGTTTCGCCGTGCCGAAGACCCTGCACAACGCCGGCAACTACGTCATCAGCCTCGGCAGACTGTGCCGCTGGCTGGGCGAACAGGCCGAGGCGCTCGGCGTCGAGATTTTCCCCGGCTTCGCAGCGGCGGAACTCCTGGTCGAGGACGGCATCGTCGCCGGCGTCCTCACCGGCGACCTGGGCCGCGCGAAGGATGGCTCTGAAAAGACCGGCTTCCAGCCCGGCATGGCCTTGCGCGCCAAATACACGGTGTTCGCCGAAGGCTGCCGCGGCCATCTCGGCAAGGCTCTGATCGAACGCTTTCGTCTCGCGGAAAATGCGGCGCCCCAGCATTACGCACTCGGCTTCAAGGAGATCTGGGAAATTCCCGCCGACCGGCATGAACCGGGGCTGGTCGTGCATGGCGCCGGCTGGCCGCTGGCCGGCAACGCCAGCGGCGGCTCTTTCCTCTACCACGGCGCCGACCATACCGTTGCCGTTGGCCTGATCGTCGACCTCAACTACGCCAACCCGCATCTCTCACCCTTCGACGAGTTCCAGCGCTTCAAGCATCACCCGGTCATCCGGCAGCACCTCGAAGGCGGCAAGCGCATCGCCTATGGCGCGCGCGCCATCACGAAAGGCGGCCTGCACGCCCTGCCGAAAATGAGCTTCCCCGGCGGCCTGCTGGTGGGTTGCGACGCCGGCACGCTCAACTTCGCCAAGATCAAGGGCAGCCACACCGCGATGAAGTCGGGCATGCTCGCCGCCGAGACGATCTTCGCCGCCCTGGCGCAAGGCGATCCCGGCGGACGCGATCTCACCAATTACGCAGAGCGCTTCCGCGCCTCGTGGCTTCAGCAGGAGTTGCATGCATCGCGCAATTTCGGCGCGGCGCTGCACCGCTTCGGCACGCTCGCTGGCGGCGCCTTCAACTGGGTCGACCAGAACCTGTTCGGTGGCCGATTGCCCGTGGCGATCGCCGATCCGCGACCCGACCACACCTGCCTGCGCCCGGCCGCGCAGTGCCCGCCGATCGCCTATCCGAAACCGGATGGCATGCTGTCCTTCGATCGCCTGAGTTCGGTCTTCCTTTCCAACACCAACCACGAGGAAGACCAGCCCAATCACCTCGTGCTGGCCGATCCGGATGTCGCGCTGAAGATCAACCTGGCCGACTATGCCGCGCCCGAGCAGCGCTACTGCCCGGCCGGGGTGTACGAAATCGTCGAGGAAGCCGGCGGCCCCCGTCTGCAGATCAACGCGCAGAACTGCCTGCACTGCAAGACCTGCGACATCAAGGACCCGATGCAGAACATCCGCTGGACGCCCCCCGAAGGCGGCGGCGGGCCCGTCTACGGCAGCCTGTAGCAATGGGCGAGACGGCGATACACGAGGCTTTCGCCCTACGCAGTCGCTTCGGCTACCAGGCCGAGGTGGCGCCAGGCATCCACTGGGCGCGCCTGCCGCTACCCTTCAAGCCGGAAGATCACATCAACGTCTGGCTGATGCGCGGCGAGGACGGCTACCGCCTCGTCGATACCGGCCTCGACGACGAAGTCACGCGCGCGCTCTGGGATGAAATCCTCGCCGCCCTGCCGGGGAGGGCAGCGGTCCGCGAGGTCTTCGTCACCCACCACCACCCGGATCATTGCGGTCTGGCGGCCTGGTTCGAGAGTGCGCACGGCGCGCGCATCTGCATGGCCGAACGCGAATATTCCCTCGCCGCGGACATGCTGGCCGACGAGGATGACGGCGATGGCGAACGCCTTGCGTTTTCCCGGCACGGCATGCTGTCCGGCGCCGAGTACCGCGCCTTGCGGCGCAATTTCTACCGCAGCCACGTGCGGGTGCTGCCCCGCCATCCCGCCCCCCTGACCGACGGCAGCAGCACCTGCTGGGGAACGGAGCTCTGGCGCACCTATCTGGTCGGCGGCCATACGCCCGCCCACGCGGTTTTTCATTGCCCGGACAGGAATGTCCTGATCACGGGCGACCACATTCTGCCGGACATCGTCACCAACATCGGCGCCCTGGCCGCCGAGGAAGGCATGACGCCGGTAGCCGACTACCTGGCCTCGCTCGAACGCTGCGGCACGCTGCCTGACGACGTGCTCGTGCTCCCCGCCCACGGCCTGCCGTTCATCGGACTACAGGCGCGCTGCCGCCAGTTGCGCGAAATCCATCACGACCGCCTGGCCGGTGCCTGCCGCGCCTGCGCCGAGCCGAGCACCGTCGCCGATCTGCTGCCGCGTCTGTACGGCCGCGAGTTGACCGGCCTCGGCGCCCTGCTCGGCTTCAACCAGACCAAGGCCTATCTCGATTACCTGGCCATGCAAGGGCGCGTCGCGGTCGCGGCCGACAGCGGCGGTCGCGTACTTTTCCGTCAGACCGAACCCGGATGAATCCATGACCCAGATCAAATCCAGACTGAACCCGCGCGGTGCGGAATTCCTCGCCAATGCCGAGGCCATGCGCGCGCTCGTCGCCGACCTGCGCGCAAAGTCGGCGCTGGCGGCACGGGGCGGCAGCGAAGAAGCCCGCCGCAAGCATCTGGCGCGCGGCAAGCTGCTCGCGCGCGACCGCATCGACGGGCTGCTCGATCCCGGCGCCGCCTTCCTCGAGGTCGCCCCCCTGGCGGCCTGGGACATGTACGACAACGAAGTGCCCTGCGCCGGCGCGGTGGCCGGCATCGGGCGCGTGTCCGGCGTCGAGTGCATGATCGTCGCCAACGACGCAACGGTGAAAGGCGGCACCTACTATCCGCTGACGGTGAAAAAACACCTGCGCGCCCAGGAAATCGCCCTGGAGAACCGGCTGCCCTGCCTGTATCTGGTCGATTCCGGCGGCGCCTTCCTGCCGATGCAGGATGAGGTCTTCCCCGACAAGAACCATTTCGGCCGCATCTTCTTCAACCAGGCGAACCTCTCCGCGCAGGGCATTCCGCAGATCGCCGTGGTGATGGGCTCCTGCACCGCGGGCGGTGCCTATGTGCCGGCCATGTGCGACCAGGCGATCATCGTGCAGAACCAGGGCACGATCTTTCTCGGCGGTCCGCCGCTGGTCAAGGCAGCGACCGGCGAGGAAGTCAGCACCGAGGATCTCGGCGGCGGCGACATCCATACCCGGGTGTCCGGCGTCTGCGACCATCTTGCCGAAAACGACCACCACGCCCTGTTCATCGCGCGCCGCATCGTCGCCGGCCTGAACTGGACGAAGCCGGTCTCCCTGGCGGTCCAGACACCCGAGGAGCCGCTCTACCCGGCCGAGGAACTCTACGGCATCATCCCGACCGACACGCGCAAGCCCTATGACGTGCGCGAGGTGATCGCGCGTCTCGTCGACGGCTCGCGCTTCGACGAGTTCAAGGCGCGTTACGGCACCACGCTGGTGACCGGCTTCGCGCACCTGCACGGCTACCCGGTCGGCATCGTTGCCAACAACGGCATCCTGTTCGGCGAATCGGCGCAAAAGGGCGCGCACTTCATCGAGTTGTGCGCGCAACGCGGCGTGCCCCTTGTCTTCCTGCAGAACATCACCGGCTTCATGGTCGGCCGCAAGTACGAGAACGGCGGCATTGCCAAGGATGGCGCGAAAATGGTGACGGCCGTGTCGACGGCGGCCGTGCCGAAATTCACCGTGCTGATCGGCGGCAGTTTCGGCGCCGGCAACTACGGCATGTGCGGCCGCGCTTATTCGCCGCGCTTCCTGTGGAGCTGGCCGAACAGCCGGATCAGTGTCATGGGCGGCGAACAGGCGGCGAGCGTGCTCGCCACCGTCAAGCGCGACGGGCTGGAAGCCGCCGGCAAGCCCTGGAGCGCCGAAGAAGAAGAGTCCTTCAAGGCGCCGATCCGCGAACAGTACGAGACGCAGGGCCATCCCTACTACGCCACCGCGCGGCTGTGGGACGACGGCGTGCTCGATCCGGCGCAGACGCGCCGCGCGCTGGCCCTCGGCATCTCCGCCGCCCTCAACGCGCCGATTCCGCCGACGAAATTCGGCGTCTTCCGGATGTGATGCGATGACGACCTGGCAGAACATTCTCACCGAAACCGACGCCGGCGTCGGCATCGTCACGCTGAACCGCCCCGAGCGCCACAACGCCTTCGACGACGCGATGATCGCCGAACTGCGCGAGGCGATGCGCGACATGGCGACGGACGCGGCCGTGCGTCTCGTCGTGATCTCCAGCACCGGCAAGAGTTTCTGCGCCGGCGCCGACCTCAAATGGATGCAGCGCGCAGCCGGCTACAGCCTCGAGGAAAACCGCAACGATGCCGGCGAATTGGCCGCCATGCTGCTCGCCGTCTCCACCTGTCCGAAGCCGGTCATCGCACGCGTGCAAGGGCCCGCCTATGGTGGCGGCGTAGGCCTCGTCGCCGCCTGCGACATGGCGGTGGCCACGTTCGAAGCGAAATTTGCCCTCACCGAAGTGAAGCTGGGGCTGATTCCCGCCGTCATCGGCCCGCACGTGATCGCAGCCATCGGCGAACGCTACGCGCGCCGCTACATGCTTACCGCAGAAGCGTTCTCCGCCGCCGAGGCCTACCGCATCGGACTGATCCACGAAATGGTCGCCGACGAAACCGGCCTCGACGCAGCGGTCGGCGAATGGGCGGCGGCGCTGTTGAGGAACGGCCCGCGGGCGCTGGCCGAGTGCAAGGCGTTGATCCGTTCCGTGTCGAACCGGCCTCTCGAGCCCGGTGTCGTCGATTACACGGTCGAGCGCATCGCCCATGTGCGCGTCTCGCCCGAAGGGCAGGAAGGCCTCGGCGCCTTCCTGCAAAAGCGCAAGCCGGAGTGGATACAGTGAAATGTTTACAAAAATTCTGATCGCGAACCGCGGCGAAATCGCCTGCCGCGTCATCAAGACGGCGCGGCGCCTGGGGCTGCGCACCGTTGCCGTGTATTCGGAGGCCGATGCCGGCGCGCGTCATGTGCGCCTCGCCGACGAAGCCATTTGCATCGGTCCCCCCGCCGCGCGCGCGTCTTACCTCGTCATCGACCGGATCATCGCCGCCTGCCAATCCACCGGCGCGCAGGCCGTGCACCCCGGCTACGGCTTCCTGTCGGAGAACGAGGAGTTCGCCGAGGCCTGCCTTGCCGCCGGCATTGTCTTCATCGGCCCGCCGGTGGCGGCCATCCGCGCGATGGGCCTCAAGTCCGAAAGCAAGAAGCTGATGGAAAAGGCGGGCGTGCCGCTCACGCCCGGCTACCACGGCGACAACCAGGATCCGGCCTACCTCAGAAAACAGGCCGACCGGATCGGTTATCCGGTACTGATCAAGGCGAGCGCCGGCGGTGGCGGCAAGGGCATGCGCACGGTATGGCAGGGCGAGGATTTCGCCGACGCCCTCGCTTCCTGCCAGCGCGAGGCGGCGTCGAGCTTCGGGGACGACCACGTCCTCATCGAAAAATATTTGCAGCGCCCGCGTCACATCGAATTCCAGGTGTTCGGCGACGCGCACGGCAACTGCGTTTATTTGTTTGAACGTGATTGCTCGGTGCAACGTCGCCACCAGAAGGTGCTGGAAGAAGCGCCCGCACCCGGCATGACCCCCGAACGGCGTGCCGCGATGGGCCAGGCGGCCGTCGACGCGGCCAAGGCCGTCGGCTACGTCGGCGCCGGCACGGTGGAGTTCATCGTCGATCAGGGCGGTACGTTCTATTTCATGGAGATGAATACGCGCTTGCAGGTCGAGCATCCGGTCACCGAGATGATCACGGGCGTCGACCTCGTCGAATGGCAGTTGAAAGTCGCCTCCGGCGAGACGCTGCCGCTGACGCAGGAGCAGTTGCAGATTCGCGGCCATGCGCTGGAGGCGCGCATCTATGCCGAGGATGCGACGCGCGGATTCCTGCCCGCCACGGGCCGGCTCACCCACCTGGCCCCGCCGCTCGAATCTCTCAACGTCCGCGTCGATACCGGCGTGGAGCAGGGCGACGAAATCACGCCGCACTACGACCCGATGATCGCCAAGCTGATCGTCTGGGACGAAAACCGCGACCGCGCTCTGGCGCGCATGCTGCAGGCGCTGGCCGATTACCGCGTCGTCGGCGTGACCAACAACGTCGGCTTTCTCTCCCGTCTGGTGGCCTGTCCGGCGTTCGCGCACGCGGATCTGGATACCGGGCTGATCGAACGCGAACACGACTTCCTGTTCCCCGGCGAGGGTGGAGCGGACACGGCCGGCGTCCCGCGCGATGCCTGGCTGCTCGCCGCACTCGCCGAAGTCCTGCGCGACCGCAACTACGGGGAAACACACGCCGCCGCGAGCGGCGATCCCCGCTCACCATGGCATCTGCGCGACGGTTGGCGCGTCAACGGTGCGGCACGTCGTGCCATTGCCTTGCGCCACGGCACCGTCGAGAAACGCATATTGGCGGCTTACGACGCAGGCGGCTTCCTGCTCGACTTCGATGGCCATACGGCTTTCGCCAACGGCGAGTTGCGCGCCGACGGCACCTTGCGCGCCGACCTTGCCGGCCGCCGCCTCAACGTTGCTGTTGTCGCCGCCGCCGAGAAACGCCATGTCTTTTTCGACGGCCACAGCTTTATCTTCGTTGCCATCGACCCTTACCACCATGCCGGCGAGGGCGGCGGCGCCGAGGGTGGCCTCGCCGCCCCGATGCCCGGCAAGGTCATCGCCTTGCTGGCCAAACCGGGAGCGACCGTCGCCAAGGGCACACCGCTCGTCGTGCTCGAGGCAATGAAAATGGAACACACGCTGGTGGCACCCGCCGACGGCACCCTCAAGTCGTTCTGCTACGCGGTCGGCGAACAAGTCGCCGATGGTGCGGAACTGGCCGAATTCGACGTTGCGGCTTGAGTTCGTCATGGCGCTTCCCGATAAAGTTCGTATCGTCGAAGTCGGCCCGCGCGACGGGCTGCAAAACGAGAAATCCCACGTCCCGGCGACAACCAAAATCGAGCTTGTCAATCGGCTCGCCGATTGCGGCCTGACCACCATCGAGGCCGCAGCATTCGTCTCGCCGAAATGGGTTCCGCAGATGGCGGACGCCGCCGAGGTGATGGCGGGCATCGATCGGCGCTCCGGAGTGAGCTACCCCGTGCTCGTTCCGAACGAGAAAGGACTCGAGTCGGCGCTGGCCTCGAATGTCACCGATATCGCGGTTTTCGCTGCTGCCTCCGAAGCCTTCTCGCGCAAGAACATCAACTGCTCGATCGGGGAGTCTCTGGCGCGCTTCGACCCCGTGATGGCTGGCGCACGAAATGCTGGCGTCAAGGTGCGTGGCTATGTGTCCTGCGTTCTCGGCTGTCCATACCAGGGAGAGGTTGCCCCCGACGAAGTCGCGCGTGTGGCCGGCGCGCTTTTCGACATGGGTTGCCAGGAGATTTCGCTTGGCGACACCATCGGCGTCGGCACCCCGGAAAAGGCGAAGGCGATGATCGAGCGCGTTTCACGCCGTGTCCCCATCGACAAACTGGCCGGCCACTATCACGACACCTGGGGCATGGCCATCGCCAACATTTACGCTTCCTTGCTGATGGGCATGAACGTATTCGACGCTTCGGTCGGCGGCCTCGGCGGCTGCCCCTACGCCAAAGGGGCGGCGGGCAATGTCGCCACCGAGGAAATCGTCTGGTTGTTGCAGGGCCTCGGCATCGACTGCGGCGTCGATCTGGGTCGGCTCGTCGATACTGCGGCATGGATTTCGGCACAACTTGGCCGCCCCCCCGCTTCCCGCGTCGCCCAGGCTCTGATCGCCCGACGTGTCTGAAGGAGATTTTTACTGCGCCGGGATTTGCCTGCCGGATGCGGAAGAGGCCTATTGCATCGGCTGCGGCCGTCCCTGGGGCTCGTCACCTGCGAATGCGGATTATCACGTCATCGAGCGCGGCTGGTTATCCTCGAACAACGTCCTACTTTTCGATGGTGCTGAAGCGACATTGATCGACAGTGGCTACGTTGGCCATGCGGGGCAGACGGTGCAGCTCGTAAAGTCGGCCCTGGCGGGACGGCGCCCGGTACCCAAGCTCGCGCGACTGATCAATACCCACTCGCACTCCGACCACATCGGCGGCAACGCCGCCCTACAACGCGAATTCGGCTGCTGCGTGGTGATTCCTGTCGGCATCGAGGCGCACATCGCCAACTGGAACGAACAGGCTTTGCTGCTTGCCCCGACGGCGCAGCGCGCCGACCGCTTCCGCCACGACGGCGTCGTGCATGCGGGGGAAGTGCTGCGCATGGGCGGTGTCACCTGGCACGCGCTGGCCGCGCCCGGTCACGACATGGACGCGCTCGTGTTCCACAGCCCCGAAGCGAGGTTGCTGATCTCCGGTGACGCCTTGTGGGAAGACGGCTTCGGCATCGTCTTCGGCGAACTGTTGGGACAACCCGATGCCCTGGCCGCGACGAAAGCGACGCTCGACATGATCGCGGCGCTCGATGTCGGCACCGTGATTCCCGGCCATGGCCGCCCCTTCACCGGGGTCCGTACCGCGCTGGAACGGGCCCATCGCAGGCTTGCCGCCTTCAAAGACGATCCGCAGCGCATGGCGCGAAACGCGGTGAAAGCCTGCTTCATTTTCAATCTGCTCGACATGCAGTCGCTACCGCGCGATGCGCTGGAATCCTACCTGGGGGACGTCCCCTTCTTTCGCGACGTTGGGGCGCACAGGCTCGGGATGAGCATACCCGAACTAGCCAATTGGCTGGTCTTTGAACTGGAAAGGGCCGGCGCACTCCTCGAGGAAAAGGGCCTGCTGAAGCCAACCATGGCGGCCTGAGCGCTCCGCATGCACTGACATGCATTCCCAAACGCGAACGCCCCGCACTGTTGAGGTGAGGGGCGTTGTTGTGAAGGGGTAG
>CAZGOH010000018.1:0-32574 GCA_964527195.1 uncultured Methyloversatilis sp.
CCCATTGGGCTTCATGCAGTTCCAGAAGAAGCTATGGTTCCACACCTGCGCGGCGTTGTTGTAGATGCCGCCGACCGGGGCCTTCTTGACGATGGCTTCGAGGTCGAGGTCTGCGTACTCGGTGCCCTTGATCAGGTTGTTCAGGTTGGTGACGTAGGCCTGGTGGTGCTTGGCGTAGTGGTAGTCGAAGGTCTCCTCGGACATGTGCGGCGCGAGGGCGTTCTTGGCATAGGGCAGCGGGGGCAGGGTGTGTTCCATGTTGTTCTCCTGTTTCGGGCTAAGGGTCTGCGTAAGTTGGGGTCGCCAGTTCTTATTGCAAGCTGGTGCGGGCGACGGTGGCGGTAGCGTGACCGGAAGCGAACTGTATCTCCAGGCCGTCTCCGCTTGTCAGGGCGCGAGAGTCGTGCACGACATGGCCGTCGGCGTTGCGGACGATGCTGTAGCCGCGCGACAGCGTCGCGAGGGGGGAAAGTGAAGTGAGCGCGCCTTCGCACCGGCGGAGCCGTTCGCGTTCGCGGGCGATGCGTCTGGCGGTCGCGTTCAGAAGGCGTTGTGCCAGCCGTTCCAGTCGCTGGCGCGCTTCTGCCAGCTTCCGGGCGGGGTGCACCAGCCGCAAGGCGAAGCGGTCGAGAGACTGGCCGCGTATCGTGATTTCCCTTTCCATGGCGCGCCGCAGCGACGCGGCGACGGTGTCGATCCTCGCGGCGGCCTCGAACCATCCCGCGCTGGCCAGTTCTGCCGCGGCCGTCGGGGTGGGAGCGCGCAGATCGGCCACATGGTCAACGATGGTCGTGTCTGTTTCGTGGCCGATGCCTGCGATAGTCGGCCTTGGCGACACGGCGAGCGTGCGCGCCACCATTTCGTCATTGAATGCCCAGAGGTCTTCAATGCTGCCGCCCCCGCGCACCACGAGCAGCAGATCCGTCGAGTCTTCGTCGGCTCGGGCGTAGGCGGCCCGCAAGGCCGCGACAATGGCGGCCGGGGCATCGGCGCCCTGCACCAGTGTCGGGTAGATGGTCAACTCCACGTGGGGGGCGCGACGCGACAAGGTGGCGATCACATCCCGTAGTGCGGCGGCACGCGTCGAGGTGACGATGCCGATCTTGCGCGGATAACGTGGTAACGGGCGTTTGCGGGTGCTGTCGAACAGTCCCGCGGCGGAAAGTTTTTCACGTAGCCTGAGGAAAAGTTCATAGAGGCGCCCGACACCGGCGCGCCGCAGGCCTTCGACGTTCAATTGAAATTCGCCGCGGGTTTCGTAGAGCGTCACGAGGGCCTGGGCTTCCACCTGCTGGCCGTTTTCGAGCTTCCATGGCAGGGTCTGGGCGCGTGAACGAAACATCGCGCAGCGCACCTGCGCCGTGCTGTCTTTCAGGGAAAAATAGAGGTGACCGGAGCTTGCCCGTGTCAGGTTCGATATCTCTCCGGCGACCCAACGCAGGGGAAAGCCCCCCTCGAGGAGGCGGCGCGCCTGATGATTGAGTTCGGAGACGGTGATGACTTCGTTGGCCAAGGCTGCATTCATGACGGGAGTCTCGGGGTGGCGATGCTACATCATCCACAGTCGCGGATTCCTGCGAATGAGGCTTCAGAAAATCCGGCGGACGGTCTGGAATGCCTTGGGTTGTCGTGTAACTATATGAACATAAACAAAATATAAGTTGGCAGTTTTCTTTCAAGGCAATAAAAGTCCTTTCCGGATACTGACTTAGCAGGTTCTTTCGCAAGAGATTCACAGACTTTTCCACAGTTTTTGTGGATAAGGGGATCCGTGGGTGCTCGGTATGCTTGCGCCTCATGGAACTGCTTCCCATGGGTTCGTCCGCCCTGCTCGGTTTGTTTCGCGATGTGCTCGAAAGCAGTCTTGTCGAGCGCGGCGTGGCGCGTGGCATGGAGATTCTCGGGCATGCCGACGACTACTGGCGGGCGCTGCCTAGCAGCGATTTGCGACGCATGGCCCAGGGTGCGAATGCCGCCGCCCAGGCCGAACTTGCCTGGCGCCTTGCCGTAGGGGAAGGCGTGACCAAATCGCCCGGCGAGGCGGTTCAGTGGGCTTCGCGCAGTGCGGAAACGCAGTGTCCGGCAGGCGAAGCGGTTTTGGGATGGCTGCTCTATCAGGGAATCGGCGTTCCACGGGATCATGCCGAAGCCGCGCGCCTGTTCGAGTCCGCAGCTGCACGACAGGACAGCCGGGGCATGACCTGGTTTGCCCTGTGCTTGCTGCGAGGCCACGGTTTGGTGGCCGATCCGTCGCGTGGCGCGCAGGTGTTGTGTCTGGCGGCGGAGGAGGGCAGTTCGCTCGCGCAGTACTGGCTGGGGCGCCTGCTTTACCTCGGCAAGCACATGACGAGGGATTTCGGGGCTGCGGCGCAGTGGTTGCGCCTGGCCGCCGAACGAGGCCAGCCGCGTGCGGCGGACTTGTTGGCGCGTTGCCATTTCTTCGGTCGTGGCGTACCTGAAGATCGCAGGGCGGCCGTATCTCTCTGGCGACAGGCGGCGCAGGCGGGCGTGGCCCCCGCCATGTTTTGTCTGGGCTTGTGCCTGTACGCAGGCGAGGGAAGTGCATCCGATCAGGTCGAGGCCGTGAGCTGGTTTCGCAATGCCGCACGCCATCGCGTGTCTGCTGCGATGTACCTGCTCGGTCAGTGCACGACATTCGGTTTCGGCGTGACGCCGGACCCGGCGGTGGGGCTGGCATGGTACCGTCGTGCGGCAGAACTCGGCAATCGCGAGGCCGAGTTTGAACTCGGGGAAGCTTGCGTAGCCGGCCGGGCAGGGGTCGAGCGCGACTTGGAGGCGGCCGTGCGCTGGTGGCGCGCCGCGGCGCGTCGTGGCCATGCACGGGCCCAACTCAAGCTGGGACACTGCCACCGATGGGGTGAGGGCGTGGAAGAAAACAAGCCCCTCGCTCTTGCCTGGTACCGTCGTGCCGCTGACGGTGGCGAACCGGCGGCGCACGTCTGGCTCGGAGAGTGTCATGAGCATGGTGAAGGTACCGTCGCCGACCCGGTGGCTGCCCGCCGGCACTACAACGCGGCGGCCGAAGCCGGTTTGCCTCATGGTCTTGCCGAGTTGGGGCGTTGCCTTTTGCATGGGGTCGGAGGGCAGGCTGACCGCGAACGAGGCGAAGCCACGTTGCTTCGGGCAGCCGAAGCGGGCTGGCAGCCCGCGCTGGACGAGTTGGAGCGATTCTGGTTTGCGGAGGGTGAGCGTTTTTTTCATGGCCACGGCGTGCTGGCCGATGTCGCCCGAGCGCGCCTGTGTTACCGCAAGGCTGGAGAACTCGGCCACCGTCGCGCTGCGTTCATGCTAGCCGAATGCCTGCGGTATGGACTTGGCGGGCCGGCCGATCCGTCGCAGGCGGTGACCTGGTATCGTCAGGCTGCCACGCTGTTCGACGCCAAGCTGGTGCTTGCCGACCTGTACTATCACGGCGAAGGCGTCCCGCGAAATTACCGCGAGGCCTATCGCTGGTTCGAACAGGCCAACGGCCAGCATGAAGACGCTTACGCGCTATACAGCCTGGGTTTCATGCTATTGCATGGGCAGGGAGCGAGGCGCGACTGTCGTCAGGCCGTGCGACATTTGCGGCGTGCAGCCCTGCTCGGCGACATCAATGCGCAGTATGAACTGGGCGCTGCTTACTATCGCGGGGGAGGCGGTCTGGAAAGGCATCCGCGTCTTGCCTTGAAATGGTTGCGCAAGGCGGCTGGCCACGGCCACGACGGTGCCAGCGCCTTTCTTGAGCGCATCAGGCTTGGTCGTGACCTGAACTGACCAGTCCTTGGCTTGCTGGAGCCACTCGGCTGGATGGCTCCGGGCTCTCTGGTGGCCTCCCGGGCGGGAATCGAACCCACATCTGGGCCTTAGGAGGGCCCCGTTCTATCCATTGAACTACCAGGAGGGGAGGGAAGGGCTCGCCGGGAGAATCAAGCCGTTCCGGAAGCGATTGTGCCAGTCTCGCCGCGATTCTACGCGGCTGCCGGGACGAAAGCGTTGCTATTTGAGCGGGCTATTTGATCCGTGTCAGGTGAGCACCGCGACGCGGCGCGGGCGGCGGCGCCTCGCCGGCGGCTGCGGTTTCCTCATCAATCGCCGTCTCGTCATGACCGACTTTCGCGAGATCGCCTTCCTCCAGGTTGGGTTGGGTCTCGAATACCAGTCCCTGTCCATTTTCCCTGGCGTAAATCGCCGCGACGGCATCGACGGGGACGCTTACCGGGAAAGGCGAACCGTTGAAGCGCGCCTGAAAAATGATCTCGTCATTGCCCATGCGCATCTGGTGCGTGGCGTTCGCACCGATGTTGAGGACGATCTGACCCTCGCTGACAAACTGGCGGGGAACGCGAGTGCGATCATTGACCTGAACCGCCAGATAGGGGGTAAGGCCCTGATCCGAACACCATTCGTAGATGGCCCGGATCAGGTAGGGTTTGGTGGGTACCATGAGGGCTGGCGCGGAACGCTGACGCTCAGCGACGCATCACCTTTTCCGAGGGGGTGAGGGCGTCGATGAAGCCTTGGCGCGAGAAGATTCGTTCGGCAAACTTCATCACAGGTGCGGCTGTTTTGGGCAATTCGATGCCGTAATGATCGAGACGCCAGAGCAATGGCGCAATCGCTACGTCGAGCATGGAAAACTCTTCGCCGAGGAGAAACTTTTGCTTGGCGAAAAGGGGCGTCAGCTCGACCAGACGGTCACGGATGTGGGCGCGTGACTTGTCGGCCGATTTCAGATTGCGTTCCAGCGCGTCGATATGGCCGAACAACTCGCTTTCCATCGTATGCAACAACTGACGTGCCTTCGCCCGGGTTTGCGGATCGGGCGGCATCAGTTGCGGATGTGGAAAGCGCTCGTCGATATACTCGTTGATGATGTTCGACTCATAGAGGACGAGGTCGCGGTCGACCAGTACCGGCACCCTGTTGTAGGGATTGATGACGGCAATGTCTTCCGGCTTGTTGAACAGGTCGACGTCGATGACCTGGAAGTCCATCTGTTTTTCGTAAAGAACGATGCGGCAGCGATGACTGAACGGGCAGGTGGTGCCCGAATACAGGTTCATCATCGCACTCGTTCCCCAGGAATAGTCCGAATCGCGCACTACGCGACGCACGGGTGGGTTCATGTCTCGATGTCCCATGGCAACTTTAGGCTCATCCTTTCTGATCAGTGGATGTCTTTCCAGTATTCGCGCTTGAGCGCGTACGAGAACACGAAGAGGACGGCGAGGAAGATCAGTACGACGACTCCCAATTGTTTGCGGAAGTTCGCCATCGGCTCGCCCATGTGGGTCATGAAACCGACCAGGTCGGCGACCATTTCATCGTATTCCTGCGGACTCAGGAGTCCGGGTTTCGCCAGCACCAGTTTGCCGTCGGGCCCCATGACCTGCTCGCCCTGCAATTCCCACAGCACATGTGGCATGCCTACGTTGGAAAACACCGTGTTGTTCCATCCGGTAGGACGGGTGTCGTCACGGTAGAAGCCGCGCATGTAGGTGTAGAGCCAGTCGCCACCGGTGGGCCCTTCCATGGAAGAGCGGGCACGCGCAATTACCGTCAGGTCGGGCGGTGCAGCGCCGAACCACAACTTGGCGTCCTCGCGGCGCATGCCGATGGTCATCAGGTCTCCCACTTTTTCCGAGGCAAACAGAAGGTTGTCCTTGATCTGTTGTTCGGTCAGACCGATGTCCGTCAGTCGGTTGTAGCGAAAATAGGAGGCGGAGTGGCAATTCAGGCAGTAGTTGACGAAGACCTTCGCGCCATTTTGCAGGGCGGCATGGTTACGCGAGCGGTCCGGGGCCTTGTCGAGAGGCACCGCAGGTCCGGCGGCGAAGGCCATCAGGGGCAGGCACAGCAGCGCTAAGAACAGCTTTTTCATTATCCCGTGACCCTTTCCGGTTCAGGTTTGCATTTGTCGAGCGATGTGTAGATCGGCATCAACAGGAAGAAGGCAAAGTAGATGATCGTGCAGATCTGGGCGACCAGGGTGCGGCCGGGTGTCGGCGCGAGAATCCCGAGATAGCCGAGAATGAAGAACGAGACCAGAAAGATGCCGAGCGCCCACTTGAAAACCGGCCCCCGGTAACGGATCGACTTGACCGGGCTGCGATCCAGCCAGGGCAGGAAGAACAGGATCATCACGCCCAGGCCCATGAAGATCACACCCCAGAGCTTCGCGTCGATCCAGAAGAAGTTAACCGTGTTGGCGCGCAGGATGGAGTAATAAGGCGTGAAGTACCACACCGGTGCGATGTGGGGCGGCGTGACCATCGGGTCGGCAGGGAAGAAGTTGTTGTATTCGAGGAAATAGCCGCCGCCTTCCGGCATGAAAAACACCACGATCGAAAACGCCATCAGGAACGCAACGACGCCGACGATATCCTTTACCGTGTAGTAGGGGTGAAAGGGGATGCCGTCGAGAGGCTTGCCGTTTTCGTCCTTTTTCTTCTTGATTTCCACGCCATCGGGGTTGTTCGAGCCAACCTCGTGCAGCGCGATGATGTGGGCGACCACGAGACCGAGAAGGATCAGGGGGATCGCGATGACATGCAGCGAGAAGAAGCGGTTGAGTGTGGCGTCGGAAATCACGTAGTCGCCGCGAATCCAGACGCCCAGTTCGGGGCCGATGAGCGGGATGGCGGTGAACAGGTTCACGATCACCTGGGCGCCCCAGTAGGACATTTGCCCCCAAGGCAACAGGTAGCCCATGAACGCCTCGGCCATCAGGCACAGGAAAATCGCCACGCCGAAGATCCAGACGAGTTCGCGCGGTTTGCGGTAGGAGCCGTAGATCAGACCGCGGAACATGTGGAGGTAGACGACGATGAAGAAAGCCGACGCACCGGTCGAGTGCATGTAACGGATCAGCCAACCCCAAGGTACGTCGCGCATGATGTACTCGACGCTGGCGAACGCTACTGGCACGCCAGAGGCGTTCAGTGAGGCATCGGGCTTGTAGTGCATCACCAGGAAAATGCCCGTAACGATCTGTATGACGAGAACCAGCAGGGCAAGAGAACCGAAGAAGTACCAGAAGTTGAAGTTCTTCGGCGCGTAGTATTTCGCCAGGTGGTCATTCCACATGGCCATGAGCGGGAAGCGGGCATCGACCCATTCCAGCAGGTTGCCGGCGGCGGAGCCGTCGGACTTGTATTTTTCAGCGTTGGCGGCGCCCATGCCTTAAGCTCCCTTCTTGTCTTCGCCAATCAGTATCTTGGCGTCGGACAGGTAATAGTGCGGCGGAATTTCGAGGTTTGTCGGAGCGGGCATGCTCTTGTACACGCGCCCCGCCAGGTCGAAAAACGAACCGTGGCACGGACAAAGGAAACCGCCCGGCCAGTCGGCGGAGATTCCGGATGCGACACCGGCCTGGAACTTCTGGGTGGGCGAGCATCCGAGGTGAGTGCAGATGCCGATGGCGACGAGAAATTCGGGCTTGATCGAGCGATGCGGATTCTTGGCGTATTCGGGCTGCATTGGCTGGGTCGAACTGGGATCGGACAGCTTGTCGGCTACTTTCTCCAGGCCGCCAAGCATTTCCGGGGTGCGGTGAATGATCCAGACCGGCTTGCCGCGCCACTCGACGGTCATCATCTCGCCGGGAGCGAGCTTGCCGATATCCACCTCGACCGGGGCGCCGGCGGATTTGGCGCGTTCCGAAGGGGCGAACGTGGCAACAAACGGGACTGCGGCGGCAATGCCGCCGACGCCGCCCGCGACCGATGTAGCAACAAGCAGTCGACGCCTGCCGCAATCCACTTTATCGTCACAACTCATGGTGGGGTTTCCTGAAAAGTGAGAATGCAAACATGAAAACCCGACGATTATACCCGGGACCGCAGCGGGATTGGAAGGCCGATTTGCGTGCGGAGTCGGTCGCGATCAGTATTCGCGGCGCTCTTGCAATGCCTGTGCGACGCTCGATGCATCGGCATATTCGAGTTCGCTGCCGAGCGGCAGGCCGCGGGCGATACGGCTTACCCGGATTCCGCGTTCATGGAGAATTTCCGCGAGGTAGTGTGCGGTGGCTTCGCCTTCGTGGGTGAGATTGGTGGCGAGAATGACTTCCCTGACCACTCCGTCGCCGACACGTGCCAGCAGACGATCGAAGGCCAGTTCGCGCGGCCCGACGCCGTCGATTGGCGAGAGATGTCCCATCAACACGTAATACAGGCCGCCGAAGGCGTGTGTTTCCTCGAGCGTGTTGAGGTCCGCCGGCATTTCGACGACACACAACAAGGATGGGTCTCGTTTCGGGGAAAGGCAGCGCGAGCAGATGTCGGCCTCGGTAAAGTCGTTGCAGCGCTGGCAGCGACGAAGTTTCGTGACGGCTTCTGCCAAGGCGCGCGACAGCCGGTCGGCGCCTTGCGGGTCGTGCTGAAGCAGGTGGTAGGCCATGCGCCGCGCCGACTTCGGGCCGACCCCCGGAAGGCAACGCAACGCCCCGATCAGTTCGTCGAGACTCGAGGCAGGGGGCATGGATCAATGAAGGTGCCGGGGAGCAGCTTCCTCTTCGGCTTCCGGCAATTCGGCATGAACAGGTTCACCGTCCGGGTTCGGATAGAGCGGAGCACCACAGTCGTCGCAGTACTCCAGGGGAAAACGGTGATCCAGTATTACGACATCGCGCAGACCGATTTCGCGCAGGATGCCCTCGATTTGGCCGGGAAGCTCGGCGGCCTCGTCCTCGTTTTCCAGCAGGGGCCAGACCACGCCGTGGATGACATCCTGCGAATCGGCAAGCGTGAATCCAACCCTGAATTCCTCGAGCTGACGATCATAATAGGGGGCGACGACCGCGCGCAAATGCGCCGGCGAAACGTTCAGGGTGGTTTGCAGATAGGCCACCGCCGAGCGCAGCGAGTAGGGGCGCGAGGCGCGGTCTGCCTCCCGAATCGCGGCATGAAAGGACTGTGGCAACAGCGGTTCGATCGCGCAGGCCTGAAGCAGCGGGCGCATGACCTCGCCTCCCTGCGAACGCCATTGCTTGAGCGCTTCGGCGCGGGTGCCGTCCTCCTCCTGCCAGCGAAACAACGGGGCACCGGCCGGGGCGCAGACCGCGCCGATCAGGTAGCGAGTGTCCGAAAGGAAGTTCATGGTCTCCGGCAATTGGCCAGGGTCGAGGTTGAGTTCGCGTCCGTGCAGGGAGGCCTTGGCCAGTTTCTCGGTGAGGGCAAGCGTTTCGCAATAGCTTTGAGGCAATTGGTCGGGACTGAAAAGAAAATCCGCCATGCCGAAGCGCACGTTGTCGGCCAGAACGTGCGCTTGCAGCTGGACGCGGAGCGAGGCCATTACCTCGGCGGGGATTTGCCCGGCGGGAATTGCATAGCGCGACCAGGCGAGAACCGGGGCAGCGATGAGCAACACGTCCATCGCGCTGGAGTTTGATGCCATTTCGTGACGACGATACTCGGTACAATGCTCGATCATGTCGGCGAGTTCGTCGTAGGCGCGTCCCCCCGTGCCGTAGAGGTGGTCCAGCGCGGCGTTCAGGGCCTCTTCATCGCCGTGGTCGAGAACGCCATCGATGGTCGAGGCCAGACGGTGCTCCCAGAACGTGTCCTCGACGCGGCTGCCTGACAGACTCAGTTGTGAGGCAAGATGAATCAGGGATTCCGTTGCGGGCGTATGTTTTGTTCGACGGGAAAAACGGGAACGTTTCATGGCGGATTCCGGACGGAACACCCCCGCCCGGGCGGGGGTAGGCAGGCGCGGACAGATGATGGGGGCGAGGATTCTAGCAGTTCGCGGATGCCAGGCCGCGAACCAGGTCGGTCTCGATGTCGTTGATGGATTCCAGTCCGACGGCCACCCGCAGCAAGCCTTCGGTGATGCCGGCGGCCGCCCGTGCTTCCGCGGATATCCGCCCATGCGTGGTCGATGCCGGGTGGGTGATGGTCGTCTTGGTGTCACCGAGATTTGCGGTGATCGACAGGAGGTGGCAATGGTCGATGACGCGCCAGGCAGCTTCCCGGCCGCCCTTCACCTCGAAGGCGACGATGGCCCCGCCGGTCTCCTGTTGGCGAGTCGCCAGTGCATGCTGGGGGTGGGAAGGCAGGCCGGGATAAAAAACGCGCGCGACACCGGGGTGGCGTTCGAGCCGACGCGCCAGTTCGTGGGCGCTGGCCGATTGCGCCTGCATGCGAATCTGCAAGGTTTCCAGTCCCTTGAGAATGATCCATGCGTTGAACGGTGACAGCGTCGGGCCGGCGGTGCGCAGGAACTTGAATACTTCCTCGACCAGTTCGCGCCTGCCACAGACGGCGCCGCCGAGGACGCGCCCCTGCCCATCGAGGTATTTCGTCGCCGAATGCACGACGAGGTCGGCGCCGAACTCGACCGGGCGTTGCAGGGCGGGCGAGCAAAAGCAGTTGTCGACCACCAGCAGAGCGTCGCCGGCATGGGCAATCTCCGCCAGCCTGGCGATGTCATAAACCTCGGTGAGCGGATTGGATGGCGTTTCGATGAAGATCAGCCGGGTTGCGTCGGTCATGGCCTCCGCGAAGACGGCCGGCTCGCTGGTGGCGACGAATTTGGTCGCGATCCCGAACCGTGGCAGGATGGCGCCGAAAAGCTGTTGCGTGGCGCCGAAGATGCCGCGCGCGGCGACGATCTCGTCGCCCGACTTGAGCATGGCCATGACGGTCGCCAGGATCGCGGACATGCCGCTGGCGGTGGCGACGCAAGCCTCGGTGCCCTCGAGCGCCGCGAGGCGATCCTGGAACATGCTGACGGTGGGATTCGTGAAGCGCGAATAGACGTTGCCTTCCTCTTCGCCGGAAAACCGCGCTGCCGCCTGGGCGGCACTCTCGAAGACGAAGCTGGAGGTCAGATACAGCGCTTCGGAGTGCTCGCCGAACTGGCTGCGCTCCTGTCCGGCACGCACCGCAAGGGTGGCGCGATCATGGTCGGGGGCGGTCATGCGGCACTGACCAGGTTGAGGTCGAGCTGACCGCCATCGCCGTCTTCCGGCCCGGGTTTGCCGCGCGCACTCTCCACACTGGCGAGATAGTCCTTGCTGATGTCGCCGGTGATGTACTGGCCGTCGAAGCACGAGGTATCGAACTGCACCAGGGATCCATTGATGCTGCCGACGGAATGTTTCAGGGCGTCCAAGTCTTGGTAAATGAGCACGTCGGCACCGATTTCGCCACGTATCTGGTCGTCGTTGCGATAGGCGGCGATCAGCTCTGCGCGCGTTGGCATGTCGATGCCGTAGACATTGGGGAAGCGGACGGGCGGGCTGGCGGAAGCGAAGTAGACTTTTTTCGCACCGGCGTCGCGTGCCATCAGGATGATCTCGCGGCTGGTCGTGCCGCGCACGATGGAGTCGTCCACCAGCAGCACATGCTTGCCCTTGAACTCCTGGGAGATCGCGTTGAGTTTCTGGCGTACCGACTTCTTGCGCGAGGCCTGTCCGGGCATGATGAAGGTGCGGCCGATATAGCGGTTCTTCACGAAGCCTTCGCGGAAGGGAACCCCCAGTTGTCGCGCGAGTTCGAGTGCCGAGGGGCGGCTCGAGTCGGGGATCGGAATGACGGCGTCGATGACCAGGTGCGGAAGCGTATGGCGAATCTTGTCGGCAAGATACTCGCCCATCTTGACGCGGGCGGCATAGACCGAGACACCGTCCATGAGGGAGTCCGGCCGGGCGAGGTAGACATATTCGAACATGCAGGGCGCATGAATGGTTTTTTCCGCGCACTGGCGGCTGACGAAGTTGCCGCGCGTGTCGACCAGCACCGCTTCGCCCGGTTCGACATCGCGCAGAAAGCGGAACCCCAGCGTGTCGATGGCGACGCTTTCCGAAGCCACGAGGTACTCCATTCCCTGCGGAGTCTCGTTGCGCCCGATTACCAGCGGACGTATCCCGTATGGATCGCGAAAGGCGAGCAGGCCGTAGCCGGCGATCATCGCCACCACGGCATAGGCGCCCTTGACGCGGCGGTGCACCCCGGCCACCGCCTGGAAAATCGTCTCCGCATCGACCTGATATTTGGTCGACGCGGCCTGGAGCTCGTGGGCGAGCACATTGAGCAGCACCTCGGAGTCCGAGTTGGTGTTCATGTGACGCAAGTCCTGCAGGAACATGTCGCGCTTGAGCTGTTCCGAATTGGTCAGGTTGCCGTTGTGGGCGAGCATCAGCCCGAAGGGCGAGTTGACGTAGAAGGGCTGTGCCTCGGCGGCGTTCCAGGCGGAGCCGGCCGTCGGGTAGCGACAGTGGGCGATGCCCCAGTTGCCGACCAGGTTGCGCATGTTGCGGGTGCGGAACACGTCGCGGACGAGCCCCGGGCCCTTGTGCATGTGAAAGCGTCCGCCCTCGGCCGTGGCGATGCCAGCCGCATCCTGGCCGCGATGCTGAAGTACCTGCAGGCCGTCGTAGAGGAGTTGATTGACCGGTGTGGTGGCGACCACCCCCATGATTCCGCACATTGTCGCTTACCTTATCGATATCGAATTCGTTCGGCCAGATTCGGCGGTAGCCAGGGTCTGGCCGCCAGCGCAGCCGTT
The DNA here is from genome assembly GCA_964527195.1 of uncultured Methyloversatilis sp. Lineage (GTDB taxonomy): Bacteria > Pseudomonadota > Gammaproteobacteria > Burkholderiales > Rhodocyclaceae > Sulfuricystis. Next base: position 12,517 of record CAZGOH010000018.1, read on the forward strand.
TCGAGCGGCGGTGCCAGTACGGCCTGGCGCCACCAGGTTTCCCGGGGAAGGGGGGTGAAGCCGCAAACCAGGACGGCTGCCCAGGCAACCAGGATTCCGCGTGCAATGCCGAACACGGCACCGAGGATGCGGTCGAGCGGTCGCAGTCCGACCGCCTTGAGCAACAAGGCCATCAGCCAGCGGCCGAGCGCAAAAAGCACCAGGACGCCGACAAATACCTCGAGAAAGCCGACGACATGTCGCCAGAACGGGTCGACCAACTGAGTCGCGGTGAGATCGCCGACCCGCTCTCCCCAGGCGCGCGCGGCGAGAAAGGCGGCCACCCAGGCAATCAGGGCGAGAATTTCGCTGACCACGCCGCGCCACACGCCGATCAACAGCGAGAGCGCGATCAGGCCCAATACCACGAAGTCGAACAGGGTCAGGCTGGTCATCGCGGCATGTCATGGTTTTCTTGCCACCGGCCCGTCCACGCCGACGATCTTGACGCGGGCGCGGGCTTTCTCGGCTGCCTCCTGCGTCGGAAACGGACCGGCCCGGACGCGCGTGCGCGGACCGTTTGGTGTCTCGACGTTTTCGGTATAGGTGGGAACGCCCAGATCCTTCAGCTTGCGGACGAGGTTGGTGACGCTGGCAGGGTTCTGGTAGGCGCCGAGCTGGATCTCCCAGGACTCCGGCGTGGCGGCTGGTTCGGTGGGCGGGGACGGTGTCCTAGTCGCCGGGGTGGGCGCGGTGACGGGCGGGGCCGGTTCCGTGGTGACTGGCGCGGATCCTTGTGCCGTGGTCTTGTTGTCCGGCGCGGGGGCTGCCGCAATCTCTGTCCGGGGCTTGCCGGGGACGCGTTGCGCGACACCTTCGTCGGGGCTCGGGATGCGAACCTGAATGTCCTTGAGGGCCGGTGCCGGCTGATGATCCATGACCATCGGCAGGAGGATCGCGGCCAGCAACGCCAGGGCGGCCGCGCCGATCAGGCGGCGCCGGGCGCGCTTTTTCATCTGCGTCGACTCTTCGACCTGAACATCCGCCTCGCCGCGTTTGTCGTCTTGTGCCATTCTCATGCCTCGCGGCCCAGGGAACGCATTACATCCGCCACCGTCAGGAACGATCCGAAGGCGACGATTCTATCATCGGCGTCCGCCCTGTCCCTCGCCTGGGCCAGCGCCGCCGCCGGCGATGCGTGACGCGTCACCGTCTCGCCGACGCCGACTTTCACAAGGGCGTCGGCAAGCGCGGCCGCCGTCGCCGCACGGGCGCCCGGCAGATCGCAGGCAAGCCAGTGATCGACGCGGTCATGCATCGCCGCGATGGTGCCGTCAATATCCTTGTCGGCCATCATGCCGAGGATCGCCCAGGTCGTCCGGGCGAAGCCCATGTCGCCCAGGTTGCGGGCCAGTTCCGTTGCCGCGTGCGGGTTATGGGCGACATCGAGAACGATCTGCGGCCTTCCCGGCAACACCTGGCAGCGTCCGGTGACCTCCACGGCGGCGAGGCCGGCGCGAATGTCCTGTACCGCGACGGGAAGCCGATCCTGCAAGTTCTCGAGTGCGGCAATGGCGCAGGCAGCGTTGCGCAACTGGCATGCGCCGCGCAGGGCGGGGAAGGCCAGTCCGCCGAGCTTGCGGCCGTTTCTGCCCCGATAGCGCCACTGGCCGTCATCGCGTTCGCAGCCGAAATCGCGGCCGAACCGCCAAAAGTCGGCCTCGGCGAGACGGCAAGCCGCTTCGATGCTTGCCGGCGGGTCCGGGTCGCCGCAGACGAGCGGTCGGCCGGCGCGGCAAATGCCCGCTTTTTCACGACCGATGGCTTCGCGCGTCGAGCCGAGATACTCCATGTGGTCGAGGCCGATGGCCGTGATGACCGCCACGTCGGCGTCGTAGATGTTGGTCGCGTCGAGACGGCCGCCCAGGCCGACTTCGAGGATGATCGCGTCGCGCGGGACGGCAGCGAACAGTTCCCACGCCGCCAGGGTGCCGAACTCGAAGTAGGTGAGCCGAGTGTCGCCCCGTGCGGCTTCGACGCGCGCGAACGCCTCGCAGAAAGACGCGTCATCGGCTGGCGTGGCGTCGATGCGTACTCGTTCGTTGTAGCGCAACAGGTGCGGCGAGGCATACACGCCGACCCGATATCCCGCCGCGAGCAGAATGCGTTCGATCATGGCGCAGGTCGAACCCTTGCCGTTGGTGCCGCCGACGGTGATGACCGGGCAGGTCGCGCGCTGGCCGAGGGCCGCGCTCGTCCGGCGCACGCGCTCGAGCCCGAGTTCGATGCCTGCCTGGCCGCGCGGATGCAGGCTTTCGAGGTGCGCCAGCCAGTCGGGCAGGCTGCGTGGAGTCATCCCGCGGCGGGAAGCCGTTGCAGCAAGGTGAGCACGGCAGCGAGGCGGTTGCGCATCTCGCGGCGATCAACGATCATGTCGATCGCGCCTTTTTCGAGCAGGAACTCGGCACGCTGGAAGCCCTCGGGGAGCTTTTCGCGCACGGTCTGCTCGATCACACGCGGCCCGGCGAAGCCGATCAGCGCCCCGGGTTCCGCCATGACGACGTCGCCGACGAAGGCGAACGAGGCCGAGACGCCGCCCATGGTTGGGTCGGTCAGCATGGTGACGAAAGGAAGGCGCTGGCGCGCGAGGCAGGCGACGGCGGCCGTCGTCTTGCTCATCTGCATGAGCGACAGCAGGCCTTCCTGCATGCGCGCGCCGCCAGAAGCAGTGATGCAAACGAAGGGCATCTGGTTCTCGAGGGCGGCATTCACGCCGCGCACGAAGCGCTCGCCGACGACCGAACCCATCGATCCGCCCATGAAGTCGAACTCGAAGCAGGCGACCACGACCGGAACCGTCCTGACCGCGCCCTGCATGACGACCAGCGCGTCGCTTTCGCCGGTATCCTCGCTGGCCGCGACAAGGCGATCCGGGTAACGCTTGCTATCCTTGAATTTCAGGGCATCGGTCGGCACGACTTCGGCGCCGATCTCGAAGCGTCCTTCGGGGTCGAGCAGGAGGTCAAGGCGCGCCCGCGCCTTCAGCCGCAGGTGGTGGTTGCATTTCGGGCAGACGTTGAGGTTCTGGGCGAGATCGGTGGCATAAAGCACTGCTTCGCAGGCCGGACACTTCGACCAGAGCCCTTCGGGGATCGATTTTTTCGTTCCCTCGGCGCGCTTTATCTTGGGTGGCAGGAGTTTTTGCAACCAGCTCATGACGGTGTGCCTCCGGTCGTTGCATCCATGGCGGTGCGCACCTCGCGCAGGAAATGGGTGACCCGGGTCGGCGCCTCGCCGACGGGGGCGTGTTCGATGGTTTCGATGATCTTGCTGCCGATCACCACCGCATCGGCGACCGTCGCGATGCGCGCGGCGCTCGCGGCGTCGCGGATGCCGAAACCGACGCCGACCGGCATGCCGACCTTGTCGCGGATGGCCGGAATGCGGCGGGCCACCTCGTCGAGATCGATGGCGGCGGACCCGGTCACGCCCTTCAGCGACACGTAGTAGATGTAACCGCTGCCGAGTTCCGCGACGTCGGCGAAGCGCTGCTCGACCGAAGTCGGCGCCAGCAGGAAGATCGGATCGATGTCCGCCGCCTTCAGGGTGGCCGCGAACGCGCGACACTCCTCGGGCGGGTAGTCGACGATCAGCACGCCATCGACGCCCGCCGCCCGCGCGTCGCGCGCGAAAGCTGCCGCGCCGTAGGCCTCGACCGGGTTGGCGTAGCCCATCAGCACCACCGGGGTCGCCGCATTGGTTTTGCGGAAGGCATGCACCATGCCCAGCACGATGCGCAGGCTGACCCCGTAGGCAAGGGCCCGTTCCGAGGCGCGCTGGATCGTCGGGCCGTCGGCCATCGGATCGGAAAACGGCACGCCGAGTTCGATGATGTCGGCACCGCCCGCGACGAGAGCGTGCATCAGCGGCAGGGTCTGGCCGGGCTCGGGATCCCCGGCGGTGATGAAGGGAATGAGCGCCTTGCGTTTGGCTGAACGAAGTTCGGCGAATTTGGCAGATATTCTCGACATGATCAGAACTGGATGCCGGATTTTTCGGCAACCGTGTGCATGTCCTTGTCGCCGCGGCCAGAGAGGTTGACGAGCAGGATCCTGTCGTTCGGCAGGGTCGGCGCGAGCCGTGCGGCGTAAGCCAGGGCATGGCTCGATTCGAGTGCTGGAATGATGCCTTCGCATCTGCACAGGTCGTGGAAGGCCGCAAGCGCCTCGTCATCCGTCACCGTCACGTAGCTGGCGCGACCGGAGTCCTTGAGCCAGGCGTGTTCCGGGCCGACGCCGGGGTAGTCGAGGCCGGCGGAAATCGAGTGCGTTTCGATGATCTGGCCGTTGGCGTCCTGCAGCAGGTAGGTGCGGTTGCCGTGCAGCACGCCAGGGCGTCCGGCAGTCAGCGAAGCGGCGTGCTTGCCGCTGTCGAGCCCGTGGCCGGCCGCTTCGACGCCGACCAGTTTGACGTTTTCGTGCGGGATGTAGTCGTAAAAGATGCCCATGGCGTTCGAACCACCGCCGACGCAGGCGATGACCTGATCCGGTTGCCGTCCCGCCAGGGCCGGCATCTGGTCGACGCACTCGCGGCCGATCACGGACTGGAAGTCGCGCACCATCATCGGATAGGGGTGCGGACCCGCCACGGTACCGATGATGTAGAAGGTGTTGCCGACGTTGGTCACCCAGTCGCGCATCGCCTCGTTCAGCGCATCCTTGAGCGTCTTCGAGCCGGATTCGACCGGTACCACGGTCGCGCCGAGCAGTTTCATGCGATAGACGTTGGCGGCCTGGCGCTTGACGTCCTCACTGCCCATGTAGACCACGCACTCCATGCCGTAGCGCGCTGCGACGGTCGCGGTCGCCACGCCATGCTGGCCAGCCCCGGTTTCGGCGATCACACGCGGCTTGCCCATGCGCCGGGCGAGCAGGGCTTGCCCGATGCAGTTGTTGACCTTGTGCGCACCGGTATGGTTGAGGTCTTCGCGCTTGAGGTAAATCTGTGCGCCGCCGAGTTGCCCGGACCAGCGCTTGGCGTGGTAGATCGGGCTGGGGCGACCGACGTAGTGGGCCAGTTCGTACTCGAATTCCGCGCGGAATGCGAGGTCGTGCTGCGCCTCGCGGTAGGCGGCCCCCAGATCGGCAAGAGCCGGAATCAGGGTTTCCGCAACGAAAATGCCGCCATAGTTGCCGAAATGACCGCTATCGTTGGGGTAATTGTAGTTATTTGTTGGCATCTGCTGTTCTCACTGCCGCCATGAACGCGGCGATCTTCCCGGCATCCTTAATCCCCTTGGTGATCTCGACGCCACTGCTGACATCCACGGCCCAAGGGCGGAGATTGACCACAGCTTCGCCGACGTTACCGGCATGAAGACCACCGGATAGGACTATCGGCAGAGGCAGCGCCGGCGGAATCAGCGACCAGTCGAATGACTGCCCGACGCCACCGTAGGCCTCGACCCACGCATCGAGCAGCAGGCCTCGGGCTGACGCCGAATAGACGGCGGCGAATTCTAGCAGATCGCCTTTCGTACTATTCGGCTTCACCCGGGCGGCCTTCAGGTAGGGCAGGCCGAACTGTTCGCAATAGTCGGTCGGTTCCTCGCCGTGAAATTGCAGCAGGTCGAGTGGTACGGCTGCCAGGATGGCGCGCACCGCCTGCGCTTCGGCATTGACGAACAGGCCGACGCGCGTGACGAACGGCGGAACCGCCCGTGCCAGTTCGCCCGCCAGATCGGCGGAAAGGCAACGCGGGCTGGGTGAGTAGAATACGAAGCCGACCGCATCGGCGCCGGCGTCGAGCGCGGCCTCCAGGTCGCAGCGGCGGGTGATGCCGCAAATCTTGACGCGGGTGCGATGCATGAGGTGTTCAGAAAGTCGGCGCTGGCGGGACGGCGAGGTTGGCGATGATACCCCGCGCCGGCGGCAGGCCCCAAGCCGGATCGTAGTCGACGCCGACAAGGTAGAGTCCGGCGGCGGCGAAGGTTGGCGGGGCTCGCTTGCGGTCGCGTGCGGCAAGGAGTTCGGCGAAGTCCCCGGGAGAAAGTCGGTCGGTGCCGACATACACCAGCGCGCCTACCAGATTGCGGACCATGTGGTGAAGGAATGCGTTGGCACGACAGTCGAAGCGGATCAGTTCGCCGTCTCGCGCGATCTCGAAAGAGTGCATGAGTTTGACGGGCGATTTTGCCTGGCATTCGGCGGCACGGAAAGACGAAAAATCGTGTTCGCCGGGCAGGCAGGCTGCTGCCGCGCGCATTGCGCCGATATCGAGGAAACGGTGGCACCAGCCGACTCTGCCGTGCAACAGGCCGGGACGCTCGGGCCGGTTCAGTAGCAAGTAGCGATAGGCGCGCGCGCGCGCCGAAAAGCGCGCATGAAAATCGTCCGTGACCGGCCGCGCCCAGCGTACGGCAATGTTCGCCGGCAGATGCGCATTGGTGCCACGCACCCAGGCCGTCGGCGGTCGCACGCATGGAGCGTCGAAATGGACGACCTGTCCGAGGGCATGCACGCCGCTATCGGTACGACCGGCGCAGACGGTACGTACCGGGGCTCCGGCGATCACCGCCAGAGCACGTTCGAGCGCGTCCTGTACGCCGTGGGCGTCCGGCTGCGACTGCCAGCCGCAAAACGGGGCACCGTCGTATTCGATGCCGAGCGCGATTCTCACGACAGGAAAATCCAGTACCCGGCGGCGGCGCAGCAAGCCGTCATCAGGATCCTGTCAGCGGTTCGCAGTGGCTGGGCGGGCAGGTGGATCCGATCATCCTTCGCGGTGGGCGCCATTGTTCGATCCGGGGCAAGCCATGCCTGCCAGGGGCGGGGCGATCTTTCTTCGGCGTGCTCGAGGATGAGCATGAGGCGAACCACGGTTGCATCGCGTCCGCGAAACGGCTTCAGCAGGGCGTGCAGGCCGACGAGCATGCCCTGTGTGCCGATGCGTTCGTGAAGCAATGCCAGTGAAGTCAAAAGCACGAGGAGGCGCGTGGTTTGTTCCATGGCCAGCCTTGCTCCCTCGTAACTGACCGCAGCCCAGGTCGGGAATCCGGCAACGTATTCACCCGGAGTGAAGAACGGGAACAGAATCGCCAGGGACAGAAAGATCCAGCGGGTTCGCCACAGCAGCGCGATGACACGGTGGCGGGCGAAGAACAGGGCCGCCAGCAAGCTTGCCTGCGAGAGGGCGAGCAGCGTGATCAGTGGCATGGTCGCCTGCACGCCGACGGCGAAACCTACCCAGCACAGCAGCCAGGTCATCGGGTGCGGCGAGGGGGGCGTCACGAACTGGGGCGGGGCGAACCGGTATGCGCCGCCGATCAGGCCGACATGGAATCCAGCCGGGTTTGCGCCTCGGTACGTTGCGCTGCGTTCCCCTCGGCAAGAACCTCATTCAGGAGATCTCTCGCCCCTTCGCGGTCACCCATTTCCTCGTAGGCCTGGGCCAGTTCGAGTTTCGTCGCCACTTCGGGGTTATCCGGCTCCAGGGCGTCGGCGGAGACGGGTGAGGCGGCGGCAGCGGCATCGGGTTCGAGATCGAGGGCGAGATCAAGATCAAGATCAAGATCCGGAGAAGCCCCCGGCAATTCCTGCGGGGTGGGTTGGTTCTCCAGGGCGTGGGGGGCGCCTTCGTCCAGATCCAGGCTGATGTCGGGTAGTTCGAGGGCGAGCGGCGTCGCCGGCGAGGGGGGCGGTGGGGCCGGCGGAGCCTGTTCGGCCGTTGCTGGTGGCAAAACGGTGGATTCCTTGGCCGCCGGTGCGTCGAGTTCGAGGTCGAAATCGACGTGGAAGGCTTCCTCGTTGAGGCCGGCTTTCGCGAGTTCGCCGACATCCTCGGCGGTCTCGCCGCCGTCGACCGGCGGCTCGCCGAGATCGAGGCCGAGATCGATGTCGACATTCGAAAATCCGTCCGGGCCAGTCGCGGGTCGCTCATCGGTGGCGGCAATCGGCATCAAGTCGATCGACGCCGTATCCGCCGGGCGAGACACTTCCGTCAATGCGGGCGGGGCGGGCTCGTTCGTGGCCGGTTGCTCCGGGACGCCCAGATCGAAATCGAAATCCAGGCTCATCACTTCGTCGGTTGCCGGCGCTTCGACAGGCAGATCCGCCGCCAGGGGGGCGGCCTCGCTGGTCGTGCCGAGATCGAGGTCGAAATCGAGAGAGTGGGCATCGATTTCGATTGCAGCCGGTTCGTCGGCTTGTTCGGATTGGAGCGGCAGGGGGGCCGGCGATTCGGCTTGGACGATTTCCGGCGCTTGCGCGACGGGAGCGATCTCTGCGGCACCGGGGGTGGCAGCGGCCTGACCTGTCGGGACGGGGGCGGCCGAGGCCTGGAGTTGCTGGGCGGTGGTGCCGAAAATGGCGGCGGCGACGCCCAGTCGGGCTGCCATTTGCACGGCCCGATCCCATTCGGGGCCCTGCCCTTGGGTGAGCGCGTGCAGATCCTCGGCCACCGACAGGAACCGTTCGCCCTCCCTGCGGTTGGCATGCAGTTCGAGAAGTTTGAGGTGGATGGCAGCGCGCGTCGGGTCCGAGCGGAGGCCTTCTCTGAGGATTTCCTCGGCCTGCTGGTCCCGGCCATAAGCCATCAGAACATCGGCTTCGGCCACCGGGTCGACATTTTCCTCGGCGGTGAGCGCGCCGTCTTCGCTGAAATCGCTCTGAATGGAAACGTCGGCATCCGCCGCGGAAATCACGACCGCAGGGGCTTCGGGGCGCTGCGGCGCCTCGCTGGCGAGCGTTTCGGCAAGCGTCTTGTGTTGCGTCCCTTTCTTTCTGCGCCAGGCAGCGTAGCCGAGATAGGCGAGCAGGAGCGCGATGATGCCGCCGCCGCCCAGGACCAGTTGGGGGTTTTCGTCGATGAAGCCCGGCTCCGCCGCCACAGGAGCCGCCGGCGCAGGGGTGGGTGGCGGTGGTGCGGAAGGCTGCGCGGCGGGTTTCTCTGCCGGTGCCGGATCGGGCTTGGCGGCGGGCGGCGGGGTGGCCGCCGGTTCCGCCGGTGGCTTCGGTGGGGTCTGTGGCGCTGCCTGGGCCTGCGACTGGAGATCCGCTCCGGTCTGGCTCTTTATCTCCACCAGCTTCTTCAGGTTTTCGATGTTCTTCTCGAGTTGCGCGATTCGTTCCGTCGCTTCGCGCAAGGCCTTGTCACGCGCAATCAAGTCCTCTTCCAGGCCGCGCCTGAGCGCATCCCCATCCTTTTTTCCCGCTCCATCGGTGCGCGAAACCTCAAGCTTGTCGCGGACCGGAGGGGGCGGCGTTCGGGTGTCGATCTCCGTGGCGATCTTCCCCGAAACCTCCTGGCGGCTGGGTGAATCCGCAGCCGGCAGGGCGGTCGTGCGAGCGGCGAGTCGTTGTCGGTAGGCTTCGAAGTCGGCCGCTTGTACTACGACCAGGCGCCGCGCCGTGCCGGCATCGATGGCGGCTGAGGCTTCAGGTCCGGGCAGGCGCAGGATCTTGCCGGCACGCAGTCGATTCATGTTCCCGGCATCGAACTCGTCGCGGTTCAGGTTGAAGAGGGCGACGAGCATCTGGTCCAGGCTGACGCTTTCCGGCTTGTGCTCGCGGGCGATCTTGCTGAGGGTGTCGCCCTCCTTGACCGCGATGCTTCCCGTGCCGGCGGGTGAAGCGGCCGACGTGGCCGGTCTTGCCGACCCGGCCGGCAAGACCGCAGGTGCCTGAGAGGGGACAGGGGGAGTTGCCGCAGGTGGCGGCAGGGGACGACGTGGCGCGGGCGTCAGTTCAGGCGGGTCGACGAGGTGGGTATATTCGCGCACGACACGGCCGGACGGCCAGTTCAGTTCGAGCAGGAAATGCAGGAACGGGTCGTTGATCGGGGCATCGGTGTAGAGACGCAGAACATGCGATCCGTCAGGCTTGCGGTCGAAGTAGAGACGCAGGCCGCCAAGCACCGGCATGAATTCGATGCCGGCAGCGGTGAACTCCGCGTGCGAGGCAAGGCGGGCGGCAGCACCGTTCAATTCCTCCGGAGTGGCTTCGAGAACGACCTCTGCCTTGAGAGGTTGCCCCAAGGATGAAAAGACCGTCAACTTGCCCAAGCCTGCCGCTTGCGTGCCAAGGGCGGTGCTCGCCAGAACGGCAAGAACCGACGCCTTGACGAGCGACGCGAATTTCCACGGAGTATCAGGTTTATTCATACTGCCTCCCCATTGGGGCTTGGGTATACGGCATTCAAAATAACATCATGGAGTTAATGTCGCAAGCTCAACCTTTGCCTTAGATACGGAATCCGTCTAGCCGAGCAAAATGCGCAACATGCGGCGCAAGGGTTCGGCGGCCCCCCAAAGCAACTGGTCACCACAGGTGAAGGCACCCAGATACTCCGGCCCCATCGCCAATGTGTGCAGGCGGCCGACGGGTACGGTCAGCGTTCCCGTGACCGCCGCCGGCGCCAGTTCGCGTTCGGTGATCTCGCGCTCGTTGGGAACCACCTTCACCCAGTCGTTGCCCTTGGCGATGATGTCGGTGACTTCGTCGAGCGGCGCATCCTTCTTCAGCTTGATGGTCAGGCCCTGCGAATGACAGCGCATCGCGCCGACGCGCACGCACAGGCCGTCGATCGGAATACTGCCGGGCGAACGGAAAGCCGGCTTGCCGAGAATCTTGTTGCACTCGGCGCCACCTTTCCACTCTTCCTTCGATTGCCCTCCATCCACCGGCACGTCGATCCAGGGAATCAGGCTGCCGGCCAGCGGCACGCCGCGGAAGTTCTTGGTGGGGAAGGAGGAAGCCCGCATCGTTTCGGCCACCTTGCGGTCGATGTCGAGGATCGCCGAAGCGGGATCGGCCAATTCGGCCTTCACGGCATCGTGCAGCACGCCCATCTGGGCCAGCAGCTCGCGCATGTTCTGTGCGCCAGCGCCGGAGGCGGCCTGGTAGGTCATGGCCGAAATCCATTCGACGAGATTGGCGCGGAACAGGCCGCCCAGTCCCATCAGCATCAGCGATACGGTGCAATTGCCACCGATGTAGTTCTTGACGCCCTTGGCCAGGCCTGCCTTGATGACGTCGAGGTTCACCGGGTCGAGGATGATGATCGCATCGTCGGTCATTCGCAGCGTCGAAGCCGCATCGATCCAGTAGCCGTTCCAGCCGGCCGCGCGCAGCTGCGGGAACACCGCCTTGGTGTAGTCGCCGCCCTGGCAGGTGATGACGATATCCAGTTGCTTGAGCGCTTCGATGTCGTTCGCATCCTTGAGCGGTGCGCCCCCGGCTTCGACCGGCCCGGCGCCGCCGACGTTCGATGTCGTGAAAAACACCGGCTCGACGAGCTTGAAATCGCCTTCCTCGTGCATGCGTTGCATCAGCACCGAGCCGACCATGCCACGCCATCCGACCAAACCTACCTTTTTCATTTTCCCGTTCCCCGTCGATCAATCACAGCGCCGCAAGAACCGCGTCGCCCATTTCCTTCGTTCCCACCTTCTGCGTGCCCGGCTCGTAGATGTCGCCGGTACGGAAACCCTGCGCCAGCACCTTCTTGACGGCATTCTCGATGCGCGTCGCGGCCTCTTCGTTGACGAAGGTGTAGCGCAGCATCATTGCCGCCGAGAGGATCGTCGCCAGCGGGTTGGCCACGCCCTTGCCGGCGATATCCGGGGCGGAACCGTGGCAGGGTTCGTAGAGCCCCTTGTTCTTTTCATCCAGCGAAGCCGAAGGCAGCATGCCGATCGAACCGGTCAGCATCGAAGCTTCGTCGGAGAGAATGTCGCCGAACATGTTGCCGGTCACCATCACGTCGAACTGTTTGGGGTTGCGTACGAGTTGCATCGCCGCGTTGTCGACCAGCATGTGCGAAAGCTCGACATCCGGATAGTCCTTCGCCACCTCGATGATCACGTCGCGCCACAGCTGCGTGCACTCCAGCACGTTCATCTTGTCGACCGAGCAAACCTTCTTGTTGCGCTTCCTGGCCGATTCGAACGCGACGCGACCGATACGACGAATCTCGCTCTCGCTGTAGATCATCGTGTTGATGCCGACGCGCTCGCCCTCACGCGTCTCAATGCCGCGCGGCTGGCCGAAGTAGATGTCGCCGGTCAGTTCGCGGATGATCAGGATGTCGAGACCGGAAACCACCTCGGGCTTCAGCGTCGAGGCGTTCGCCAGTTCGGCATAGAGCACCGCCGGACGCAGGTTGGCGAACAGGCCGAGATCCTTGCGGATGCCGAGCAGGCCGCGCTCGGGACGCTGCTCGCGCGGCAGCGTATCGTATTGCGGACCGCCGACGGCGCCGAGCAGAACGGCGTCGGCGGCGCGCGCGAGCTTGCGGGTTGCCTCGGGGTAGGGGTCGCCGGTGGCGTCGACGGCGCAGCCGCCGAGCAGGGCTTCCTCCATTTCGAACTTGAGGCCAAGCGCCTCGAGAACCCGCACCGCTTCGGCGGTGATCTCGGGACCGATGCCGTCACCCGGCAATACGCAAATCTTCATGACTGTTTTCCTGATGGCACGATGGTCGGACGTTTGTCGCAACGTCCCTGGCGCAACGCTTACTTGACCGAGCGCTGAATGGCTTCGCCGCCCTTTTCGATATCCTTGCCGATGCCGTGGATGGTGTTGCATCCGGCCAGCAGGCCGATGACGGAGAGCAGCAGAAATAACCGTTTCATGACGGATTCTCCCGATAGAGCGAAGCGCACGATTATCTCACAGGCGCCTGGATTTCCTGTGCGCGGGCAAGCGGCGCAGCGGCGCCGAATTATTTCGCGCTTTTCCGTTCAGCGCCGGGGCGGGTTGCCACGCAACGCTTCGGCGAACTGGAAGACCGACATCGCGTAGAAACTGCTGCGGTTGTAACGCGTGATGACGTAGAAGTTCCGGTAGCCGAGCCAGTATTCGGTTGCTGCACGCGGGGTGACGAGATCGATGAGCGCCGCCGGTTCGGCGGGCGCGTGGGCGGGGATGGCAACGCCGAAAGCGGCCTTTTCGGCGGGCAGGCGCGTGGGCAGGATGCCTTCGGCGATCAGGGTTTCCGGACCGGTGCCTGCTTCGGTCGCCGTCCCGCCAAGGCCGACTTTCAGGGCGATCGGCCCGCCTTCGATCCAGCCGTGTTCCTTGAGGAAATTGGCGACGCTGCCGATCGCGTCCTCGACGCTGTTTTCGAGATCGATGCGGCCGTCGCGGTCGAAATCCACCGCGTAGTGCCGGATGCTGGAAGGCAGGAATTGCGGCAGGCCGATCGCGCCGGCGTAGGAGCCGCGATAGCTTTTCGGCGCGCGCGCGTTTTCGCGGGCGAGCAGCAGCAGGTTTTCGAGTTCGCGACGAAACAGGTCGGCACGTGGCGGATAGTCGAAGGCGAGCGTCGCCAGCGCGGCGAAGGTTTCGAAACGGCCGGTGTAGCGACCGTAGAAGGTCTCGATGCCGATGATGGCGACGATGATTTCCTCGGGCACGCCGGTGAGGGCGGCGGCCTTCGCGAGGGTGGCGCGATTGGCCTGCCAGAATTCGCGCCCGGCGGCGAGGCGGCGCGGTTCGATGAAGCGCTGGCGATAGGCCTGCCAGGAGCGGACGCCCGGATCGGCGGGGGGCTTGATCGCCTTCAGCACGGCTGGCAGCGGCGCGGTGTTGGCGAACAGCGCGGTCAGCGCCTCCGCTTCGAGGGCGTGGCGCGTCGCCATCTCGGCGACGAAGGCGCGCACGTCGTCGCGTCCGGCATAGCCGTCGGCGCGCGCGGTGGCGGCAAGCAAAAAGAGCAGGGCAGGAAGGAGGAGTCGGATCGTCATGGCTGAAAGACCGCGATGCGGCGCGAGAGTTCTCGAATGTCGGTGCCAGCCGGCCTGCCGTAGCGCAGGGCGGCATACAGGGCGGCGATGTCGCGTATGCGTTCGGCCTGCTCGGGCATGGCCGCAGCGATGCGCTCCGCATAGTCGCGCGGGCCTTCCCAGGGCTGGCGCGCGAGTCCGCGTCGTGCGAGACGACGGCACAGCGTGCGCCACAGTCGCTCGGCCGGGTCGAGGCGGTTGCGCCGGTAGAGCAGCAGCAAGGCCAGCAGCGCCAGCGTCAGGCTGAAAAAGATGCCGAGCGCGATGCCCATCGAGCGCCAGTCGGCGTCGGGCATGCCGAACTTGCGCAGGAATTCGCGCTGGCGTTGGGTGTTGAAGCCGAGCACCCACTGGTTCCATGCGTTTTCCACCGCCCACCAGCGGAAGCGGATGTCGCGCAGCCATTCGAAGCCGCGCCGCGCCAGCAGGGGCAGCGGGTCGCCGGCCGGCACGGCGGCGGCGAGATTCTGCTCGATGCGCGCCGGGTTGCTCAGGGCCGTGGGGTCGACGCGTGTCCAGCCGCGATCGTCGAGCCAGACTTCCGCCCAGGCGTGCGCGTCGGACTGGCGGATCACGTAGGTACCATCGACGGGATTGCGCTCGCCGCCCTGGTAACCGGTGACCACCCGCGCCGGCACGCCGGCGGCGCGCATCAGCACCACGAAGCTGGCGGCGAAATGCTCGCAGAAGCCGCGCCGGGTGGAAAACAGGAAGTCGTCGGCGACATCGTCGCCGGTCAGGGGCGGGCGCAGGGTATAGATCAGGCGCTGGTCGCGCATGAAATCGATGGCGCGTTCGAGCCGGTGCGCGTTGTCGCCTCCCTCGGCGCGCCAGCCTTGCCCCAGTGCCTGCGTGCGCGGATTCAGATCTGCCGGCAGGGCGAGGGCTTCGCGCAGCACGGCCGGGCGCTCGGGCAGCTGAATGATGTGGGGATGCGACTCCAGCGTGTAGCGCCGGCGGTCGCGTACCGGTCGCGGCGCATGCAGCTGGAAATCGGCGGTGACGAAGGACTCGGGTGGCAACTCGGCGGGGAATTCGAGCGCGAACAGCCAGGGGCGGTTGTGCGCCTCGAGCGTGAGGCTGTAGCGAAAGCGCGGGCTATCCGCGGCCAGCCGATAGGGCAGGGTCTGCGTTGCCTGGCGGCTGGCGCGCTCGCTCGCTCGCCAGGTGCGGCCTTCCAGATGGGTCAGCACCGGGCCGCGCCAGTAGAGGTCCTTGCGTTCGGGCGGCGGGCCGTCGAACTGCACGCGGAAGGCGATTTCCTCGGACTGGATCAGGTTGTTGATGCTGCCCGGCGCCATGCTGTCGGTCAGGCCCGTCAGGCCGCTGTAGGCATCGCTCGGCAGGCCCCACAGCGGGCCGGGCACGCGCGGGAACAGCAGGAAGAGGATCAGCATGAGGGGCAGGGCCTGGAGCAGCAGCACGCCGGCGAATTTGAGCAGGGCGAGCGGCGCGCTGCGACGGTCGTTCAGGCTGAGGAGCGCCGTGGTGGCGACCAGAACCGTGCCGAAGGTCGTCGCCCCGGCGACGATGGACTGATCGTCGAAAAACTGCGCGAGGGCGAGAAAATAGACGAGCAGGACGATCGCCAGGCCATCGCGCGGGCTGCGCGTTTCGAGCTGCTTGAGCGCCAGGAAGAGCAGCAGCAGGGCGACGCCGGCCTGCTGGCCGAACAGGGTGCCGTATTGCAGCAGCACGCCGGCCGTCCCGGCCAGGGTCAGGAGGACCAGAAGCCAGCGCCCCGGCAGGGCAGCCTGCCGCCAGACCAGCAGCGCGCGCCAGAGGAAGAGGCACGCGGCGATGGCGGCCAGCCAGGGTGGCACGTGCCGGGCCAGCGGCAGATAGCCGGCCAGGCCGGCAGCCAGCAGCCAGCCGGCGTGCGTCGTCGTCAGGGGAAGAGCGGCTTCAGTCTTCATGCAGGGCCAGCGCTTCGAGGCAGGCGTGCAGATGGGCGGTGCCTCGCGCCGGCGGCAGTTCCGCGCCCGGCAGGCGCAGGCTCCAGACCAGGCCGTCCTCTGCGGCGTCGAGCGCCCAGCGCGTCAGCACGGACAGGCGCGTTTCGGTATTCATGCCCTGCGGCAGCATGGCCCAGTCGAGCCGCAGCACCGCCGCGGCCGCGCCGGAAAACTGCTTGGTTTGCAACTCGGCGGCTGGTCCCATGCGGGCCGCGGCCTTCCAGGCCACATGGTGGGGTGGATCGCCGGGATGATGGCGGCGCAGGCCGGCGAAGTCCTCGTTGCCGCCGTCGCCGGCCCGTTGCCCTTCGTGGTGCTCGTCGAAAGTCGGCGCTGGCGGCACGGCGACCGCCGGCGCGGGATAGACGAGACAGCGCAGTTCGGGGGCGGCGTAGCCCCAGGCGCGTACCAGACCAAGCGGCCAGACGGTGTCGAGGGTGATGCGCGGCAGGGCGAGCCAGCCACGCCCTTGCGCGGGCAGGTCGAGCAGCACGCGCACGTCGTCTTGTGCTGGCACGTCGGCCGCGATCGCCATCTGGCCGGGCAGCGACACGCGGATGTCGTGTCGCATGCGTGGGTCGGGGTTGTGCAGGACGAGTGGAAAGCGCGCGGTCTCGCCGGCGAAAACCGCGGCGGGGGCCTGCGTGTGCAAGGACAGATGGACCAGGTTGCGGTAGGCGTGCAGGATCGAAACGATGGCGAGCGCGGCGAGCAGGAAGGCGAGGCCGTAGCCGAGGCTGAGGTTGTAGTTGATCGCGCCGATCAGCATGACGAAGAGCGCCATCGCATACATCAGGCCGGCGCGGGTCGGCAGCACATAGACGCGTCGTCGTCCGAGCACCACGGGCACCGGTTCCGGCGGCCGGACGCGCAAGGCCCAGGCGATGAAGTCGCTCTTCAGGTTGCGGTGCGGTGCCAGGGGCATTGCGAGGGTCAGGGCAGCGGCACGGCTTCGATCAGCGCCCGCGCGATGGCATCGGTGGAGCGAACGGCCGTTCCGCCGACATGGGCATTGAGGCGATGGGCGACGACCGAGGGCATCACGGCCTGTACGTCCTCCGGCAGGACATGGTCGCGACCGGCCAGCATCGCCCAGCCGCGCGCGGCGCCCAGCAGGCCGAGGGTGGCGCGCGGGGAGAGTCCCTGTGGCCACTCCGGGGCATGACGGGTGTGCTGCGCCAGGGCCTGCACGTAATCGATGAGCGGCGGCGCGACATGGACGGCCGCGCAGGCGTCCTGCAGCGCGCACAGACCGGCCGGATCGAGCAGCGGCCGGGTTTCGGCAAGCAACTGGCGGCGACTGCGCCCTTCGAGCAGGGCGCGCTCGGCCGCGCGGTCCGGGTAGCCGAGCGCGATTTTCATCAGGAAGCGGTCGAGTTGCGACTCGGGCAGCGGGAAGGTGCCGATCTGGTGCGACGGGTTTTGCGTGGCGATGACGAAGAAGGGCTCGGGCAACGGCCGCGTCCGGCCCTCGACGGTGACCTGCCGCTCCTCCATCGCCTCGAGCAGCGCGCTTTGCGCCTTGGGGGTGGCGCGGTTGATTTCATCGGCGAGCACGACGCGCGTGAAAATGGGGCCGGGATGGAAACGGAATTCGCCGCTCTCGCGGTCGAATACCGAAATGCCGAGAATGTCGGCCGGCAACATGTCGCTGGTGAACTGGATGCGCTGGAAATCCAGGCCGAGGAGGCGGGCCAGCGTGTGGGCCAGCGTGGTTTTGCCGACGCCCGGTTGATCCTCGATCAGCAGATGTCCGCGTGCGAGCAGGCAGGCGAGCGCCAGACGCAGTTGCCGGGGCTTGCCGAGGATGATCTCGCCGGCGGCGGCGAGAACCCCGGCCAGGCTGGCGACGGGGGAGGGGGCAGGGAGCATGAGAAAAAATCTCGCGAAGAGGTCATAATGTCGGTTTCGAACCCATTCTAAGCGATGCCGTTCCGGTACTTTCCCCGCAGACCATGACCATAGCCTACGTTACCCACCGCGATTGCCTGCTGCACGACATGGGTGCGCACCACCCGGAATGCCCAGACCGCCTGGGCGCCATCCAGGATCGGCTCATCGCGGCCGGGCTCGACATTTATCTCTCTTTTCACGATGCGCCCCTGGCCGAGATGGAGCAATTGCTGCGCGTGCATCCGCAAAGCTACATCGACCTGATCCATTCCAGCGTGCCCGCGCATGGCATCCACCATCTCGATCCGGATACCGCGATGAGCCCCGGCACGCTGAAAGCGGCGCTGCGGGCGGCCGGCGCGGGCGTGCTGGCCACCGACCTGGTGATGCGCGGCGAAGCGCCCGCGGCTTTCTGTGCCGTGCGGCCGCCCGGCCACCACGCCGAACGCGCCAAGTCGATGGGCTTTTGCTTCTTCAACAACATCGCGGTGGCCGTGCGTCACGGCATCGCCGCCTGGGGGTTGAAGCGGGTCGCCGTCATCGACTTCGACGTCCATCACGGCAACGGTACCGAGGAAATTCTCGCCAACGATCCGAACGTGCTGATGGTCAGCATGTTCCAGCACCCCTTCTATCCCTACTGCGGCACGGAAAATGTCGCGCCGAACATGCTCAACGTGCCGGTCAAGGCCGGCATGCGCGGCGACGCCTTCCGCGAGATGGTGACGGAGCACTGGCTGCCGCGCCTGAACGGATATGCGCCCGAGATGGTCTTCATCTCGGCCGGTTTCGATGCCCACTACGAGGACGACATGGCCTCGCTCGGACTGGTCGAATCCGACTACGCCTGGGTGACCGAGCAACTCGTCGGCATCGCCAAGCGATCCGGCCGGGGCCGTATCGTCTCGATGCTCGAGGGCGGCTACGCGCTGTCCGCGCTGGCGCGCAGCGTCACGGCCCACATCAAGGCGCTGGCGGAACTCTGACTCCCTTACCCATTCAAATTGCCATGACCTATTCGATGATTCAAGGTTCGCTGCCCGCTATCGTCACGCCCATGCAGGACGATGGCGCGCTTGACATTCCCGCACTGCAACGCCTGCTCGACTGGCATGTCGCCGAGGGGTCCGACGGCATCGTGGTCGTCGGAACCACCGGCGAGTCGCCGACCGTCGATATGGCTGAGCATTGCGCGCTGATCCGCGCGACCGTCGCCCACATCGCCGGCCGCATCCCGGTGATCGCCGGCACCGGCGCCAATTCCACCGGTGAAGCGATCGAACTCGCGCAGTGCGCCAGGGAAGCCGGCGCGACGGCGCATCTGTCAGTGGTGCCCTACTACAACAAGCCCACCCAGGATGGCCTCTATCGCCATTTCCGCGCCATCGCCGAGGCCGTCGATCTGCCGCTGATCCTGTACAACGTGCCGGGCCGCACGGTCGCCGACATGGCCAACGATACCGTGCTGCGGCTCGCGCAAGTGCCCGGCATCGTCGGCATCAAGGATGCCACCGGCAATATCGAACGCGGTACCGACCTGATCCAGCGCGTTCCGTCCGGGTTTGCCGTTTACAGCGGAGACGACGCCAGCGCCCTGGCGTTGACCCTGCTCGGCGGCCAGGGCGTGATCTCGGTGACGGCCAACGTCGCGCCGCGCCTGATGCACGACATGGTGGCGGCCGCCCTCGCCGGCGATCTCAAGGCCGCGCGCCACATCAACCTGCGCCTCTTCGGTCTGCACCGGCACCTGTTCTGCGAGGCCAATCCGATCCCCGTGAAGTGGGCCTGCGCCCGCATGGGACTGATCGGCCACGCCCTGCGTCTGCCGCTGACGCCGCTCTCTCCCGAATGTCACGAACGCGTGCTGGCTGCCATGCGCGATGCCGGCGTCGATGCCTGAGTTCCTGCCCATGATCCTGTCCCGCTCCGTCGCCCGAGTTGCCGTTCTGGCCTCCTCCGTCCTGCTTGCCGCCTGTTCGGGCAACATCCTTCCCGAGTCGAAGAAAATCGATTACAAGTCGGCCCGCAAGCTGCCCTCGCTGGAAGTGCCGCCCGATCTCACGCAGCCCACGCGTGACGAGCGCTATGCGGTGCCCGACATCGCGCCGCGCGGCACGGCGACCTTCTCGGAATACGCCGGGGAACGGCGTGCGGGGGAGACCTCCACGTCGCCCATGGTCTTGCCCGGCATCGAACGCATGCGCATCGAGCGTGCCGGTTCGCAGCGCTGGCTGGTTGCCGGCGGTACGCCCGACAAGCTCTGGCCTTCGATCAAGGAGTTCTGGCAGGAAATCGGCTTCATCGTCGATCTTGAGTTGCCCGAAGCCGGCGTGATGGAAACCGACTGGGCGGAAAATCGCGCCAAGTTGCCGCAGGACATCATCCGCTCGACCCTCGGCAAGGTGTTCGATAGTCTTTACTCGACGGCGGAGCGCGACAAGTTCCGCA
>CAZGOH010000019.1:0-32114 GCA_964527195.1 uncultured Methyloversatilis sp.
AACCCGGATGCCGGCCGCGACCGCAGCCTGTTCGTGCCGGGCATGCGCTCGCTGAATTGCGAGCAGCATGTCATTTTCTATCAGCGGCTGGATGCCGCAAAGGGCGCGCCGGTCGTGTTGCGCGTCGTCCATCAGCGGCGTCATTTGCCTGCGCTGATCTATTACGACGATCTGGATTCGATCTGAGGCGTTTCAGAACAGCAGCATTTGCGTGGCGGCCACTTTTTTTTCCTGAAAGAGCGGCATGCCGACCAGCAGGCGCATTCCCGCATACTGTTTCTCTGTCACGGTCATGCTGCGCACCGATCCCTCGGGTGGCAGGTTGTCCGACAGGCGCGCCAGATGTTTCTTCTCGGCGTCGATGCCGTTGAGGATGCGGCCATACACCGACCACTGGATCATGTCGTAGCCGTCGTTGAGCAAGAATTTGCGGAACTGCACATAGGCGCGCTTCGCGGCCTTGGTTGTCGTCGGCAGATCGAAAAAGACCAGCAAGCGCAACTGCTTGTAGGTGAAATCGCCGGCCTTGTTCCGCTGTGCGTCGGGGAATTCTGCCAGCACCATCTCTGCGGCGCTGCGGTACTTGCTCATTCGGCTGGTTGTTTCCGCCAGTCCTTTCTTGACCTTGCCGCCTTCCTTCTTGTCGCCTTCGGCCTTCTTCTCCTCGGCACGGCTGATCCAGTGGAAGCCGCGCCAGCTTGACGAGTCGCCAGGCGCCACGGCGCAGGCGGCGGCGCATCAGGCGCGCTGGCGCCGTCGGATCGGAGACGCAGGCGATCCGGGCGGCTATACTTGCCGTGCAGGGTGGTGCGAACAAAGGACTGGACGACGGGCGAGCGAGCGATGACTTATGTCGTGACGGAAAACTGCATCAAGTGCAAGTACACGGATTGTGTCGACGTGTGTCCGGTCGACTGTTTCCGCGAGGGGCCGAATTGTCTCGTCATCGATCCGGAAGAGTGCATCGACTGCACGCTGTGCGTCCCGGAATGTCCCGCCGAGGCGATATTCGCCGAGGACGACGTGCCGGAGAACCAGCGCGACATGATTGCCCTGAACGCCGAGCTGGCGAAGCAATGGCCTGCCATCATCGAACGCAAGGCGCCGGCGGAGGATGCCGACGCATGGCGTGGCAGGCCGGGCAAGCGCGCCCTGCTGGAACGTTAGCAAACCGACAAGGAGGAGGTGAGTCATGCAGGTCAGACAGATTCTCGACGTCAAGGGCTCGGTGCTCTACACCATCGCGCCGGACAAGAAACTGGCGGAAGCCGTGACGATCATGAGCGAGCAGGACGTCGGCTCGCTGGTGTGTTTTGAAAGTGGCCGCATGGTCGGCATGCTGACCTTCCGCGAGATCATTCGCGCCTGCCACGAGCATCGCGCGGCCTGGGGCGGCGTGGAGATCCGCGAAGTAATGGTGAAGGATCCGCGCACCGCCGATTCGTTCATGGACGTCGATCAGTTGCGGCGCCTGATGATCGGCGAGCACATGCGCTACCTGCCGGTGATGGATGGCTATACCCTGCTCGGCGTGATTTCCTTCCACGACGTCGCCAAGGCCATCCTCGAGGAGCAGAGCTTCGAAAACCGCATGCTCAAGGCCTACATCCGCGATTGGCCCGAAGGCCAAGAGCCGCCCGCGGCAAAAGCCTGAACGTCAGGGAGGCCATATGGACCGTCCTTGGCTGAAATCCTACCCGCCGGCCATGCCGGCGCAGATCGACGTCGGTGCCCACGCATCGATCATCGCGTTGTTCGAGAGCAGCGTCCGGCGTCATGCCCGTCTGCCGGCCTACGCCTGCATGGGTGCGACCATGGACTACGCCACGCTCGACCGGCTCACGCACGCGCTCGCGGGGCATTTTCGCTCCCTCGGGCTCGGCACGGGCGCGCGCGTCGCGCTGATGTTGCCGAATATTCTCCAGCATCCGGTCGCCCTGTTTGCCGCGCTGCGCGCGGGTTGCACGGTGGTGAGCTGCAACCCGCTCTACACCGCGCGCGAACTCGAGTATCAGCTTGCCGATTCCGGCGCCGAGGCTATCGTCGTGCTGGAGAATTTCGCCGCCACGCTCGAGCGCGCGCTGCCCGGCACGCGCGTGAAGCATGTCATCGTTACCGCACTGGGCGACTTGCTTGGCCCCGTGCGCGGTAGGCTGGTGAATGCCGTCGTGCGCCACGTCAAGCGGCTGGTGCCGCCCTGGCGCATCCCCGGCGCGCAGGACTGGCACGCGGCGCTGGAACACGGTCGCCGGGCGGGCTTTGCGCCGGTGGCTGTGGCCGCCGACGATATCGCCTTCCTGCAATACACCGGCGGTACGACGGGCGTGTCAAAGGGCGCCATGCTCACCCACCGCAATCTCGTCGCGAACCTCGAACAGGCGCATGCCTGGATCGCCGGCCGGGTGGCAGAGGGCAGGGAAGTCATCATCACCGCCTTGCCGCTCTATCACATTTTCTCGCTGACCGCGAACTGCCTGACCTTCATGAAGATCGGGGCCTGCAACGTGCTGATCCCCAACCCGCGCGACATCCGCGCGTTCGTGCGCGAACTGGCGAAACACCGCTTCACCGCGATCACCGGCGTGAATACGCTCTTCCATGCGTTGCTGCGCGATCCGGGCTTCGCACGGCTCGATTTCTCCGCCCTGAAGATCAGCCTCGGTGGCGGCATGGCGGTGCAAAAAGGCGTGGCCGAACGCTGGCAGGCGGTGACCGGCAATCCGCTGATCGAGGCCTACGGCCTGACCGAGACCTCGCCGGCCGTGACCATCAACCCGCTCGACCTGCCCGCCTTCAACGGCAGCATCGGCCTGCCGCTACCCTCCACCGAAGTGGTGATTCGCGACGAAGCCGGCAGAAATCTCCCCGTCGGCGCGGAAGGCGAACTGTGCGTGCGCGGCCCGCAGGTGATGGCCGGCTACTGGAACCGTCCCGACGAAACGGCCAAGGTGATGATGGAGGACGGTTTCCTGCGCACCGGCGATATCGCACGCATGGATGAGCGTGGATTCATCACCCTGCTCGACCGCAAGAAGGACATGGTGCTCGTCTCGGGTTTCAACGTCTATCCCAACGAAGTCGAAGCGGTGGCGATGGCGCATCCGGGCGTGCTCGAGGCGGCGGCGACCGGCGTGCCGCACGAAAAATCCGGCGAAACCGTCAAGCTCTTCGTCGTGCGCCGCGACCCGGCCCTGACCGCCGAGGCGATCATCGCCCATTGCCGGCAGCATCTCGCCGGGTACAAGGTGCCGCACATCGTCGAGTTCCGCGACGAATTGCCCAAGACTCCCGTCGGCAAGGTGCTGCGCCGCGCCTTGCGCGACTGAAAGTCGGCCCTGGCGGGACGGCGATGAGTCACGGCAGTCGGCCATCAGCCGCCGTCCCGCCGGTACCGACTTTTGACGTCTCTATTCCCGATCTTCGACGTCGCGGAGGGGCGCCTGGGCTCGGGGAGTGCTGCTAAACTCGCGCCATGTCCGGCAATACCATTGGCACACTGTTTTCCGTTACGTCCTTCGGCGAATCGCACGGCCCGGCGATCGGCTGCGTGGTCGATGGCTGCCCGCCGGGGCTGGAGATTTCGGCGGCGGAAATCCAGCGAGAACTGGATCGCCGCAAACCGGGCACCTCGCGCCATGTGACGCAGCGGCGCGAGGCGGACGAAGTCGAGATCCTCTCGGGCATATTCGAGGGCAGGACGACCGGCACGCCGATCGCCTTGCTGATCCGCAACACCGACCAGCGCAGCAAGGATTACGGCAGCATCGCCCAGAGCTTCCGTCCCGGCCACGCCGATTACACCTACTGGCAGAAATACGGCATCCGCGATTATCGTGGCGGCGGACGTTCCTCGGCGCGCGAGACGGCGGTGCGCGTCGCCGCCGGCGCCATCGCGAAGAAGTGGCTGAAGGAGCGCTACGGCGTGTCGGTGCGTGGCTGGATGCGCCAGTTGGGGCCGATAGAAATTCCTTTCGTCGATGCGGCCGAGATTGATCGCAATCCGTTCTTCGCGCCGAACGCCACCATCGTGGCGGAACTGGAAGCCTACATGGATCGCCTGCGCAAGGACGGCGATTCGGTCGGCGCGCGTATCGCGGTGGCGGCGACCGGCGTGCCGCCGGGTTGGGGCGACCCGGTGTATGGGCGTCTCGACGCGCAGATCGCCTACGCGATGATGGGGATCAATGCCGTCAAGGGCGTCGAGATCGGCGCCGGCTTCGGCTGTGTCGCCCAGCGCGGCAGCGAGCACGGCGACGAATTGACGCCGGCGGGTTTCCTCTCCAACCACGCAGGCGGCGTGCTCGGCGGGATTTCCTCGGGGCAGGATGTCACGGTGTCCATCGCCATCAAGCCGACCTCGAGCATCCGCATCGCGCGCCGCTCTATCGATCTTGCTGGCAATCCGACCACGGTATCCACCGAGGGGCGCCACGATCCCTGCGTGGGCATCCGCGCCACGCCCATCGCCGAAGCCATGCTGGCGCTGGTGCTGATGGATGCCGCGCTGCTGCATCGCGCACAGTGTGCCGACGTCGCCTGTCCGACGTCGCCGATTCCGGCCCGCCCCGGCTGATAGAATTCGCCCGATTCGTCCAATAAACAAACAGGGAAGGTTCACCATGCACGTCGAACACCACGATC
The DNA here is from genome assembly GCA_964527195.1 of uncultured Methyloversatilis sp. Classification (GTDB taxonomy): domain Bacteria; phylum Pseudomonadota; class Gammaproteobacteria; order Burkholderiales; family Rhodocyclaceae; genus Sulfuricystis. Next base: position 4,642 of record CAZGOH010000019.1, read on the forward strand.
TCTACACCGAATTCCCGGAAATGCGCGATGCCATCGATGCGCTCAAGGCCGGTAGTGGCTACTTCGCCGGGTTGTTCGCCCGCTACAACCGCCTGACCGGCAAGGTCGAGGATCTTGAGGAACACGACATGCCGATCGCCGATTTCACGCTCGAGGACATGAAGAAGGCGCGCGTCAAGCTCAAGGACGAGATCTATCAGCTGCTGATCGCATTCCGCATCGGTCAGAAAACCGCGGCTTGAGACGTCCGGCCGCCGCTCCCCTCCCTGCCTCGCGCGGCGTGCTGGGGCGGCTGGCCGGCTGGTACTTTTTCTATTTTGCATTCGTCGGCGCCTTCGCGCCGTATTTCACGCTTTACCTGCAGGACATCGACCAGAGCGCCTGGGAAATCGGCGTCCTGATGTCCGTGCCGCAGGCCATGCGCCTGCTCGCCCCCAACCTGTGGGGCTGGCTGGCGGATCGCACCGGCCGCGGTGCTCTCATCGCCAAGATTTCGGCCTTCTGTTCCGTCGTCGCCTTCGGCGGATTTTTCTTCACGCGCGAGTATTTCGCGCTCCTCGTGGCGATGGGGTTGGTCTGGTTCTTCTGGAGCGCCGCCCTGCCGCTCGTCGAGGCGATGACGCTCGAGCGTCTGGCCGGGCGCACCGAGCGCTATGGGCGCGTCCGCCTCTGGGGTTCGGTCGGCTTCATCGTCAGCGTACTGGGCGTCGGCGTGCTGCTCGATCACCTGCCGATCGCGACGGTGCTGTGGGCCTGCCTGCTGATGCTCGCCTGCGTGCTCGCCAGCGCCCTGACCCTGCCGGAAACGAAAGTCGGCCTCGGCGAGACGGCGGCGCCGCTGGGGAGCTTGCTGCGGCGTCCCGAGGTGCTGGCACTGCTGGGTGCCTGCTTCTTCATGTCCATCGCGCACGGCCCGCTCTACATTTTCCTTTCCATCCACCTGGACGACCTCGGCTACGACAAGATGATGATCGGCGGCTTCTGGTCGCTCGGTGTCGTCGCGGAAATCGTCGTGTTCATGGTCATGCCGCGGCTCTTGCGGCGGGTTTCGCTGCGCGCCATCCTGCTCGCCAGTTTTGTTCTGGCCGTGCTGCGCTTTCTCATGATCGGTTGGCTGGCGGACGTGGCCTTCCTGTTGTTCGTCGCGCAGATCCTGCACGGCGCCACCTTCGGCGCCTACCACGCGGCGGTGGTGGCGGTGCTGGCGCAGTGGTTCGCCCCGCGCCAGCAGGCGCGCATGCAGGGCCTTTACGGCAGCCTGTCCTTCGGAGCCGGTGGCATGGTCGGGGGTCTGGTCAGCGGCTGGAGTTGGGAGCCACTCGGCGCCGGGCTGACCTATTCGCTCGCAGCGTTTTTCGCCGGCATCGGCGGCTGGCTGATCTGGCGCTGGCTGCCGCGCTGAGGCAGCTCAGGCCGGCGGCGCAACCGGATCGGGGGCCGCAGCCCCGCGGGCTTCCGGCTCGACAGGGGGGAAGATCTCCGCTAGCCCGAGCCGGCGCATCAGGGCGTCGCGGTCCAGGTGCAGCAGTTCGCCGATGGCGGTGAAATCGTCGGGCAGGGCGGCGTCGTCCCAGCCGTTGGCGGAGTGGCGCGCGAGGTCGACGGCGAGCTTGACGTTGCGCACGCGCGGATGCTCGGCGTTTTGCTGGTCCATCAGCGTGATCAGCAGTTGCGGCAAATGCCAGGCTTGGGCGAGGGCGAGCTTGATCTGGTGGAGCGGCACGCCGAAGATTTCCGCCTGCACGGCGGCCGAACGCAGGGTGCGGTCGGCCTTCTGCCTTTCGACGACCTGCACCGCGAGGGTCGGCGCGAAGCACCACATGAGAATTTCGGCGAAGTCGTAGAGCAAGGTGGCGACGATGATCTCGTCGACGTCGAGGTCGTGGCGATAGACGGCCCAGTCGCGCGCCCACATCGAGGCCTTGCGCGCGCGGTTGATGACCCGCAGGAGCCCGAGCAGGGCGCGCGGGTGCGACTTGAGCTCCACTTCGACGAGCGGCAGGTTCTGAAAGTCGTTGAAGAACGGTTCCATGCCGAGCATCAACAAGGCGCGCTCGATGGTGGTGATGTCCGTGCTGCGATTCTTGCCGCGGTGCGCCTCCATGTAGGCGAGCATGCGCAGGGTCATCATCGGATCGTGAAGGATTACCGAAGAAATGCGCCGTGCGTTGCAGTTCGTCGCGCCGGCGCGCAACTCGGCGAGTTGGTGATCCGTGTGGCGCAGGACGGGAATTTCGACCTGATTGAAATAGCTCGTCCAGGCGTCGAGGTCGGGTAGTGGCATCTTGATCATCGCGACATTATCGGCGAAAGGCTGCCTTGCTGGCGAGCAGATTAATCCTGTTCGCCAGCAATTGTTCCGATGACCCCGGGCAGTCTGGTCCAGTCCTTGTGTCGCCCGTGGGGTTTCGTTAGAATCCGCGCCTTTTCCGCCTTGCCCCACCCGACCCGCATCCGGGGGGGCTCTCAATGAACCGAAAGGAGCGTGCATGCGACATTACGAAATCGTTTTCATCGTCCACCCGGACCAGTCCGACCAGGTGCCGGCCATGGTCGAGCGCTACAAGGCGCTGGTCACCGGCAGCCAAGGCGTCATCCACCGTCTTGAAGACTGGGGGCGTCGCCAGCTGGCCTACCCGATCCAGAAGGTGCACAAGGCCCATTACGTGCTGATGAACATCGAGTGCAACGGCGAAACCCTCGCCGAACTGGAAAACGCATTCAAGTTCAACGACGCCGTGCTGCGCCACCTGACCATGAAGACCGACAAGGCCGAGACCGCACCGTCGCCGATGATGAAGGAAGAAAAGGCGCGTTCGCTCGCCGGCGCGGCTGGCGAGGAGGGCAAGCCGGCCGAGACGGCCAAGCCCGCCGAGGAGGCAGCGGCTGCCGCCTGATGCCAATCGCTGCGAGATTGCCGGCCAGGTGCTGGAACGCGGCAGTTTGCGTTACACGCCCGCCGGCATGCCGGTCATCGAGTTCCGCCTCGCCCATGCGTCGGAACAGTGCGAAGCAGGCGTGTCGCGGCGCGTCGAATGCGAGCTGGACTGCCTGACCATCGGCACGAGCGCGCAGATCATGAAGGATGTCGGCCTCGGCACGATGCTCAAGGCATCCGGTTTCATCGCGGCGCGCAGCCTGAAGCGGAAAACGCCAGTGCTGCACGTCGTCGAGATCGAATTCATCGAAAAAATTTGAGAAGGATCTGAAATGGCTTTCAAACCGAGCAACAAGAAGAAGGATGATCGCAGCAAGGGTCGCAATTCGTTCAAGCGGCGCAAGTTCTGCCGCTTCTCCGCCGAGAAGATCGAGCAGGTGGATTACAAGGACGTCGATCTGTTGCGCGATTTCATCACCGAAAACGGCAAGGTCATGCCGGCGCGCATCACCGGTACCAAGACCCGGTTCCAGCGCCAACTCTCCACCGCCATCAAGCGCGCGCGCTTCCTGGCGTTGCTGCCCTACACCGATCTGCACCAGTAACCCGAGGAGACAATCATGCAAGTGATTCTGATGGACAAGGTGGTCAACCTCGGCAACCTGGGCGACATCGTCAAGGTCAAGGAAGGCTATGCCCGCAATTACCTGATTCCCAAGGGCTTCGCCAAGCGGGCAACCGAGGAGAACAAAAAGGTCTTCGAGGCGCGCCGTGCCGAGCTCGAGCGTCTCGCCGCCGAGAAACTGGCAGCTGCGCAGGCAAAAGCGGCCCGGCTCGAGGGCCTGCGCATCGAGGTCGCCCGCAAGGCCGGCGTCGATGGACGCCTGTTCGGTTCGGTCGGCGCCGCCGACATCATCGAGGTGATCGCCGCCCAGGGCATCGAACTGGAGAAGGGAGAGGTGCGCATGCCCGACGGGGTCATCAAGATGATCGGTGAATTCACGTACGAAGTGGCGCCCCATGCCGACGTGACCGCAACCATCACCGTGGTGGTGGTCGGCGAACAGTAGTCGCCTTCCAGCGCAACCCCCGGGGGCCGCCATGCGCGGCCCCTGTGCATTGACGGTGAGCGACCCCGGTCCGCCAAGGCCCGGGCACGGATTTCCACAGGCTGTCAACAGGATATCCACCGCCTACGCACAGCTTGTTCTATCGCGTTGCCGGCGCAGCCCGGGTAGACTCCCGCGTCTGAAAACGAAATGACGAGGAGAGCGTCTTGGCCCAGTTGCAATCCGCCCAGGCCTACCAGACTTACCCCGCCAGTACGGCAGATGCCCAGGTGGCCGCACTCAAGCTGCCGCCGCATTCCATCGAGGCCGAACAGTCGTTGATCGGTGGCCTGTTGCTCGACAACAGCGCCTGGGATCGCATCGCCGACATCGTCGGCCCCGCCGATTTCTATCGCGACGATCACCGCCGCATCTTCCTGCACATCCGCAAGCTGGTCGAAACCGGCCGGCCGGCCGACGTGGTGACGGTTTTCGAGTCCATCGAGAATGCCAACGAGGCCGACCAGACCGGCGGCCTCGCCTATCTGGGCGAGATCGCCAACGCCACGCCGTCGGCCGCCAACATCCGCCGCTATGCCGAGATCGTCCATGAGCGGGCGGTGCTGCGCAAGCTGGTCACGGTGGGCGACGAGATCGCCGGTGCGGCGCTCAATCCCGCCGGGCGCGATGTCAAGCAGCTGCTCGACATGGCAGAGCAGAAAGTCTTCGAGATCGCCGAGAGCGGCAGTCGCTCCACGCAGGGTTTCCAGGCCATCACACCGCTGCTCGGCGACGTCGTCGAGCGCATCGAGGTGCTCTACAACCGCGAGAATCCTTCCGACATCACCGGCCTGGCGACCGGTTTCCACGACCTCGACAAGATGACCTCGGGGTTGCAACCGGGCGACATGATCGTCGTCGCCGGGCGTCCGTCGATGGGCAAGACCGCCTTCGCGCTCAATATCGCCGAGCACGTCGGCATGGAACTGCGCCAGCCGGTGGCGATCTTCAGCCTGGAAATGTCGGGGCCGCAGCTGGCGATGCGTTTTCTTTCCTCGGCCGGCCGGCTCGACCAGAAAAAGATCCGTACCGGCCAGCTCAACGACGAGGACTGGGAAAAGATGTCGATGGCGCTGGGCAAGCTCCACGAGGCGCCGATCCACATCGACGAAACCGGCGCCATCAACGCTTCCGACCTGCGCGCGCGCGCGCGGCGCCTGTATCGGCAGTGCGGTCACCTCGGCCTGATCGTCATCGATTACATTCAGCTGATGACCTCGACCAAGGACAACGAAAACCGCGCCACGGAGATTTCGGAAATTTCGCGCTCGATCAAGGCGCTCGCCAAGGAACTGCATGTGCCGGTGATCGCGCTGTCGCAGCTTTCGCGCAAGGTGGAAGAACGCAACGACAAGCGGCCGCTGATGTCAGACCTGCGCGAATCCGGCGCCATCGAACAGGACGCGGACATCATCCTGATGATGTACCGCGACGAGTACTACAAGCCGGATACCACCGAGAAAGGCGTCGCCGAAGTCATCCTCGGCAAGCACCGCAACGGCCCAACCGGCACCGTCAAGCTCACCTTCCTCGGCGAATACACGCGTTTCGAAAACCACGCCTTGGCCGGCTCGTACTGACCGGCGTGCCGCCGGGGCCGACTTTTCAGGGCAGGTCTTCGCGCCGGAGCAGGAAGATCTTGCCGGCGCCGCTGTCGGTATCGACCCACGTCAGCTGCAGGGCGGGAAAGGCACTCTCGACGATGGCCCGGTTGTGGCCGACTTCCACCGCAAGCAGCCCCCCGGGCTTGAGGTGCGCCTTCGCGCCGGCGAGGATGCGCCGTACGATATCCAGCCCGTCGTCGCCGGCGGCCAGCGCGCCTGCCGGTTCGTGGCGGTATTCCGGCGGCAGATCGCGCATCGCCTGCGCGGTCACGTAGGGCGGGTTGCTGAGGATGAGGTCGTAGCGGCGCTTGCCGACGGCGTCGAACAGATCGCCGCACAGCAGGCGGACGCGCTCTTGCATGCCGTGATCGGCGACGTTGCGCCGGGCCACTTCCAGTGCGTCGGCGGCAATGTCCGCGGCGTCGATCTTCGCGTCGGGGAATGCATGCGCCATCAGGATGGCGAGACAGCCGGAGCCCGTGCACAGATCGAGCGCGGCGGTTACCGCCTGGGGGTCTTCGACCCAGGGGGCAAGGCCTTCCGCGAGCAGGTCGGCGAAATAGGAGCGCGGGATCAGCACGCGTTCATCCACGTAAAAGCGCAGGCCGGCCTGCCAGGCTTCGTGGGCCAGATAGGCAGCCGGAATGCGTTGTGTGATGCGCCGTTCGAGCAACTCCATCACCGCCTTGCGCTCGTCGTGTGCCAGGCGTGCGTCAAGGTAGGGGTCGAGACGATCAGGCGGCAGGTGCAGCGCATGCAGGATCAGCCAGGCCGCTTCGTCGTGGGCGTTGTCGCAGCCGTGGCCGAAAAAGAGCCCGGCCGCGTTGAAGCGGCTCGTACCCCAGCGCAGCCAGTCGCGGAGTGTGACGAGTTCGTCGATGGGGGAAAACATGGACAGAATGCACCGAACTCCCGGGCGGGGGGCGCTCAGAGGATGGCGCTTTTCAGACGCTTTTGCAGATTGGCGGGCATTTCCAGGGTGGCGCGGTCCCAGCCTTCCAGTTGCAGCACATCATCGAGGCAACGTTCCATTTCGGCATGCGCGATCTTCGTTGTTGCGGCAATGCGCTGGTGCACCTGGACATCGTTTTCGCTACCGTTGATACAGCCGGACTGGTAGGCGTAAAGCGCGCGCAGTTTGCCGATTTCCATGGATATCTGCGCCGGGCAGGCGCAAACGTAAAACAGGGACTGCTCACAGATCCTGGCAAGCTCGGCATCGGAAAAGGTCGTATTCAGCATATTATCGGTCGGCCAGCGTGGGCCCGAATTGCATGAGGATGAATCGGTCGCGGGTCCGCATCATATCGGCAAAAAACCTCATCCGCGCAACAGGTGTTCGATTTCCTTGCGGAGTTGCGCGACAATGATGGGCCTGGCGAGGCGGTTGGCCTCTTCGGAATGCAGCGAAGCGGCGCCAGCAGTGGCGATCTGTGTCATTGGTTGGTCTTCTTTTTGGTGTGTCAGGCCAGTAGCGTGCGCAACGTGGACGCGTAAATGCGCGCCAGGGGCTCGATGTCGGCGATGACGACACATTCGTCGATTTTGTGGATCGTCGCGTTGACCGGACCGAATTCGACCACCTCGGGGCAGATGTCGGCGATGAAGCGGCCATCCGAAGTGCCTCCGCTGGTGGACAGTTCCGGGGTCCCCCCGCTTTCCTCGCGTATGGCCGCGCTCAAGGCTTCGACCAGTCGTCCCGGGCGGGTGAGGAAGGGCCGGCCGCCGAGCGTCCAGGCGATGTCGTATTCGAGCTTGTGCGAATCGAGAATGGCATGCACGCGGTTTTGCAGCCCGTCCGCCGTGCTCGCGGTCGAGAAACGGAAGTTGAACAGCACTTCGCAGACGCCGGGGACGACATTGGTGGCGCCCGTGCCGGCGCGGATGTTGGAAATCTGGAAACTGGTCGGCGGAAAGAAGTCGCTGCCCTCGTCCCAGCGCATGGCGGCGAGTTCGGCCAGTGCCGGCGCGACCTGATGGATCGGGTTCCTCACTTTTTCCGGGTAGGCGACGTGCCCCTGGATGCCCCTGACGACAAGTTTGCCCGACAGCGAGCCACGCCGGCCGTTCTTGATCGTGTCGCCTTGGCGGTCGACGCAGGTCGGTTCGCCGACGATGCAGCAGTCGAGCATTTCGCCGCGCGCCTTGAGGGTTTCGACGACCTTGAGCGTGCCGTCGGTGGCGTCGCCCTCCTCGTCAGAGGTCAGCAGGAAGGCGATCGAGCCGCGCGGCGTGCCATCGGCCAGCAAGCGCTCGACGGCAACCACGGCGGCGGCCACCGAGGTTTTCATGTCGGCGGCGCCGCGTCCGTACAACTTGCCGTCGCGCTCGGTCGGCACGAACGGGTCGGATTGCCACTGGTCGAGCGGACCGGGCGGTACCACGTCGGTGTGGCCGGCGAAGACGATCAGCGGCTTTGCTTCGCCGCGGCGCGCCCACAGGTTGCGGACCAGGCCGGTGGGGCCGGTGCTGTCCATGCGTTCGCAGACGAAGCCGAGCGGGGCGAGGCGTTCCGCGATCAGGTCGAGGCAGCCGGCGTCTTCGGTGGTGATCGAGCGGCGGGCGATGAGGGCTTTCGCCAGTGCGAGGGTCGCCGACACCGTTCAATCCATCTTGAGGGTGAATTCGGAGAAGTTCGCGCCGCCCGACGAGGCGCTGGCGGTGGCTTCCGGTGGGGCCTCCGGGGCGACCGACGGCGCCGCGTCGGCGCGTCGGCCGACGCTGGCGTTGTTGATCAGCCAGTGCAGGTTGTTGGCCGAATCGGCGTTGCCGAGCGCCTCCTGCAGAGTGATGACGCCTTCCTGGTACAGGTTGAACAGCGACTGTTCGAAGGTCTGCGAGCCGGGAGCGAGGGTTTTTTCCATCGCCTCCTTGATGGCGTTGAGATCGCCCTTTTCGATCAGTTCGCCGATGTAGCGCGAGTTGAGCATCACCTCGCAGGCGGGAGTACGGGTGCCGTCCGGCTTCTTGATGAGGCGCTGCGAAATGATGCACTTGAGCGTGACGCCGAGATCGGCGAGCAGGGCGGGGCGGTTTTCCAGCGGATAAAAGCTGATGATGCGCGCCAGCGAGTGGTAGCTGTTGTTGGCGTGCAAGGTGGCGATGCACAGATGGCCCGACTGCGCATAGGCCAGCGACTGGCTCATGGTTTCCTTGTCGCGGATCTCGCCGATGAAGATGACGTCCGGCGCCTGGCGCAGGGCGTTCTTCAGGCCGATCTGGAAGGTCTTGGCGTCCGAGCCGATCTCGCGCTGGTTGATGATCGACTTCTTGTTCTTGAAGAGGAATTCGAGCGGGTCTTCCAGCGTCAGGATGTGGCCGCTGACGTTCTGGTTGCGGTAATCGAGCAAGGAGGTGAGCGTCGTCGTCTTGCCGGAGCCGGTGGCACCGACCATCAGCACCAGGCCGCGCTTCTCCATGATGACTTCCTTGAGGATTTGCGGCAGCCCCAGGGTGTCGAAGACGGGAATCTCGGTCGGGATGAAGCGCGTCACCATGGCCTGGGTGCCGCGCTGGTAGAAGCAGGAAAGACGAAAGACGCCCACGTCATAGACGACCTTGCGGGTCTGCAACTCGTGGGCTTCCTGGAATTCGGCGATCTGCTCGGGCGTCAGCACCTCGGCGAGCAGCCCCTGCACGGTCGGGATGTCGAGTGTCTGGGGATTCACCGGCACCGAAACGCCGTTGATCTTGATGGTGATCGGCGCGCCGACCGAAATGAACAGGTCGCTCGCCTTTTTTTCCGACATCAGCCGGAACAGCTTGTCCATCGTCCCCATGGCGAGGCTCCTTTCGTCAGTCGCGCAGCAGTTCGTTGATGCTGGTCTTGGAGCGTGTCTGCGCGTCGACCTTCTTGACGATGACGGCACAGTAGAGGCTGTAGCTGCCATCCTTCGAAGGCAGGTTGCCGCTGACCACCACCGAGCCTTCCGGCACGCGGCCGTAGATGATCTCGCCGGTGGCGCGGTCGTAGATCTTGGTGCTTTGGCCGATGAAGACGCCCATCGAGATCACGCAGTTGTCCTCGACGATGACGCCCTCGACGACCTCGGAACGCGCGCCGACGAAGCAGTTGTCGCCGATGATGGTCGGGTTGGCCTGCAAGGGCTCGAGCACGCCGCCGATGCCGACGCCGCCGCTCAAATGCACGTTCTTGCCGATCTGCGCGCAGGAGCCGACGGTGGCCCAGGTATCCACCATCGTGCCTTCGCCGACATGGGCGCCAATATTCACGAAGCTGGGCATGAGGACGACCGAAGGCGCGATGTAGGAACCGCGGCGCACCACGGCGCCCGGCACGACGCGGAAGCCGCCTTTCTGGAACGCATGGTTGTCGTAGCGCGCGAACTTGGTCGGCACCTTGTCGTAGTAGCGGATCGCGCCGCTGTCCATCATGACGTTGTCCTCGATGCGGAAGGAGAGCAGCACGGCCTTTTTGATCCACTGGTGGGTCACCCATTGGCCGTCGATTTTCTCGGCGACGCGCAGGCGGCCGGCATCGAGTTCGGCAAGGATGTGTTCGACGGCCTGGCCGACGCGGGCGGGGGCGGAGCCGGGCTTCAGGCTGGCGCGGTCTTCCCAGGCCTGGTCGATGAGGGTTTCGAGTTCGTGCATGAGGGTTCCTTTGCGGGGTTCAGGGCGATTCACAGAAGCGGGCGATGCGATGGGCGGCTTCGAGGCACTCGTCCGGGCCGGCGACCAGGGCGATGCGGACGAAATCGCGACCGGGATTGCGGCCGGCGGCCTCGCGGGCGAGATAGCTGCCGGGCAGGACGCTCACATTATATTGAGCGCGCAGGCGGCGGGCGAATTCGGTGTCGGAAAGCCCCGTGGGGGAAACGTCCGCCCAGAGATAGAAGCCGGCGTCCGGTTGCGCGATGCGCAGATAACGGGCGACGACGGGGGTGACCTGCGCGAATTTTTCGGCGTACAGGCGGCGGTTTTCGCGCACATGTGCCTCGTCGCGCCAGGCGGCGGCGCTGGCGATCTGCACGGGCGGCGCCATCGCGCAGCCGTGATAGGTTCGGTAGAGCCAGAATTTTTTCAGGATCGCGGCATCGCCGGCGACGAAGCCGGAGCGCAGTCCCGGCACGTTCGAACGCTTCGACAGGCTGCTGAACATGACGAGATTGCGATAGTCGTCGCGGCCGAGCCTGTGCGCGGCTTCGAGTCCGCCGAGAGGCGGCGCCGTCTCGTCGAAGTAGATTTCCGAATAGCACTCGTCGGCGGCGATGACGAAGCCGTGGCGGTCGGCGAGTTTGAACAGGGCGCGCCATTCGTCCAGCCCCATCACCTTGCCGGTGGGATTGCCCGGCGAGCAGACATAGACGAGCTGGCAATCTTCCCAGACCTCGGCGGGCACGCGCGTCCAGTCCATCGTGAAACCGTCTTCGGGCGTCTGGTTGAGGAAGAACGGCCGTGCGCCAGCCAGCAGTGCCGCGCCTTCGTAGATCTGGTAGAAGGGATTGGGCGCGACGACGACCGGTTGCCTGTGTTTGCGGGCGACGACCGCCTGCGCGAAGGCGAACAGGGCTTCGCGCGAGCCGTTGACCGGCAATACCTGATGCGCTGCGTCGGGCGCGGGAATCGCGTAGCGCCGGCCGATCCAGTCGGCGATGGCTGCACGCAGTGCGTCGCTACCGTTGGTGGTCGGATAGTTCGCCAGGCCGGCGAGATTGCCGCTCAATGCGTCTTTGACGAACGGCGGGGTGGCATGCTGCGGTTCGCCGATGTGCAGCCGGATTTCGGCGAGACCGGCGGGCGGCACATCCTGCGCGAACAGGGCGCGCAGCTTCTCGAAAGGGTAGGGCTGGAGCTTGTCGAGATCGGGATTCATGGCCATCATCCCCGCGTGTTCGACTGGTTCGGCAAGTCGTCGAGCGCCACGGCGGGCGCGGGTTTCCAGCCCTTCTTGCGATGTTCGGCGACGACGTTGGTGAAGATGCCGCCGCGCACATAGAAACGGGCGGTCAGACGCATGAAGCGCGGTTGAGTCGCCGCCACGAGGTCGTCGAGGATGCGGTTGGTCACGTCCTCATGGAAGTGGCCCTCGTCGCGGAAGCTCCAGATGTAGAGCTTGAGGCTCTTGAGTTCCACGCAAAGCCGGTCGGGCACGTAGTCGAGCGTCAGCACGGCGAAATCCGGCTGGCCGGTTTTCGGGCACAGGCAGGTGAATTCCGGGATTTCCATGTGAATCCGGTAGTCGCGCTGCGCGGCCGGATTGGCGAAGGTTTCGAGATTTTTCGCTGGGGATTTGGCGGAGGATCGCGCGGGGCGGCTTGACATAGAATGCGGCGCTCGGATGCAGGGCCGCGCATTATAGGTTGCCGTTGCGCCAGCGCCGACTTTCGGCGCCCTTGTCGTTTCTCCCTTATTGCAATGAAAGCCTTCGCCCTTTTCCTCCTCGCACTGCTGGCCTTGCTGGCCCTGCCCCTGCTGCTGCCCTCCGGGGACGAAGCGCGCCGCACGCTCCCCGAACAGGGCCTGCCCTGGCAGGTCGAGCGCTTGCCCGACGGTGCGACGCGCGTATTCGGCCTGGTGCCGGGTCGCAGCACGCTGGCCGAGGCGCGCACGCTGCGCCGCGAGGCGCCGGCGGTTGCCCTGATCGTGGCGCCGGGCGACGGCGGATCGCTCGAGGCCTACTACGAGAGCTTCGCCATCGGTGCGCTCGGCGGCAAACTGGTGCTGACGCTGGCGTCCTCGGCAGAGGAACGCGCTGCCATGCTGGCGCGCGCGCGCAAGGCCGAATTTATGGAAAGCACGACGCGGCGGATCACCCTGGCAGCGGAAGACCTGCAAGCGGCCGACGCGCGGGCGATCATCGGCATCGCCTTCATTCCCGCCGCCAGTCTCGACGAACGCGCGGTCATCGAGCGTTTCGGCGCTCCGGCGGAGCGCATTCCGGGCGGCGAGCAGCGCGAGCATTTTCTCTATCCGGAACTGGGTCTCGACCTGCAGATCGACGGCAAGGGCAGGGAAGTTCTCCAGTACGTCGCCCCGGCAGATTTCGAACGTCTGCTGCGCGCCCCGCTGCACGCCGCGGCATCCGCGCGCTGAATCGTCGACGACCCGCGGGAAGGGTGCTGCGACTCGGTTACAATCTTCCGGACAATGACAAGGACGCGCACGCAACAAGGCACGCGAACGGGCCTGCGCCGCTTGCGCCGCGAACCACGGAGAGAGAAACACGATGCAGCTGCACACCGGACAACCCGCGCCCCCTTTCGTGCTGCCCGATGCCGACATGGAGCTTTTCGATCTTGCATCGCTGCACGGCAAGCAACATGTGGTGCTGTTCTTCTACCCGAAGGACGGCACGCCGTATTGCACGCTCGAAGCCATCGATTTTTCCGATCACGAGAACGATTTCAATCGCCTGGGCTGCCAGGTGATCGGCGTCTCGCGCGACGACTGTCTCGCCCATGCGGATTTTCGCGACAAGCACGGCCTGTCGATCCGCCTGCTGTCCGACGAGGATGGCGAGGTGTGCCGCAAATACGGCGTGATGCATTACCGCGAACACGATGGCCACAAGCGCCTGTGCCTCATCCGTTCGACTTTCGTCATCGACCGGCAGGGCATCGTGCGTCATGCCTTGCACGACATCTCGCCGAAAGGCCACGCCGCCGAGGTGTTCAAACTGGTCAAGCAGATCAACGGCAAGTAGCCGCCCGATAATTTCCCACCCAGGAGCCACCCACATGCAGATCGGCCCGAATACCGTCGTCACCCTCGCCTATCGCGTCACCGACAGCGAGGGCAATCTCATCGATGCGGGCGAAAGGCCGCTGGTCTATCTGCATGGCGGACATGGCGGCATCTTCGAGAAGATCGAGAACGAACTCGAAGGACAGACCGCCGGCTTCCGGAAAGACATCCGCCTGCAACCCGAGGAAGCCTTTGGCGAATTCGACGCCGAACTCGTGCTGGTCGAGTCGCGCGAGATGTTTCCGGAAGAGATCGAGGTCGGCATGCAATTCGAGCGCGCCACGGAAGAGGGCGACGACGACATGCTCTACACCATCACCGATATCGCCGAAGACAAGGTCGTGGTCGATGGCAACCATCCGCTGGCCGGCATGGCGCTGCTGTTTTCCTGCACCGTCAGCGATGTGCGTGCCGCGACCGCCGAGGAAATCGCGCACGGCCATGTGCATGGCGAGGGCGCACACCTGCACTGATCCTGTCCGGGCCACTCGTCCGGCCCGGTTTTCGCGTCCCGACAGCAATGCATCTTTCAGAACGCTGGCAAGGCGTCGCCTGGATCATCGTTTCGGCGGCCGGTTTCGGTGCCATGGCGATCTTCGCCAAGCTGGCCTACCGGGATGGCGTTTCGCTATCCACGATGCTCTTCCTGCGTTTCGCCATCGCCGGCGCGCTGCTCGCTGGCTGGGGCCTGTGGCGCGGCATGTGCTGGCCGAGCGGCCGCAACCTGCTCTGGCTGGTGGCGATGGGCGCCATCGGCTACGTTGGCCAGTCCTTCAGCTATTTCGCCGCCTTGCAATACGCCAGTGCCGGACTGGTCGCGCTGCTGCTCTACCTGTACCCGGCCATCGTCGTCGTCTTGTCGGCCCTGCTGTTCAAGCGCGTGATCGGCAAGGGCCGCGCCTGGGCGGTGATGATCGCGCTGATTGGCACGGCGCTGACCATTGGCGGCGACCTGCATAGCCAATTGCCGGGCATCCTGCTCGGCATCGCGGCGGCTTTCATCTATTCGGCCTACATCCTCGCCGGCGAGGGCGTCATGCCACGCGTCGGCCCCCTGGCCGCCGCCACGGTGGTGATGTTGTCGGCGGCGCTCGTCTATGGGTTCATGGCGTTTGGCGGCGGCCTGGCCCTACCGGCGACGACGACCGGCTGGAGCGCGATCCTGGCGATCGCGCTGTTCTCGACACTGATCGCCATCCTCGGTTTTTTCAAGGGACTCGAAAAACTCGGGGCGGCGGATGCTTCGACCCTGTCCACGCTGGAACCGCTGGTGACGCTCGGCCTGGCGGCGCTGGTGCTGGGCGAGTCGGTCACCGGGCTCCAACTGATCGGCGCGGCGGCGATTCTCGCGGCCGTGATCTATCTCGCCCGTGCGCCAGCTAGACGCTGACCTTTTCGACGGTGCGAACGCGCGCGGCGAGCGTGCCGAGGCCAAGAGCAGGAAGGGCCGTGGCAAGCCGCTCCGGGCGCGCGGTTGCCTGTAGCCACAGGCCGGCATGACCGTCGCGCTGGCCGCCGATGCGCACGACCTGGCGGGCGATGGCGGCCGCGACATCGACGATTTCCGCACGCTCGGCCAGCAGCGGTTGGATGATTGGCGTCAGGAAGGCGTAATGCGTGCAGCCAAGCACGACGCGATCGACGCCGGATTCCAGCAGCGGGGCGACTTTCGCCGCGACCTCGGTACGGAAGGCTGGCGTATCCGGCTGGAGCGTTTCGACATGGGTGGCCCAGCCCGGGCAGGGGACGACCTCGACGCGCACGCCCGCGGCATGGTGCTCGATCAGCTGGGCGAGCCGGTGACTTTGCGCCGTCGCCTCGGTGGCGAGGACGGCGATGCGGCGGGAACGGGAGGACTGCGCGGCCGGTTTGACGCCGGGCTCGACGCCGACCACCGGAATGTGGGGCAGGGCATCGCGCAGGGTCTGGATGGCGGCAGTCGTGGCGGTATTGCAGGCGACCACCAGCAGATTGCAGCCGCTGTCGGCAAGATGCCGGCCAATGGCGAGCACCCGGGCGGCGATGAAGTCCGGCGGCTTGTCGCCGTAGGGCACATGAGCGGTATCCGCCAGATAGACGAGATCGGCGCGCGGCAATTCGCGGGCGATGGCGGCCAGCACCGACAGGCCGCCCAGGCCGGAATCGAATACGCCGATCAAGGCAGTCTGAAAGTCGGCGCTGGCAGGACGGCGATCATCAGCCCGCGACCACGGGAATCTTGCCGATTTTCATCTGCCACTCGCGCGGCCCCGTCTGATGCACCGACGTGCCGGTCGAGTCCACCGCGACCGTGACGGGCATGTCCTTGACCTCGAATTCGTAGATCGCCTCCATACCCAGATCGGCGAAGCCGACCACCCTGGCCCCCTTGATCGCTTTCGCCACGAGGTAGGCGGCACCGCCAACCGCCATCAGGTAGGCTGACTTGTGCTTCTTGATTGCCTCAATCGCCGCGGGGCCGCGCTCGGCCTTGCCGACCATCGAGATCAGGCCGGTTTGCGCCAGCATCATTTCGGTGAACTTGTCCATGCGCGTCGCCGTGGTGGGACCGGCCGGACCGACGACTTCGTCGCGCACCGGATCGACCGGGCCGACGTAGTAGATGACGCGGTTGGTGAAATCGACCGGCAGCTTTTCGCCCTTGGCCAGCATGTCCTGGATGCGCTTGTGCGCGGCGTCGCGGCCGGTCAACATCTTGCCATTGAGCAGCAGCGTCTGGCCGGGCTTCCAGGCAGCGACTTCGGCGGGCGTCAGGGTATCGAGATTGACGCGGGTGGATTTCTCGGTATCCGGCTGCCAGGACACTTGCGGCCACTGGTCGAGGCTCGGCGGTTCGAGCTTGGCCGGGCCGGAGCCATCGAGGTGGAAATGCACGTGGCGCGTCGCGGCGCAGTTGGGGATCATCGCCACCGGCAGGCTGGCGGCGTGGGTCGGGTAATCCATGATCTTGACGTCGAGCACGGTGGTCAGGCCGCCGAGGCCCTGTGCACCGATGCCGAGCGCGTTGACCTTCTCGTAGAGTTCGAGGCGCAGTTCCTCGATGCGATTCTTCGGACCACGGGCAATCAACTCATCGATATCGACCGGCGCCATCAGCGACTCCTTGGCGAGCAGCATCGCCTTCTCCGGCGTGCCGCCGATACCTAGCCCAAGGATGCCCGGCGGGCACCAGCCGGCGCCCATGGTCGGCACGGTCTTCAGCACCCAGTCGACGATGGAGTCGGAGGGATTCAGCGCGTAGAACTTCGACTTGTTTTCCGAACCGCCACCCTTGGCGGCGCAGATGACTTCGACGTGATCACCGGCGACCATCTCGTAGTGGATGACGGCCGGGGTATTGTCCTTGCTGTTGGTGCGCTTGCCGGCCGGATCGAGCAGCACCGAGGCACGCAGCTTGTTGTCCGGATGGTTGTAGGCGCGGCGTACGCCTTCGTTGACCATCTCCTGGATCGACAGCTTGGTGTCCCATTTCGCATGCATGCCGATTTTCAGAAAGACCACCGCAATGCCGGTGTCCTGGCAGATCGGGCGTTTGCCTTCGGCACATAGGCGGCTGTTGGTGAGGATCTGGGCGATCGCGTCCCTGGCCGCCGGACTTTCCTCGCGCTGGTAAGCACGGCCGAGGGCCTGGATGTAGTCGAGCGGATGGTAGTAGCTGATGAACTGGAAGGCATCGGCGATGGAGGCGATGAAATCTTCCTGCTGAATTGGCGTTGACATAACGGACTCCCTCCGGTTTTTTTCGTGGCGAAATTCTACACGCGCCCTCTGCGCGAACCGGCGCGCCGGAGGCCGGAGCGTAAGTGCCATGTAAGCTTCGGCGTCTGTAATGATGGGCTAGAATCGCGGCCAAGAAATAAAAAAACGCCGGCCATCCGGAATCCCATCAACATGTTGCATCAACGTCATTGCGAGAGGAGAAATCCCAGTGAGCGCCATCGAATCGGTCATGCAGGAAAGCCGCATCTTCCCGCCCTCCGAAGAGACTGTCAAAAAAGCCACCATTTCCGGCATGGCCGCCTACGAGGCGCTGTGCAAGGAAGCCGAGCAGGACTATGCCGGCTACTGGGGGCGCCTGGCCAAGGAGCATCTGGTCTGGAAAGAGCCCTTCAACACGGTACTCGACGAATCCAATGCGCCGTTCTACCAGTGGTTCGCGGACGGCAAACTGAACGTTTCTTACAACTGCCTCGACAAGAACGTCGAAGCCGGCCTCGGCGACAAGGTCGCCCTCATCTTCGAAGCCGATGACGGTTCCGTCACCAAGGTCACTTACAAGGATCTGCTCGGCCGCGTCAGCAAGTTCGCCAATGCCCTGCGCGCCAGCGGCATCAAGAAGGGCGACCGCGTCCTGATCTACGTCGCGATGTCCGTCGAGGGCATCGTCGCGATGCAGGCCTGCGCCCGCATCGGGGCGATCCACTCCGTCGTGTTCGGCGGCTTCTCCGCCAAGTCGCTCGAGGAGCGCATCCTCGACGCCGGCGCGGTTGCCGTCATCACCATGGACGAACAGTGCCGCGGCGGCAAGGCCATTCCGCTCAAGCCGGCCGTCGATGAAGCGCTCAACCTGGCGCAGGGACACCAGGTCAAGAACGTGTTCGTCATCAAGCGCACTGGCGGGGCCTGCAACATGGTTGCCGGCCGCGACGTCTGGTATCACGAGGTCGTCGCCAACCAGTCTGACACCTGCGAACCCGAGTGGGTGGATGCCGAGCATCCGCTCTTCCTGCTCTACACCTCCGGCTCCACCGGCAAGCCCAAGGGCGTCCAGCACAGCACCGGCGGCTACCTGCTGCATGCCGTCCTGACGATGAAGTGGACCTTCGACATCAAGAAGGACGATGTCTTCTGGTGTACCGCCGACATCGGTTGGGTCACCGGCCATACTTACATCACCTACGGCCCGCTCGCCTGCGGCGCGACCGAGATCGTGTTCGAATCCGTCCCGACCTATCCGGACGCCGGCCGCTTCTGGAAGATGATCCAGGACCACAAGGTCACCATCTTCTACACGGCGCCAACCGCGATCCGCTCGCTGATCAAGGCCTCGGAAGGCACCCCGACCACCCATCCGAAGAACTACGACCTCAAGACGCTGCGCATCCTCGGTTCGGTCGGCGAGCCGATCAACCCCGAGGCCTGGATGTGGTACTACGACAACGTTGGCGGCAGCCGTTGCCCGATCGTCGACACCTTCTGGCAGACCGAGACCGGCGGCCACATGATCACCCCGCTGCCGGGCGTCACGCCGCTGGTGCCGGGCTCCTGCACGCTGCCCTTCCCGGGCATCCAGGCCGCCATCGTCGATGAGACCGGCAACGACGTCCCTTGGGGCAACGGCGGCTTCCTGGTCGTCAAGAAGCCCTGGCCGTCGATGATCCGCACCATCTGGGGCGATCCCGACCGCTTCAAGAAGTCCTACTATCCGCCCGATTTCGGCGGCAAGCTCTACCTTGCCGGCGACGGCGCGGTGCGCGATGCCAAGACCGGCTACTTCACCATCATGGGCCGCATCGACGACGTGCTGAACGTCTCCGGCCACCGCATGGGCACCATGGAGATCGAATCGGCGCTGGTTGCCAACCCGCTGGTGGCCGAGGCCGCCGTGGTGGGCCGTCCCGACGACCTGACCGGCGAGGCGATCTGCGCCTTCGTCGTGCTCAAGGGTACCCGCCCGTCGGGTGAGGATGCCAAGAAGATCGCCAACGAACTGCGCAACTGGGTCGGCAAGGAGATCGGTCCGATCGCCAAGCCGAAGGACATCCGTTTCGGCGACAACCTGCCGAAGACGCGTTCCGGCAAGATCATGCGTCGTCTGCTGCGCTCGCTGGCCAAGGGCGAAGAGGTCACCCAAGATACCTCCACGCTCGAAAACCCTGCCATTCTCGATCAGTTGAAGCAGGGCATCTGACAAAACATCCGATCCGGAGGAGGAAACAAGAGCGGGGCGCCTGCCACAAGCGGGCGCCCCGCCTGCTTTGGGATTAGCCAAAGCCGCCTGCCCGCGCCGTCGGAGCAGCGCGGTTTTTTCCCTTGTTCTTTGCCTTGAGAGCGCGCCCCGTTAGGCGCAGTCTACGTCTCGTGCTTTTTTGAGGCAAACGAGGTGAAAACATGATCATCCAGTCGGTCGAACTGGTCGCTTTGCCGGGTGCCCCGGCGTATCAGGAGAAGATCTATCGGGCGCATCTCGATACCGGAGAGGACGTCGATCTGTTCCAGTCCCACTGGGATGTTCCCCTGCCGCCAGAATCCCTGGTCGGCTTGACCCCCGAAGAGGCGCGCCGCCTGCGCGCCGAGAAAATGCTGGCCGTCGCGGCCGGTTTGCACTGACTTCCCGGCCCGCCCCACGCCATTTCAGGCAGCGGTCGCCAGCGGCTCTTCCGGCAGCGGCGTCATGCCACGCTTCCTGCCGAATTCCCGG
Organism: uncultured Methyloversatilis sp.; assembly: GCA_964527195.1. Lineage (GTDB taxonomy): Bacteria > Pseudomonadota > Gammaproteobacteria > Burkholderiales > Rhodocyclaceae > Sulfuricystis. Next base: position 24,361 of record CAZGOH010000019.1, read on the forward strand.
GCCGACTGGGTCGGGCAGCCGGTTTCGCCGTAGCTGACGAGAACCTCATAGCGCGTGATGCGGGCATCCGTCATGTTGATGCCGTAGAGGTCGATGAGAGCCTTATCGAAGGCGTTAACGATTTTCAGGCTTTCGAATTTGCCAACATTGCTCATGTTCATGGTGTTGCCCCGTGTTTCTGCGCTGCAAAATTTCTTGACTGAATAACGGCATTCCTTGCCGCTGCTTGAGATACAAGGCACGTGCAGCAAGGATCATGCCGTTGGTTGATCGTCATTTTTGCATATTGCGCCGCAACAACCAACTTGCCGAACGCGTGCTACCATCCGCCGCCCGCCATGTCCACCCACCTCGATACTGACCGCCTGTTCGCCGCGGATGGCCGCCTGGCCCGGGCCATCGCCGGCTACCGGCATCGCCAGCAGCAGGTCGAACTCGCGGATGCGGTGCGCGAGGCCATCGCCGGCAATCGACTGCTGGTCGCCGAGGCCGGCACCGGCACCGGCAAGACCTTCGCCTATCTGGTTCCGGCCCTGCTGTCCGGCGGCAAGGTCATCGTTTCCACCGGCACCAAGACGCTACAGGACCAATTGTTCAACCGCGACCTGCCGACGGTACGCGACGCTCTCGGGCTGCCCCTGACGGTTGCCCTGCTCAAGGGACGCGCCAACTACGTCTGCCCGCACCACCTGGATCGCGCGCTCGCCGCCGGCCGTCTCAACACGCGCGGCGAGGTCGCTCACCTGCACGCCATCGCCCGTTTTGCCAGGGGCACCGCCAGCGGCGACAAGGCCGAGTGCGCCGACGTGCCGGAAGATTCCGGTGCCTGGCGTCTCGCCACCTCGACGCGCGAGAACTGTCTCGGCCAGGAGTGCGCCCACATCAAGAACTGCTTCGTGCTCGCCGCGCGGCGCGAGGCGTTGGTAGCGGATGTGGTGGTGGTCAACCACCACCTGTTCTTCGCCGACGTCATGCTCAAGGACGACGGCATGGGCGAGTTGCTGCCTGCCTGCAATACCGTGATTTTCGACGAGGCGCACCAGTTGCCCGACGTGGCAGGATTTTTTTTCGGCGAAAGCGTCGGTACGGGTCAACTGCTCGATCTGGCGCGCGACACGAAACTCGAAGCCGCTGCCGCCGCCAAGGACTACCCGCCCCTGCAGGAAGCGACCCGTGTGCTGGACAAGGCCGCCAAGGATTTGCGTCTCGCCTTCCGTCACGAAGGCCGCCTCGCCATCGCCCAGTGGCTCCAGCATCCGCAGGCCATCGACGCGCTTCGGGACGTGCAGGCCAGATTGGACGAACTCGGCATGCATCTCGAAAGCCAGGCCGGCCGCTCGGAAGGACTGGCGAACTGCCTGCATCGTTGCGGCGAACTCGTTTCAATGCTGAGACGGTGGCAGCAGGCGCCGAAAGTCGGGGCCGGCGAGACGCCGACCGATTCCGATCCGCCCGTTCGGTGGCTCGAAGTCGGCAGTCATGCGGTGAACTTCCATCTCACGCCGCTGTCCGTCGCGCCCATCTTCAGAAAACAGATCGAAGGCCATCCGCGCGCCTGGATCTTCACCTCGGCCACGCTCGCCGTCGGTAGCGACTTCACGCATTTCCGGCAGAGCCTCGGCCTCGACGAAACCGCCACCGGCCGCTGGAACAGCCCGTTCGATTATCCCGACCGGGCCTTGCTCTACTGCCCGACCGCCATGCCCGACCCGAACCATCCGGAGTATTCCGAAGCCGTGGTCGAGGCCGCCTGGCCCGCGATCCGGGCCTCCAACGGCCGCGCCTTCGTGCTATGCACTTCCTTGCGCGCCATGCGTCGCATCCACGAATTGCTGGAAGACCGCATCGCCCGCGCGGGGCTCGAAATGCCGCTGATGATGCAGGGGCAGGGCGCGAAGACCGAACTGCTCGAACGCTTCCGGCATCTGGGCAACGCCGTGCTCGTTGCCAGCCAGAGCTTCTGGGAAGGCGTCGATGTGCGCGGCGAGGCGCTCTCGCTCGTCGTCATCGACAAGCTGCCTTTTGCTCCGCCGGACGACCCCGTGCTTGCCGCGCGCATCGACGCCCTCAAGCGTCAGGGCCGCAACGCCTTCTTCGAGGTGCAACTGCCGCGCGCCGTCATCAGCATGAAGCAGGGCGCCGGGCGTCTGATTCGCGACGAGGATGATCGCGGCGTGCTCATGGTCTGCGACCCGCGTCTCGTAGACAAACCCTACGGACGCCGTATCTGGCAAAGCCTGCCGCCGATGCGCCGCACGCGTGAGATCGGTGAGGTCGAAGCCTTTTTCGAGGTGGAAAACGCGGGGCGGGCCGAAAGTCGGCCCTGACGGGACGGCGAATTTTGGCTATGCTCGCCCGCATGGAGGAGTGCGGCATGACGAGCGTGCGTGTTTGGGTGGCGGTATTGCTGATGTGGCACGGGGCGGCGCTGGCCCAGGGGCTGGAGATCATCACGCTGCACCATCGCACCGCCGAACAGGTGATGCCCAATCTGCGGCCCTTGCTGGCGCCGGGCGCCACCCTGAGCGGGCAGGGGAACAAACTGTTCGTGCGCACGACGCCGGCCAATCGGGCCGAGTTGCGCCAGGTGCTCGATGTTCTCGACCGGCCCTTGCGCCAACTCGTCATCAGCGTGCGTCACGCCGACCGACAAGCGGCGCAGGGCGGACAGGCGAGCGTCGGCGGCGAAATCGGGCGGCGCACCCTCATTTACGGCGGCATTGCCGAATCGCGCATGGCAGGCCGGGAGGACGTGGCGCAGCGGGTGCGGACGGTCGAGGGGGGGCGTGCCTTCATCAACGTCGGGCAGTCGATGCCGATGACGACGCGGCAGGTGGTGCAAACGCCGCGCGGTCCGGTCGTGACCGAGACCACGACCCATCGCGAAACCGGTACCGGATTTCATGTCGAACCCAGTCTGGCCGGCGACCAGGTGACGCTCGCGATCATGACGGCAAACGATGCGCCCGGCGCGCAACCGGGTAGCGTCGAGATACGGCGCGTCGTCAGTACGGTCTCGGGCCGGCTCGGCGAGTGGATTCCGCTTGCCGGCGCGACGCGCCAGGCAGTGCAGGGCGGCTACCAGTTCGATGACCGACAGGTCTGGCTGATGGTCGAGGAGGTGCCGTAGCACGGTGTGCGCCCCGGCGGGCGATCAGCCATCGTTTTCGAACAGGATCATCTCGTTGCGGTTGTGGTGCGATGTCAGCTTTTTTTCGGCGAGCAGCTTCTCGTAGAAGCACACCTGATTGCGACCGTGGTGCTTGGCGTAATAGAGCGCCTGGTCGGCGTGGCCGAGCAGTTCGATCGGTATCGATGAATCGTTGATGCGCGTCACGCCGATGCTGACGGTGATGCGCTCCACTTGCGGGAAAGCGTGGTTTTCGACCGTGCGGCGCAGGCGTTCGAAGGTCATTTCGGCTTCGGTCTCGTTATCCACATAGACGATGACGATGAATTCCTCGCCGCCGAAACGGTAGATGAGATCGGTCTTGCGAAAGGTGCTTTGCAGGATGCGCGCGATGATCAGCAGCACCTCGTCGCCGTAGAGATGGCCGAAGTTGTCGTTGATGCGCTTGAAATGGTCGATGTCGATCTCGCCGACAAAAAAGGCGCCGGAATCGCGCGGGCGACGATGGCCGTTCTTTTCGTCCTTGCAAACCTCGCGGATCAGGTTGAGCGCCTTTTCGAGCTGGAAATCGAAGGTGTTGCGGTTGAGCAGGCCGGTCAGGCGATCAACCTGCGAATCCTTGAGCACGGAAAGATAGTTGTCGTAGATCCGGAACAGGCCGCTCATGGTCTGGTGCTCGACTACAGAGAGTTCCGCGTCGCGGCGCAGCAACAGGTAGGCGATGACTTCGCGGGCGCGGCCGATGATCGAGAACGCCGTGACGCCCCGCTGGCCCGCCAGGGAGGAGAACGACTCATCGGGAGCATCGCGGGAGAGTTCGCCGTGCGCGACCTTCACCGCGAATTCGGGCGGGCTGCTGTCCGTCACGTGGTAGATCGCCGCCCAGTCCGGAACGAGCATCTCGTTGACCGTCTTGAGCAGGCTGACCTCGAGCACGTCGACATCGCGGTGATCGGTTAGCGAGGCGATCTTGCCGACGATTTCCTGCGGGGGAATCTTGACCATGTGTCGGTGAGGCGGAAGCAATCGAAGAATATAATTCTACCCCTGCCTTGCAGCCGCCTTCCACTACCCGTATTAGCTATATCCTCCATGGCCGAATTCCTTGCTCTGCGCGGCGGTGCCGCCCTTTCTCCTTCCCGACTCCAGCGCCTGCGGGAAAACCTCGGCGTCCCCTTGTGCGCCGAACACTGGTACTTTCTCGAAGCGGCCGCCGTTCCACAGGCCGGCGAACTGGAACGGCTCAAGGATCTGCTCGGCATCCCCGTGCAACTGCCGGCCGCGCCCTCGGGCAGGCTGCTTCTCATCACCCCGCGCCTCGGCACGATCTCGCCGTGGTCGTCGAAGGCGACCGACATCGCCCACCACTGCGGCTTTGCCACGATTCTCCGTATCGAACGGGGTATTGCGTACCACGTCGCCGGCGAGGTCGATATCGGCCGGCTGCACGATCGCATGACCGAGTCGGTGCTCGACAGCATCGACGCCGCCGAACAACTGTTCCACCATGTCGCGCCGCAGCCGCTGACCACGGTCGACATTCTCTCCGGCGGCAGGGCCGCGCTGGTCGCCGCCAATGGCGAGCTGGGTCTGGCGCTCTCGGAGGACGAGATCGACTACCTCGTCGAAAACTTCTCGAAAGCCGGCCGCAATCCGACCGACGTCGAGTTGATGATGTTCGCCCAGGCGAACTCCGAGCACTGCCGCCACAAGATCTTCAACGCCTCGTGGACGGTCGATGGCGTGGATCAGCCGCTGTCGCTGTTCGGCATGATCCGCGAAACGCACAGGGCGCATCCGCAAGGCACGGTGGTCGCCTATTCCGACAACGCCGCGGTGGTCGAGGGCGCGCAGATCCGGCGCTTCATTCCCGACGCCGACAACAAGTATTCCTATGTCGAGGACACGACCCACATCCTCGCCAAGGTCGAGACCCACAACCACCCGACGGCGATCTCGCCCTTCCCGGGCGCGGCGACCGGCTCGGGCGGCGAGATCCGCGACGAGGGTGCGACCGGCCGCGGCTCCAAGCCCAAGGCCGGCCTGTGCGGCTTCTCGGTCTCCGACCTGAAGATCCCCGGCTACGTCCAGCCCTGGGAGTCCGGTTATGGAAAACCCGACCGGATTGCTTCCGCCCTGGAAATCATGATCGAAGGGCCGCTCGGCGCGGCGGCCTTCAACAACGAGTTCGGCCGGCCGAACCTCGCCGGCTACTTCCGCACTTTCGAGCAGGCGTTCAACGGCGAGATGCGCGGCTACCACAAGCCGATCATGATCGCCGGCGGCGTCGGCAACATCGCCGACCGGCACTGCTTCAAGGAGCGGTTCCCGGCCGGCACGCAGCTGATCCAGCTCGGCGGCCCCGGCATGCTGATCGGCCTGGGCGGCGGCGCGGCCTCGTCGATGGCCACCGGCACCAACACCGCCGATCTCGACTTCGCTTCCGTGCAGCGCGGCAACCCGGAGATGCAACGGCGCGCGCAGGAGGTCATCGACCGCTGCTGGCAAATGGGCGACCGCAACCCGATCCTCGCCATCCACGACGTTGGCGCGGGCGGCATCTCGAATGCGATGCCGGAGCTGGCCAACGATGCCGGCCGCGGCGCGCAGTTTGCTCTGCGCGCCGTGCCGAACGAGGAACCGGGCATGGCGCCGCGCGAGATCTGGTGCAACGAGGCGCAGGAGCGCTACGTGCTGGCCGTCGCCCCCGAGCGGCTGGCGGAGTTCTCCGCGCTGTGCGAACGCGAGCGCTGCCCCTACGCCGTGATCGGCGCGGCCACGGAAGAGCGCCAGCTCGTCGTCGCGGACGCCCATTTCAACAACAAGCCGGTCGACATGCCGATGGACGTGCTGCTCGGCAAGCCGCCGCGCATGCATCGCCGGGCCGAGCGCAGGCGCGTGACGATGCCCGCACTCGAGCTCGGCAAGGTCGACCTAAACAAGGCGGCCTTCGACGTCATGCGCCTGCCGGCCGTGGCGAGCAAGAGCTTCCTGATCACCATCGGCGACCGCAGCGTCGGCGGCTTCACCGCGCGCGACCAGTTCGTCGGCCCGTGGCAAACGCCGGTGGCCGACGTCGCCGTCACGGCGATGGGCTATGACACGTTCCTCGGCGAATGCTTCGCGATGGGAGAGCGCACCCCTGTGGCGCTGCTCGATGCGCCGGCCTCGGGCCGCATGGCGGTTGGCGAGGCCATCACCAACCTCGCCGCGGCGCAGATCGCCGACCTCGGCCAGGTGAAATTTTCGGCCAACTGGATGGCGGCGGCAGGACACGGTAGCGAGGATGCCGCGCTGTTCGACACCGTCAAGGCCGTCGGCCTCGAATTCTGTCCGGCGCTGGGCGTGTCGATTCCGGTCGGCAAGGATTCGCTGTCGATGCGCACGAAATGGAACGAAGGGGGGAACGATGGCGGACAGGACAAGGCGGTGATTGCGCCGCTGTCGCTGATCGCCACCGCCTTCGCCCCCTGCGCCGATATTCGCAATACCCTCACGCCGCAGCTGCAGTCGGACGAACAGGGCGAAACCGAGCTGATCCTCATCGACCTCGGGCAGGGGAAAAACCGCCTCGGTGGCTCGGCGCTGGCGCAGGTGCATGGTGTGTCCGGCGACGTGCCGCCCGACGCCGACGCGGCGCTGCTCAAGAGCTTCTTCGGCGCGATCCAGCAGCTGCGCCCGCAAATCCTCGCCTACCACGATCGCGCCGACGGCGGGCTGTTCGCCACCGTGGCCGAGATGAGCTTTGCCGGCCACCTCGGCGTTTCGCTCAACCTCGACGCGCTCTGCTACGACCCGCTGATGAACGACGTGGATGGCATCGAGCGCATGCCGCAGATCCTCGACGGCCGCATGCGCGACCGCATGATCGCGGCGCTGTTCAACGAGGAGCTCGGCGCGGTGATCCAGATCCGCCGCGCCGACCGCGCCGCCGTGATGCAGGCGCTGCGCGACGCCGGCCTCGGCGCCTGCGCGCACAGCATCGGCACGCTCAACGACGCCGACGAGATCCGCGTCTGGCGCAACGCCAAGCCCGCATTCACGGCCAGACGCATCGACCTCCAGCGCGCCTGGAGCGAGGTCAGCTACCAGATCGCGCAACTGCGCGACGATCCGGACTGCGCGCAGGAAGAGTTCGATGCGCTGCTCGACGCCGCCGATCCCGGCCTGTCGCTCTCCTTGAGCTTCGATCCGGCAGCCCCCTTCGTGAATACCGGCGCGCGGCCCAAGGTCGCGATCCTCAGGGAGCAGGGCGTCAACGGCCATGTCGAGATGGCCGCCGCCTTCGACCGCGCGGGCTTCCAGTCCCATGACGTGCATATGTCCGACCTGATGGCCGGCCGCGTGCATCTGGCCGACTTCAAGGGCCTCGCCGCCTGCGGCGGCTTCTCCTACGGCGACGTGCTCGGCGCGGGGCAGGGCTGGGCGAAGTCGGTGCTGTTCCATCCGGAGCTGAAGGACGAATTCGCCGCCTTCTTCGCGCGGCACGATACCTTCGCACTGGGCATCTGCAACGGCTGCCAGATGATGGCGCACCTTGCGCCGATCATTCCCGGCGCCGACCACTGGCCGACCTTCCACCAAAACCGCAGCGAGCGCTTCGAGGCCCGCTTCGTGATGACCG